>DATARH010000242.1:0-13754 GCA_036264235.1 Allostellaceae bacterium
AACCGCCCGCGCTGACACCGGGCGCATCCTGGTCCTCGATATCGGCCCGTACCTTGCCGGCGAACCCGGCGCGGCCGCACCTTTGGCGCGCGCGGTCGCCCGCGCCTGCGAGGACACCGGCTTTCTCGTCGTCGCCAATCACGGCGTGCCGCAAGAATTGCCGGATCGCGCTTTCGCCGAGGCCGAGCGGTTTTTTGCACTGCCGGACGAGCAGAAGCTCGCGCTGAAAATCGGACGGTATAATATCGGATACCTGCCGTTCGGCGGTCAGACCGTGCGTCACTCGCCGGTCAACAAGAATACACGGCCGAATTTCAGTGAGTCGTTCTACATCACCCGCGAGCGCGGCCCCGACCACCCGGATATCGTCAACAACAAACCGCTGATCGGGCTGAACCGGTGGCCGCCCGACATGCCGGAATTCCGCGCCGCAATGCTGGCATATTACACCGCGATGGAGACGATGACCCGCCGGCTGGTGCCGGTGTTCGCCGCCGCGCTCGATCTCCCGAGCGACTATTTCGACGCGGCCTTCGCCGAGCCGAACTGCACGATCCGGCTGATCCATTACCCGCCGCAGCCGGAGCCCGACGACAACGAGTTCGGGTTCGCGCCGCATACCGACAACAACTTCATCACGTTTTTGGCGCAATCGGCCTTGCCCGGCCTCGAAGTGCGCACCGCCGAAGGGGAGTGGATCAGGCCGCCGGCGATCCCCGGCACGTTCGTCGTCAACACCGGCGCGATGCTCGGGCGCTATTCCAACGACCGGTTCAAGCCGACGCCGCACCGCGTCATCAATCGCAACGACCGGTCGCGCTATGCGATCCCGTTCTTTCTCGGACCGAACCACGACAGCCTCGTCGAGCCGGTGCCGACCTGCGTCGGCCCGGATAATCCGCCGCGCTACGAGCCGACGACCTATGGCGAATTCACCGCCAACCTGCTGACCCTGAACTTCGCTCACCGCCGCAGCGAGGAAGCAGCGGCGGCGCCCGGCTCAGCCTGAAGCGGCCCGGGAGCGCGCGGCGAGCTGCTGCAGGATCTCGGTGACGGTCTCGGCAATGCTGCCGTGCACGGCGACGGTGACCGGGTGCTCGTCGAGGCCGGGTTCTTCCAGCGTCTCGAACTGGCTGCCGAGCAGCGTCGCCGGCATATAACGGTGCGTGCGCGCCTCGATACGCTCACGAATGACCGGCTCCGCACCTTTCAGATAGACCAGCGTCACGCCACGCCGTTCGCCCACCGTGATGTCGCGATAAGCGCGCTTCAAATTCGAGCAGGTGACAATCCCCGGCTGGCTCGCCGCCAGCTGGCCGTCGATCCAGGCGGCGATCGCGCGCAGCCAAGGCAGCCGGTCCGCATCGTTTAGCGGCTGGCCGGCGCGCATCTTCTCGACATTGGCCGGCGGGTGCAGGTCGTCGCCCTCCTGAAACGGCCAGCCGAGCACCCGCTGCAGCTCCTGTGCGACCGTCGATTTGCCGCTGCCGGAGACGCCCATCAGCACCAGCACGACTGGTGTGACCTGTTTGGCAGCGGCGGCTTCCCGGGCAGCGACATCGGGGTTGGATCGCGGTTGCGCAGTTGTCGACATCGGTTCCTCCTATTCGGCCGCGGCGGCGCCGAGCGGCTCATGCGCGGCCGGCGCGGGCACCGGCTCGATGCGTCCGAGCAGGACCACATAGGCGAAGATCCCGATCACCAATGCGATACCGGCCACCAGAAACGCACCGGCGAACGAGCCGGTCACGCCGACAATAAAGCCGGTGGCGAGAGGGGCGGCCGCACCCATCAGGTTGTTGACGAAATTCATGATGCCGCCGACGGTGCCGGCGCCGCCCTTTGGCGCGATCAGCCCCGGGATCGACCACCCGACCGGAGCGGCCGCCGCGAGCCCGGCAAGCGCGACCGAGATCCAGAAGATCGCGACTACCGGGCGCTCGGTGAAGGCGGCCCCGAAGACCGCCAGTCCGAGCAGCATGCCAATCACCAGGACGCTCTTGCGCACGCGGGTCTCGTCGTTGCCGCGGCTGATCAAATGGTCGATCAGCCAACCGCCGATCACCAGGTCGGTGATGGTCGCGACCAGCCACGGTATTGCCGTGTATTCGGCGGAGCCCAAAATGCTCATATGCAGTTCGCGGACGAGATAGCCCGGCAGCCAGGTCAGGAACAGCGCAAAGGAATAGCCATACGCGGCAAAACCGATCGTCAGCCCCCAGATCTTGCGCGTGCGCAACAGGTAACCGAGCATTTTTCCGGCGCCGGCCGGAGCCGCACCTTCTGCGGCGCCGCCACCGGCCCGGATGTAGTCGCGCTCGGCGGTGCTCAACCGCGTGTCATCGCCGGGGTCGCGGTAGACAACGTAATAGAGGATGAAATAGGCGAGGTTCAGCACCGCCATCGACCAGAACGCTCCGCGCCAGCCGAAGGCAACGACGACGAACCCGACCAGCGGCGCACCGATGACATTCGCGAATTTGGCGGCTGAATCGAAGATCGCCGTCGCCAATCCACGCTCGTTGCGGGGAAACCAATAACCGGTTGCTTTCGCATTGGCGGGAAAGGCCGGCGCCTCGGCGATGCCAAGCAGAATGCGTGCGGCGATGATGCCGCCCGCGCCGGTCGCCACTGCCGTTAGCGCCGTCGCCACCGACCACATCGCCGCACCGATACGGCCGATCGGTTTCACGCCGAACCGGTCGAGCACCAACCCGACCGGGATCTGCAACACCGCATAGGACCAGAAGAACACGCTGAAGATCAGGCCCAGCTGCGCCGGATCGAGGCCGAACTCCTTCTGCAACTCCGGCGCTGCGATCGACAGAGTGATGCGGTCGAAATAGTTGACGAGGATGCCGGTGCCGAGCAAGACGCCGATCCACCAGCGGTGATGCGGGATCGCCATGCGGGACGGAGCTGCAGTCATTTCGGGACTCCGGTCGGTGCTACGGGATCGGCGGGCGGGGCCGGCGGCTTGCCGCGCAAGATCGGGATCTCCCAGGCGCCGGTGTCGCCGGTGAAGAGGCCCGGAGCGGGCGGCATCTCGCTCTCCGGCACCGGAAATGGAATTGGCTTGCCACCGCACCCGGCGAGCAGACCAAGCAGCAGGGCGGCCGCGGCCGCTTTCGCCGTGCGCTGTGAGCCGTGCATCGCTCAGAACCGGACGCGGCCGCCGCTCATCACCGCCAGGATCGGGTGATAGCTGGCGAACGGGCGGTTCAGGGTTTCGTACCGGCCCGCCAGGAACAGCTCCAACCCGAATTGGTCGATGTTCTGCACCGCAGCCAGGCCATAGGCGCGGGCGTGGTCATTGTTGAAAATCAGTTCGTCATTCTCGGCGTAATCGATCGAAAACGCGGTCAATCCGATCGGCAGGAAATTGTGCTGATAACCGAGTTTCGCAAAGAACAGATTGGGCGACAGCGGTTTGCCGGTCGGATCGTGGTAGTGCGGGTCGCGAATGCCGCCGGCGAAGGTCAGGTTTAGCCCGCTCAGCATTCCGTTCGTCATTAGTACCGACACCGAACCGTCGAATTGCATGCTGTGGTCGGGGCTGACATCGTCTGTCGTCGGCGAGTCCGGCGCCGCGTTGGTGCCGGCAAGGCTGGTGCCTTGCACGCCGGCCGGCACCCCGGCATAGCCGTAGGCAACCGGTTGCGCGCGCCCGCGGGCGGTGGCAAAGGCGAGACCGGTCCCGGCGACGATCTGGAAATCATCGTATTTCCGTGCAAAGCGCCCAGCCAGATCGAAGGCGCCGCCGTCGAGCAGCGACGTGGCAAACTGAAACCCTTCGAAGACCGGCGTGTCATAGCGAATACGGGTGTCCCGATTGAGTCCATCGAAAGAGTTGAAGACGCTGGCAACCGCCGGCCCGTAGGCCTTCCCCGGCGATGGTACTAGCGCCCCGCCGGGGCCACCCGGCACGATCGCCGCGTTCCGCTGCCGGAACGCGAAACCGCCATTGAAATCGGAAACGATCTCGTAGCTCGCCACAGCGGTGCCGGATAAATCGATCTCCGCCGTCAAGTACGAGGCGGTGCTGCCGAAGCCGAGCCGTACCTCACCATAATGCGGGTTGCCGCCATAGATCTCGGCCTGGCGGACCGTCGGAGTCACCGCCGAAGCCGACTGCGGCAGGTTCTGGGTCAAGGTCTGGTTCGCCGAGGAATTCGGACGTACCTCGAATTCGAAATTCATCCCGGCAACGGTCTCGTCGAGTGGCCGCGCTTCGCCGACGATGCGAAAGCGGCTCGAGGAATTGTTGTTGTCGACCTGGCGCAGCTTCGAATTGACCCCGTCATCGCCGTAGAGCAGCGCGCGGTTGACCTGCCCCGAGAGGCTCAGCGCGACGCGGTTGCCGCCCGAGGCAACCGCCGCCGCCGGCGTAACCGAATACGGACCGGGAGCGCCGGGTCCGGTCGCGGTGTAAGGCGGCGTGACAGAACGACCGGGCAGGTTTTGCATCTGCGCCGGCAACATCGGTGGTGCCGTAGCCGGGGCAAACTCCATCGGCCGTGGAGCTTCAGGCAGCGACGCGATCGCGCTGCCTGGCGCCGGCTTCGGTCCGGCCGCAGGCGCAACGGGCACGCCAGCGACAGTTCCCGTCGGAGGCGGCGCGCCGCGGCGCCGGCCAAGCTCGGCGTTGAGTTCGCGCACCTGTTGCCGCAGCGAATCGATCTGCTGCTGGTTTCGCGTCGCAAGCGCCTTAAACTCCTGGCGCAACGCAGCGATCTCGCTCGCCGTCGACTCTTCCGCCTTTGCCCGTTCCGGCAATCCCGAAACGAGGGCGAACACCAGGGCCGAAGGCAGGATTGTCTGCACGACACAGGTGGCGATGCGCTGAACCTTCGCGGGCATGGCGGTCTCCGCTGCGGTAGCGACGAAATGTGCGAGGGATCCGGGCCGGGCGGTGAGCGGCGCCGGTTGTCGCTGCACAACCTTACGTCGAAGTCGGCGTATCAGCCAACAACGAAAGGGCTAGCAGCGGGTGCCCACAGAACGACCGGTCGTTCGGCGCTTCCGTTCTTTCCGGTGCCGAGCCACGACTCCCTGGTCGAACCGGTCCCGACCTGCGTCGGCCCGGGTAATCCGCCGCGCTACGAGCCGACAACCTATCGGGAGTTCACCGCCCGTCTGCTGACGTGGAACTTCGCGCACCGGCGCGGTGAGCAAACGCCGGGGTCGCCGCCGCGCGCTTGACGGGCGCTCGACAACCTGTCGATAATTCAGCCAGTCCAAGGGGTGCCCCTATGGAGGGGCTGAGACGCCGCTGGTCCGCGGAAACCCTTCGAACCTGATCCGGGTCGTGCCGGCGTAGGGACAGGAACGCAATTGGCCTCGCGCCCTCTTTCCATCTCGCGCACCGCCCGGGTCTTCGCCAACGGAGACCGCCAATGCCCGATTCCGCACCGCTCCCCAGCGCCGCACTGACCACCGACGGCGTCGAGCCGCGCGTCACAACCGGCCCGTTCCCGTCCTCGCGCAAGGTCTATATCGCCGGGCGGAGCCACGGCCACCTGCGCGTCGCGATGCGCGAGATCGATCTTGAGGCCTCCGCCAATGAGCCGCCGGTCCGCGTCTATGACACGTCGGGGCCCTATTCCGACCCGGCGCTCGCGACCGATATCGGCAAGGGTCTGCCCGAACTGCGCCGGCCGTGGATCGAGGGACGCGGCGATGTCGAGCCGGTTGACGGCCGCGGAATTAAGCCGGAAGACAACGGGCTCAGGCGCGGTGAGGCGAGCCTCGTGCCGATCTTCGACCGCGGCGCCCGCAAGGTGCTGCGCGCGAAGCCGGGCCAGGCGGTAACGCAGATCGCCTATGCCCGGCGCGGCATCGTCACGCCCGAAATGGAATACGTCGCGATCCGCGAGAATCTCGGCCGCGAGAAGGCACTGGAGCGGATCGACCCCGGCAATTCGTTCGGCGCCGCGATCCCGGAATACGTCACGCCGGAATTCGTGCGCGACGAGATTGCGCGCGGCCGCGCGATCATCCCGAACAACATCAACCACCCGGAAACCGAGCCGATGATCATCGGCCGCAATTTCCTGGTGAAGATCAACGCCAACATTGGGAACTCGATTGTCACTTCCTCGGTCGCCGAGGAGGTCGACAAGCTGGTGTGGGCGACGCGCTGGGGCGCCGACACGGTCATGGATTTGTCGACCGGCCGCAACATCCACACGATCCGCGAATGGATCATTCGCAACTCGCCGGTGCCGATCGGCACGGTGCCGATCTATCAGGCGCTGGAGAAGGTCGGCGGCAAGGCCGAGGACCTGACCTGGGAATTGTTCCGCGACACGCTGATCGAGCAAGCCGAGCAGGGCGTCGATTACTTCACTATCCATGCCGGCGTGCGGCTCGGCTACATTCACCTGACCGCCGCGCGTGTCACCGGCATTGTCTCACGCGGCGGCTCGATTATGGCGAAGTGGTGCCTGGCGCATCACCAGGAGAATTTCCTCTACACGCATATCCGCGAGATCAACGAGATCATGCGAGCCTACGACGTCAGCTACTCGTTTGGTGACGGTCTGCGGCCCGGCTCCAATGCAGATGCCAACGACCGCGCCCAATTCGCGGAGTTGGAGACGCTCGGTGAATTGACCAAGCTCGCCTGGGAGGACGACGTCCAGGTCATGATCGAAGGCCCCGGTCATGTGCCGATGCACAAGATCAAGATCAACATGGACAAGCAGCTTGAGGAATGCGGCGAGGCGCCGTTCTACACCTTGGGCCCGCTCGTCACCGACATCGCGCCGGGTTATGACCACATCACCAGTGGCATCGGCGCCGCGATGATCGGCTGGTTTGGCACTGCACTGCTCTGCTATGTGACTCCGAAGGAGCATCTCGGGCTGCCGGATCGCGACGACGTCAAGGCCGGCGTCATCACCTACAAGATCGCCGCCCATGCCGCCGATCTCGCCAAGGGGCACCCGGCGGCGCGGTTGCGTGACGACGCGTTGTCGCGCGCGCGTTTCGAGTTCCGTTGGCGCGACCAGTTCAACCTGTCGCTCGACCCGGAAACCGCCGAGAAGTTCCACGACCAGACGCTGCCCGCCGACGGCGCCAAGCTGGCGCATTTCTGCTCGATGTGCGGCCCGAAATTCTGCTCGATGGAGATTACCCAGCAGATCCGCGATTACGCCCGGAGCGGCATGGCCGAGAAGTCGAAGGAGTTCGTCGAGCACGGCGCCGAGATTTACAAGGTCGAGCAGGGCACGGTCGATCCGCGGCTCGCAGCGGATAACTAGACTGGGTATCCTGGCGAGGCACAGCGACGAGTAATCTCAACAGTAGCAGCCCAATGCACGAGATTGCTTCGGTTGCGCTCGCAATGACGACTGAACCAGCCGCCGCCGAACCGACCACCGCCGATCTCGATGCCCGGCGGGCGGCGCGGCGCTACCCCGACCGGCCGATCGTAGCGGTGCTGGCGGTGGTGCTGCGCGGCGATGGGCCGAACACAAGGGCCCTGATCGTACAGCGGGCGCAGCAGCCCAATGCCGGGCGCTGGGGATTTCCCGGCGGCGTGCTGGAGGTCGGCGAAACCGTCGCCGAGGGCGCAATGCGTGAATTGCGCGAGGAGACCGGCATCGTCGCCGAGCCGGCCGGCTGGCTCGATGTGCATGATGCGGTTAGCCGCGATGCTGAGGGCCGCGTACAGTTCCATTACGTGCTGATCGCGGTGCGCGGCGTCTGGCGCACTGGCGAGGGCGAACCGGCCGATGATGCTGCCGCCGTCGCTTGGGTCAGTCGCGACGAGATCGTCGCCGGGCGCTATCCGACCTTTCCCACCTTGCTGCCGCTTTTCGATCGCGCCCTTGCCGCCCAGCGCTGAGGCACCTTGCGGGTTGCGGGGCTACTGGCCGGCGCGGAATTCTGATACTACCAAGGCGTCTTTGGCGGCCGCCGCTGCGACATCGATAATCGGCCAGCCGGAGGGAGGATATTACAGCCGATGCTCGGCTATGTTGTTCATCGCCTGCTGGTCATGATTCCGACCTTGATCGCGATCAGCATCGTTATTTTCGTGATTATACATCTGCCACCCGGCGATTATTTCTCGACCTACATCGCTGAACTGCAGAGTCAGGGCGAGCGCGCCAACCTCGCCAAGATCGCGTTCCTGAAAGCCCATTACGGCTTCGATAAGCCGCTCTGGCAGCAATATCTTTACTGGGTCGTCGGATTGTTGCGCGGCGACATGGGCTATTCCTTCCTGTACGACATGCCGGTCAATCAGGTCGTCGGCGACCGCCTGCTGCTGACCTTCGTCGTGTCGTTCGCGACGATCCTCTTCACCTACGTGGTCGCGTTCCCGATCGGGGTCTACTCGGCGACGCACCAATACAGCACGGTCGATTACGGGTTGACCTTCCTCGGTTTTCTCGGCCTGGCCACCCCGAGCTTCCTGCTGGCGCTGGTGCTCGTTTATCTGGCGCATGTTTATTTCGGCATCTCGGTCGGCGGGCTGATGGACCCGCGATACCTCGACAAGCCGTGGACCTGGGGCAAGGTTGGATCGGTCTTCGCCCACATCTGGATCCCGGTGATTGTCATCGGTACCGCTGGTACGGCGAGTATGATCCGGCGGCTCCGCGCCAATCTGCTCGATGAATTGCACAAACAATATGTCGTGACGGCACGCGCGAAGGGACTGCCGCCACGCAGGGTGCTGCTCAAATATCCGCTGCGGATGGCGCTCAACCCGTTCATCTCCGACATCGGGTCGCTGTTGCCGCATGTGATATCCGGAGCGGCGATCGTCTCAGTCGTGATGTCTCTGCCGACAACGGGGCCGATGCTGCTCGACGCGCTGCGCAGCCAGGACATGTTCCTGGCCGGCTCGTTCCTGATGTTTATGGCGTCTTTGACCGTGATCGGGGTGCTCTTGTCGGATTTGGCGCTGGCGGTTCTCGATCCGCGCATCCGTCTGCAATCCGGGCGGCGCGCATGAGCGAAGCCGATCTCCGCGGCGGCCCCCAGCGTTCCACGCTCTCCGGGACCCCAGCGGCGGAGATAGCCGAACGGCCGCCGCATTACGTGTCGCCGGCGCCGTTCGACCCTTACATCGTCGAGGAGATGACGCCGGCGCAGGAGCGGTTCTACCGCGCCTCGCAATGGCGGCTGATGTGGTGGCGCCTGTCGCGCCATCGGGTCGCGGTCTTCTCCGGTGCGATCCTGATGGCGCTATACGTCGCCATTCTGTTCTGCGAATTCCTTGCCCCTTACGGTCTCGACAGCCGCCACACCGACTTTATCTACGCGCCGCCCCGAACCGTACACATCCTCGACCATGGTCGACTGGTCCGACCCTTCGTTTACGGCCAGAGCTATCATCTCGACATGACGCAGCTGCGCCGCGTCTACGAGCCGGATTTGTCGAAGCCGGAGCCGATACGCTTCTTCTGCCATGGCGACAGCTACAGGTTCTGGGGCTTGTTCGAGGGCGATCTCCACCTCGTCTGCCCGGCGGAGGGCGGCAATCTGTTCCTGTTCGGCACAGACCGGCTCGGCCGCGACCTGTTTTCGCGGATCATTTATGGCGCCCGGATTTCGCTGACGATCGGCCTGATCGGCGTCGCGGTCAGCTTTACGCTCGGCATCCTGATCGGCGGCATCGCCGGCTATTATGGCGGCTGGACCGATATCCTGATCCAGCGCGGGATCGAGGTGATCCAGTCCTTCCCGCATCTGCCGCTGTGGATGGCGCTGTCGGCGATCCTGCCGGTGACCTGGAGCCCGCTGCTGGTCTATTTCGGGATCACGCTGATCCTCGGCATGATCGAGTGGACGCATCTGGCGCGCGCCGTCCGCTCGAAGCTGCTGGCTCTGCGCGAAGAGGATTTCTGCACCGCCGCTGTCCTGATGGGCGCGAGCCCGGCGCGGATCATCGGCCGCCACCTGCTGCCGAGCTTCATGAGTCACCTGATCGCCTCGGCGACGCTGGTGATCCCGAGCATGATCCTTGGCGAGACCGCGCTGTCGTTTCTCGGCCTCGGCCTGCGGCCGCCGGTGACCAGTTGGGGCGTGCTGTTGAACGAGGCGCAGAACATTAGCACCGTCGCTCTCTATCCGTGGCTGATGCTGCCCGTCGCGCCGGTGATCGTGACCGTGCTCGCGTTCAACTTCTTCGGCGACGGGCTGCGGGACGCCGCGGACCCATATCACTGATAGCCCGAAACGCTACGGCTTTAGGATCAGCCCTTCATAGGCGACGATCGTGCCAGGGCGGGCCACCTCCGCCTCCGCCTTGACCCGGTCCATGAACTCGTCGTCATGCGCCGGGTCGTGGTGAAACAGCACCAGCTTGCGCACCTTGGCGGCATCGGCGAGGCGCACCGCCTCCTGCCAGGTCGAGTGACCCCAGTCCCGTTTCGAAGGGAATTCCTCATCGGTATATGAGGTGTCGTAGACCATCACATCGACCCGGTCGATCAGACGCAGGACATTGGCGTCCAGCTTGCCTTCGCGGTGTTCGGTATCGGTGATATAGGCCAGCGACTTGCCGCCGTACTCGACCCGGTACCCGGTGGCGCCGTTCGGGTGGTCCAGCGGACCGGTGCGCAATTCGATGCCGGGATGGGGGGCCAGCGTCTCGCCGGCGGTAAAGTCGACGAAGACCATCTCAGCAGTGAAGATGTCGATTGGGATTGGGAACAGCGGCGCCGACATCATCTTGCCCAGCACCGCTTCGATCCCGGAATGCGGCTTCAGATGTCCGGCCCAGATACGGACCCGATTCTGATCGTTATAGCAGGGAGCAAAGAACGGCAGCCCGACGATATGGTCGAGGTGGGTATGGCTGTAGAACAGGTCGAGTTCGACCGGCCGACCGTCCTTGACCAGATCGTTGCCGAGCGGGCGCAGGCCCGACCCGCCGTCGAAGACCAGCAGGCGATCGCCGCAGCGGACTTCAACGCATGACGTGTTGCCGCCATAGCGCACGGTTTCCGGTCCGGGGCAGGGAATGCTGCCGCGTACGCCCCAAAACCTGATGGCGAAATCACGTTGCGCCAAAGCCCGATACCCCGAATGCCGCTCGGCAGTCGAATCCTTATACCCAAGAAACCCCCTGCAACGCCACACCAGCCGCTACGAAGGCCCCGCATTCCATGGTTTTTAGGTGTTTTGCCGTAACAGGCCGTTAACCTTTAGCGCGTATCCAGGACCAGCTACGAACCTTGGAGTGGGACAGAAATGTCGCAAAATGATTACGACACGGCAATTGCCGAATTTCTTCGCCGCAAGGCGATAACCCGCTGCCCGACAGTGTGCGCCGTCCCCACCCATGCGTCGGTAACCGAGGCGGATCGCCTTGCATTGCGCGACCATGACGCGGCTCGGGAGGCGGCCCGGCTCGCGAAGTCGCGCAATTACCAGCAGCTGCTCGCTGGCAGCCCGACGGGTATCGCCGCCTGACTAGCGGCCCTCGTAACGCGGCTTGCGCCGCTCCCGAAACGCCCGCACTCCTTCGGCAGCATCGGCGCTGTTGCGGACAGCACCCAACTCAGCGCCGTAACGCGCCGCCAACTCGGCCGGCCCCTTCGGCAAGACGCCATCATTGACGAATCGCTTCATCGTCGCCAATGCCAACGGCGCCAGATCGACGATCTTTTCGGCGATATTTAGCGCCTCCTCTACCTCACCTCCGTCGGCGACAACCCGGTTGGCGAGCCCGACTGCATAGGCGCGCTCGGCCGGGATCGGTTCGCCAAGCAGCATCAACTCCATCGCGACCTTGTGCGGGATGCGCGCGGCGAGCCCGGCGATCATCCCGCCGGTGATCCCGACCTTCCCCTCGGGATAGGAAAAGCGCGCGTTCTGCGTAGCAACCAACAGGTCGCACATCATCGCCATCACGAGTCCGCCGCCGATGCACCAGCCGGCGACGGCGGCGATGATCGGCTTCTCGGTGGTGATCCCGACCGTCGGGACGCAACGCCACAGTTCCGGCAGGTCGGTCACGTCGGCTCCGGCGGAAAAGGCGCGGCCGCCAGTGCCGGTCAGGATCGCGACGCGCTGCGTCGAGCGGTCGAACGCGGCGAACGCCTCCTGCAGCTCGATCGCGACCGCCTTGTTGATCGCGTTCAGCTTTTCCGGCCGGTTGATCGCAACGATCGTTACCGGGCCGCGCTCCTCGACGGTGACGACGCTCATTGCTCTGCCTCCGGCTCGTTCAAACGGCCTCTTCTATCAGATCGGAGGGTTTGCGGGCTTTGCTGCCATTGCGCCTCCCGTCGCGGCAGGTCTAGGCTCGCAACAAGCGATGGGTCTTGGGGAGGAATTTCATGTCGATCTTCATCATCGGCGGCACCGGTTTTATCGGCCGGCGGCTGATCCCGCTGCTCGCCAAGCAGGGCGAGGAAATCGTCTGCATGGACATCAACCCGCAGACCGCGAATTACGGCGATTACGGCAAGCAGGTGCGTGTCGTGCGCGGCGACGTCACCCAGTTCGACGATGTCGTCGGACAGATGGCGGCGGCAAAGCCGTCGCGCGTCATCAATCTTGCCTATCTACTCGGCAGCGAGCACCCGCCGCGTTTCGCCTTCAAGCTCAACATCCTGGGCATGGACAATTGCTTCGAGGCGGCCCGCATCCTCGGGGTCAACCGCGTCGTCTATGCCAGCTCGCTCGCGGTGAGCGGGGAGCAGAAGCATTACGGCGACCGGTTGGTGGACGAGGGCGATTTCCGCCACGGCCACGTGCAGTACGCGATGCACAAGATCTTCAACGAATGGCAGGCGCAGGATTACCGCGAAAAGCATGGCATGGAGATCACCGCGATCCGGCCGGCCAACGTGACCGGCAACGATAAGATCGTCGGCTCCGTCGATCATGTCTTCTGCATAACCACCCCGGCGCGCGGCAGGGCCGTGTCGTGCCCCTACAAGGACGCGATGCGCTGCCCGATCCATGTCGACGACAGCGCCGAAGTGTTCGCCCGCGTGGTGATGAGCGATAAGCCGAAGCACTGGATCTACAATACCGGCGGTGCCGCGATCAGCCTCGGCGACCTCGCCGATATCGTGCGCGGCTTCCTGCCCGACGCGCAGATCACCTTCGATAAGGAAACCGGCGGCAAGGAGCTGTCCGGCAATTACCTGATCGACAACAGCCGGCTGATCGAGGAATTCGGCGTGCAGTATCGCCCCTATCGCGAGCGGGTGCTGCAGATCATCAACGAGGTGCGCGCCGAGGAAGGCCTGCCGCCGGTCAGCGGTTGACCCCGGCGGCGCCCGACTTCGCCCTGGGGTGGCGCAGCTTTGCTGAGCTCTCGCCGCCGCTCCTTTATGAGCTCCTTCGCTTTCGTCAGGCGATCTTCGTCGTCGAGCAAGGCTGTGCCTATCCCGATCTTGACGGCCGTGATGAGACCGCGCACCACCTGCTGCTGCGGGTCGATGGCGCGCTCGCCGGTTGCCTGCGGCTGATCCCGGTGCAAGACGAGGCGCGGGTCACGATCGGCCGGGTCGCAGTCGGCCGGGAGTATCGTGGCGGTGGGCTGGCCCGCCGGATGATGGACGAGGCGCTCGCCCGATGCGGCCGCGACTACGCGGATTGCAGGGTGACGCTGAGCGGCCAGACCTATCTCGCGACATTTTACGAGACGCTCGGTTTCCAGCCGACCTCGGCGCCGTATGACGATTACGGCCTGTTGCACGTCGATATGGCACTCGCCGACCCGAAAGGCTGACCTGCATCCCGCTCTGGCGCCGTGACGGCGGCGCCGAATTTGC
>DATARH010000246.1:0-12279 GCA_036264235.1 Allostellaceae bacterium
CGGCGCGCCGCGGATCACCAAGGACGGCGTCACCGTCGCCAAGGAAATCGAGCTCGCCGACAAGTTCGAGAATATGGGCGCGCAGATGGTCAAGGAGGTTGCCTCCAAGACCAGCGACCAGGCCGGCGACGGCACCACCACCGCGACCGTGCTGGCCCAGGCGATCGTCCGCGAGGGCTCGAAGGCGGTGGCCGCCGGACTTAACCCGATGGACCTGAAGCGCGGCATCGACCTCGCGGTCGAGGCCGTCGTCGCCGACGTCAAGGGCCGCTCGAAGAAGATCGCCACCAACGAAGAAATCGCCCAGGTCGGCACGATCTCGGCCAATGGCGAGCGCGAGATCGGCGAGATGATCGCCAAGGCGATGCAGAAGGTCGGCAACGAGGGCGTGATCACGGTCGAGGAGGCCAAGAGCCTGGAGACCGAGCTCGACGTCGTCGAGGGCATGCAGTTCGACCGCGGCTATCTCAGCCCGTATTTCGTCACGAATGCGGAGAAGATGATCGCCGAGCTCGAGAACCCGTACATCCTCATCCATGAGAAGAAGCTGTCGGGCCTGCAGGCGATGTTGCCGGTGCTCGAGTCGGTCGTGCAGAGCGGCCGTCCGCTGCTGATCGTCGCCGAGGATGTCGAAGGCGAGGCGCTTGCCACGCTCGTCGTCAACAAGCTGCGCGGCGGTCTCAAGGTGGCTGCGGTCAAGGCACCGGGTTTCGGCGACCGCCGCAAGGCGATGCTCGAGGACATCGCGATCCTGACCGGCGGTCAGGTGATCAGCGAAGATCTCGGCATCAAGCTCGAGAACGTCACGCTCGACATGCTCGGCCAGGCCAAGAAGGTCCGCGTCGAGAAGGAGAACACGACGATCATCGACGGCGGCGGCAAGAAAGCCGACATCGAGGGCCGTTGCACCCAGATCCGGCAGCAGATCGAGGAGACCACCTCCGACTACGATCGCGAGAAGCTGCAGGAGCGGCTGGCGAAGCTCGCCGGCGGGGTCGCGGTGATCCGGGTCGGCGGCTCGACCGAGATCGAGGTGAAGGAGCGCAAGGATCGCGTCGATGACGCGATGCACGCGACCCGCGCCGCGGTCGAGGAAGGCATCGTCGCGGGCGGCGGTTCGGCGCTGCTCTATGCGATCAAGGCGCTCGACAAGCTGACTCCAGCCAATCCCGACCAGAAGGTCGGCATCGAGATCGTCCGCAAGGCGTTACAGTGGCCGGCCCGGCAGATCGCCGAGAACTCCGGCACCGACGGCTCGATCATTGTCGGCAAGCTGCTCGAGAGCAAGGACCCCAACTACGGCTACGACGCTCAGAAGGGCGAGTTCACCAACCTCGTCCAGGCGGGCATCATCGACCCGACCAAGGTCGTGCGGCACGCGCTGCAGGATGCCGCCTCGGTCGCCGGTCTCTTGATCACCACCGAGGCGATGGTGGCCGAGAAGCCGGAGCCGAAGTCCAACATGCCGGCCATGCCGCCGGGTGGTGGCATGGGCGGGATGGACTTCTAAGCCAGTCGTCCATCGCTCGTTCGAAAAAAGGGTGGCTGCCTGCGATGCAGGCAGCCACTTTTTTGTTTGTAAGCTGCCAAGGTGAAGCGATGGCCGAACCGGTCGAAATCCGCCCGGCGGTGCGCGCCGAAGTGCCGGCAATCGTCACGTTGCTTGCCGATGACACGATCGGCGCCGGTCGTGAGCAGAACACCGATCCGCTGCCCGACACCTATTTCGAGGCGTTCGACGACATCGCCGCGCAGCCCGGCAATTTCCTGCTGATCGCCGAGACCGGCGGCGCAATTGTCGGCTGCCTGCAACTGACAATCATTCCCGGCCTGTCGCGTACCGGCACGAAGCGTGGCCAGATCGAAGGCGTCCGTGTCGCCGGCCCGTGGCGCCGCGGCGGAATCGGCGAACAACTCGTCCGCCACGCGATCGGGCTGGCGCGCGAGGCCGGCTGCGGCCTGGTTCAGCTGACGAGCGACAACGCCCGCGCCGATGCTCGCCGCTTCTACGAGCGGCTTGGCTTTGTCGCCAGCCATGTCGGCATGAAATTCAGCCTCGACTGAGACCTGCGCGGAGCGGCCGCCAGTGCGGCGCGGCGCGTTCTTGTCAGATACCGGGGCGCCACCCATACTGTGCCGATGCGACGCAATTCCGTCGATCCTGTGTTTCCTGCCGAGCCCGAGGCGCCGGTCCGTGCGTGCGACCATCCCGGCTGCGAAGGCGGAGGTGAATTTCGCGCGCCGCGCTCGCGGTTGGAACTCGACCGCTATTTCTGGTTCTGTCTCGAACATGTGCGCGCCTATAACGCCGCGTGGAATTATTACGCCGGGATGAGCGAGGGTGAGGTCGAAGCGCATATCCGCCAGGATACGGTCTGGCAGCGCCCGACGTGGAAATTGGGCCAGCGCCATACGCCGTTCGGCGAGCGTGTGCGCGATCCCTTCGGCTTTCAGAATGGGCACGCGACCGGGGGCCATGCGAACGGGCACGCCAACGGCCATCGCCATAACGGCCATGGCTCCGATCGCGTCGCCCGCGCCACCTCTGCCTGCGAGCAGGCGCTCGCTGTCTTCGACATCGAACCGCCCTTCACTGCGATACGTCTCAAGGCGCGCTATAAGGTGCTGGTTAAGGAGCACCACCCCGATGCGCATGGCGGCGACAAGGTCGCCGAGGAGAAGCTGAAGATCATCAACCAGGCCTACGCGACCCTGAAGGCCAGCTACTTCAGCTGAGCCCCTTCGGTCCGCGGCCGTGACCCTTTCCACACGAACCTGAAAGCACTCGAGGAATGCCAACCGTGCAACAAGCGGCAACCACTGCGACTCCGACCGGAGAGCCCGACATCAAGATTTCCGTGCGCCAGACCTTCGGGATCGACAGCGATCTCGAAGTGCCGGCGTTCAGCAAGCCGAGCGAGCATGTGCCCGATGTCGACGACGCCTATCGCTTCGACCGCGACACGACGCTCGCCATCCTCGCTGGCTTTGCGTTCAACCGACGCGTCATGATCTGCGGCTATCACGGCACCGGCAAATCGACGCATGTCGAGCAGGTCGCCTCGCGGCTCAACTGGCCGTGCATCCGGGTCAATCTCGACAGTCACATCAGCCGCATCGATCTGGTCGGCAAGGACGCGATCGTGCTGCGCGACAACAAGCAGGTGACCGAGTTCCGCGAGGGCCTACTGCCCTGGGCGCTGCAGCACCCGGTGGCGCTGTGCTTCGACGAATACGACGCCGGCCGCCCGGACGTGATGTTCGTGATCCAGCGCGTCCTCGAGGTCGAGGGCAAGCTGACGCTGCTCGACCAGAACCGGGTGATCCGGCCGCACCCGGCCTTCCGCCTGTTTTCGACCGCCAACACGGTCGGGCTGGGCGACACGACCGGCCTCTATCACGGCACGCAGCAGATCAACCAGGGCCAGATGGACCGCTGGAACATCGTCGCGACCTTGAACTACCTGCCGCATGACGCCGAGGTCGATATCGTGCTCGCCAAGGTGCCGGATTACGACAACGACGAGGGCCGCCGCCGGATCAGCGCGATGGTGGCGCTGGCCGATCTGACCCGCGCCGGCTTCATCAACGGCGATATCTCGACCGTGATGTCGCCGCGCACGGTGATCACCTGGGCCGAGAACGCGCGCATCTTCGGCGATCTCGCCTTCGGCTTCCGGCTGACCTTCCTCAACAAATGCGACGAGACCGAGCGGCCGACTGTGGCGGAATATTACCAGCGCTGCTTCGGCACCGAATTGCCGGAGACCGGGGTCAACGCGACGTTGATGTAGGAGCGGCAGCAGCGGCCCATGACCCAACCGGTATCGCCGACCGAGATCTTCAAGCGCGCCACCGCTGCGACGCTGCGCGCGATCGCCGAGCGCGACGACGTCAATGTCGGGTTCGGCCCGGAACCTCCGGGTCTCGCCGGCCCGCGCGTCAAGCTGCCGAACCCGGCTCGCGACCTGCCGGCCGAAGAGGCGGCGCAATTGCGCGGCACCGCCGATAGCTTGGCGCTGCGGCTGCGCTACCACGACGACGCCGTGCATTCGAAACGCGTGCCCGGCGGCGCGATGGCGCGCTCGGTGTTCGAGGCGCTGGAACAGGCGCGGGTCGAGGCGCTCGGAGCGCGGCGGATGGCCGGGGTCGCCGCCAATATCGGCGCGATGCTCGACGAGCAGTATCGCCGCCAGGGCTTCGAGCGGATCAGCGAGCGCACAGAGGGCACGATGGCGGAAGCCGTTCGCCTCCTCGCCCGCGAGGCGCTGACCAAGGAGCCGCCGCCGCCCTCGGCGCGGCGGGTCGTCGATCTGTGGCGCCCGTGGCTCGAAGGCAAGATCGCGCGCGACATCACTGAGCTCGACCGCACCGCCGCCGATCAGGATGCCTACGCCCGCGTGTCGCGCCGACTGATCCAGGACCTCGACATCGATCTCGGCGAGATCGACGATTCCTCGTCGGACGACAACCAGCAGCAGGGCGAGGAAGCCGACAGCGAGAACCAGTCCGACGACGGCGACAGCGCCACCGGCGGCCAGCCCTCGATGGAAGGGGCGCCGGCCGACAGCGCCGATGCCGATGCCGAGCAGGACGGCGAGGCGGAAGCCGACGGCGAGATGATGCCGGGCGACAGTGACGACGATCCCGGGCGGCCCGGCCGTCCCGGCCAGATGCCGCGCGGCCGGCCCGACGAAAACGCCGTCTACCGCGCCTTCAGCACGGTCTCCGACGAGATTGTCGAGGCCGACAAACTGTGCGACGCCGACGAGCTCGGCCGTTTGCGCCACCTGCTCGACCAGCAATTGCAGCATCTGCAGAGCGTCGTCGCCCGCCTCGCCAATCGGCTGCAGCGCCGCCTCCTGGCGAAGCAGACCCGCGCCTGGGAGTTCGACCTGGACGAGGGCATCCTGGACGCCGCCCGCCTGTCGCGCGTCGTCACCAACCCGGTGCTGCCGCTGTCCTATAAGCGCGAGCGCGAAACCGATTTCCGCGACACCGTCGTCTCGCTGCTGATCGATAATTCCGGCTCGATGCGCGGCCGGCCGATCACGGTCGCCGCGATGAGCGCCGACATCCTCGCTCGCACCCTCGAGCGCTGCGGCGTCAAGGTCGAGATCCTCGGCTTCACCACCCGGGCGTGGAAGGGCGGCCAGGCGCGGGAGCGCTGGATCGCCGCCGGCAAGCCCCCCAATCCGGGCCGCCTCAACGATCTGCGGCACATCGTCTACAAGCCGGCCGACGCGCCGTGGCGGCGGGCCCGGCGTAGCCTGGGGTTGATGCTGCGCGAGGGCATCCTCAAGGAGAACATCGACGGCGAGGCACTGCTCTGGGCTCACAACCGGCTGATCGGCCGGCCCGAGGAGCGGCGCATCCTGATGGTGATCTCCGACGGCGCCCCGGTCGACGATTCGACGCTGTCGGTCAACCCCGGCAACTACCTCGAAAAGCATCTGCGCGAGGTGATCCGCGACGTCGAGCGGATGGGCCTCGTCGAGCTGACCGCGATCGGCATCGGCCACGACGTGACCCGCTATTACCGCCGCGCCGTGACGATCGTCGATGCCGAGCAATTGGGCGGCGTTATGCTCGAACGCTTGGCCGAGCTCTTCGACGAAGAAGGCGTCAACCGCACCCGCGTCAAAAGCCGCGGCCGCCGCGAGGCCGCCTGATCACACCGCCCGGCGAGCCTTGAGCGCAGCGGTCAAGGTGCCTTCGTCGAGGTAATCGAGTTCGCCGCCGATCGGCACGCCCTGCGCGAGACGTGAGATTTTGGCGCCCGAAGGCACCGCGCGGTCGGCGATATAGTGTGCCGTGGTCTGCCCCTCGACGGTGACGTTGAGCGCCAGGATCAGTTCGATGTCGGGGCCGAGCCGGCCGATCAGCCGGCCGATGTTCAGCTCCTCCGGCCCGACCCCGTCGAGCGCCGACAGGGTGCCGCCGAGCACGTGATAGCGACCGCGGAACGCGCCGGTGCGCTCCAAGGCCCACAGATCGGCAAGGTCCTCGACGACGCAGATCAGGCTGCCGTCGCGCTCGTTGTCGCGGCAGATGCCGCAGGGGTCGACCGTATCGAGATTGCCGCAGGTGGCACAGGTCCGCACCGCCGCGGCGGCGGCGCGCATCGCCGCGCCGAGCGGCTCCATCACCGTCTCGCGGCGCTTGATCAGATAGAGCGCCGCCCGCCGCGCCGAGCGCGGCCCCAGCCCTGGCAATTTCGCAAGCAGCTGGATCAGCGTGTCGAGTTCGGACATTCGCCCGGTTTACTACGGACCGCGGGCATCTCGCCCGCCAAAAAAACGGCTGGCCCTTCGATCAACTCAGGAGGCCGCGGTCCAAATTCAGAACGGCAGCTTCATGCCGCCGGGGAGGCTGAGGCCGCCGGTCAGCTTCTGCATCTCGGTTTCATGCAGCTGCGCGACCTTCTGGCGCGCATCGTTGAAGGCGGCGACGATCAAATCCTCGAGCATGCCGACATCCTCGGGATCGACCGCGCCCTTGTCGATCTTGAGCGATTTGAGGTCGCCCTTGCCGTTGAGGGTCAATTGCACCATGCCGCCGCCGGCGGCGCCGCTGACCTCGGCGGCTTCGAGCTGCGCCTGCGCCTCCGCCATCTTGGTCTGCATCTGCTGCGCCTGCTTCATCAGCTGGCCGATATTCTTCATGTCTCGTCCTCTTCGCTGGCCGTCTCGCCGCCCGCTTCGTCCAGGATCGGTTCGTCCTCGGCGGAGGGCTCGGCCGCCGCCGGCTCGCTCACCTCATAACGCTCGCGCACGGCGGCGATCACCGAACCTGGAAAGGTTTCGAGCGCCGCCTTGACCAGCGGATGGGCCGCGACCTCGCTGCGCAGCTCGCCGTCGCGCCGCGCCGCCTCGGCGGCCAGGGTCGGCGCGCCCTCGGCCTGCGACACGGCAACGACCCAGCGTTGGCCGGTCCACTCGCCGAGCAATTGCCCGAGCCGGTTGGCGAGGTCGCGCGGCGCCGCCTCCTGCGGCCGGAACTCGATGCGGCCCGGCTCGAAGGCGACGAGATGGACATGCGACCACAGATGCGAGCGCAGCAGCGCCTCGCGCCGGCGGTCGAACAATTCGATCACCTCGGCAAAGCTCTGCGGCATCGGCTCGAACGAGGAAACCGGAATTGCTTCCGGAGTAGGTTCCGGTGATGCCACAGCAAGGGCCGTAGTGAGCCCCTCTCCCGCACCGCGGGAGAGGGTGGCTCGCCCTGCTACGGGCGATCCCGGAGAGGGCAATTCTGGCCCGGGCTCACCTGCTTGCCCCCTTACCCCGACCACGGGGGGAGAGGGGGCATTTAGTGCGGTGGGCGTCGACGCGGCACCGCCGCTCAGGCTGCGGACCAACTCGGCCGGCGCTGGCAATTCGGCGACATAGGCCAGCCGCACCAGCACCATCTCGGCGGCCTGCGCCGGCGAATAGGCCTCCTGCGCCTCCTCGATGCCCTTCAGCAGCATCTGCCAGGCGCGCGCCAGCACCGGCATCGCCAGCTTGTCGGCGAGCGGCCGCGCCCGAGCCCGATCGCCTTCCGCCGCCGGGTCGCCGACCCCGGCATCCGGCACCACCTTGAGGCGGGTCACGAAGTGGGTCAGCTCGGCCAAATCCTGCAACACCATCAGCGGGTCGGCGCCGCCCTGGTGCAGCCCGTCCAGCAGCCGCAGCGCGCCGGCCGCGTCGCCCTTCATCACCGTCTCGAACAGATCGAAGACCAGCCCGCGGTCGGCGATTCCCAGCATGTCACGCACGGTCGCCTCGGCGATCGGCCCCTCCGACAGCGCAATCGCTTGGTCGAGCAGCGACAGCCCGTCGCGCACCGAGCCGTCGGCGGCGCGCGCGATCAGGCCGAGCGCCGCCGGCTCGATCCCGATCCCCTCGGCCTCGGCGATCCGGCGGTAATGCTCGGCCAGCATTTCGACCGGTACCCGGCGTAGCGAAAAGCGCTGGCAGCGCGATAGGACCGTGACCGGCACCTTGTGGATCTCGGTCGTCGCGAACACGAATTTGACGTCGGGCGGCGGCTCTTCGAGCGTCTTCAACAGCGCGTTGAAGGCGTTCTTCGATAGCATGTGCACTTCGTCGATGATGTAGATCTTGAAGCGCGCCGACACCGGCCGGTAGCGCATCCCGTCGGTCAATTCGCGGATGTCGTCGACCCCGGTGCGCGAGGCGGCGTCCATCTCCATCACATCGACATGGCGGTCCTCGGCGATCGAGGTGCAATGAACGCAGGTGCCGCACGGCGATGCGGTCGGGCCGCCGCTGCCGTCGGCGCCGACGCAGTTCAGCGCGCGCGCGATGATCCGCGCCGTCGAGGTCTTCCCGACGCCGCGCACCCCGGTCAGGATAAAGGCGTGGGCGATGCGCCCCACGGCGATCGCATTGGTCAGGGTGCGCACCATCGCCTCCTGCCCGATCACCTCGGCAAAGGTCTGCGGCCGGTATTTGCGGGCGAGCACCCGGTAGTGGGTCGCGGCTTCGGGCATCAAGGACGGTGGAGGTTAGAGTAGGAGACCGGACGAACGACCCAGGCCGAAACTCGTTACGGCTGCTTCCTTCCGGACCTGACCGGGTTGGCGAGGAGCCTGTCCGCTGCCGATCTCCCACCGCACTATATCAGCAGCCGCCCCGCCGCCGGCAAGTTTCCCTGCCCCTCACCGGTGCGCCCTCTCTCCTCGCGGTCATTCCGGTGCCCACGCGGAGCGCGGGAGCCCGGAACCGATGAAAACCGCCGCTTCGGCGATGCCTCGGTTTGAAGTTTCCCGCTACCGAACCCAAAGCCATCGCTCGTTGCGGGCGACCGTGATGGCAAGGCCGCGAAGCTGATCTCTTCATCGTGGATTGACCGCTGTTGTCCTAAGCGGACATTTAGAGAGCTCGGATGATCCAGGGGGCGCGAGCGACCGGGCCCACTCGCTGATCGACCCGCTCGTATCAATCTGTGGCGCCAGACGCAGGAGGGTCCGATGGACATTACGGCGCTTCTGCTGTCACGCCTGCAATTCGCGTTCACGATCTCGTTCCACATCATCTTTCCGTCGTTCACTATTGGACTGGCGGCATGGCTGACGATGCTGGAGGCCCTGGGCCTCGCGACCGGGCGGCCCGTTTATCGTGCGGTCTTCGAGTTCTGGCTCAAGATCTTTGGCGTCGCGTTCGGATTGGGTGTTGTCTCGGGCATCGTGATGGGCTTCCAGTTCGGCACGAATTGGAGCGTGTTTGCGAGCAAAGTAGGACCGATCCAGGGCGTGCTGCTGTCCTACGAGACCTTCACCGCGTTCTTCCTCGAGGCGAGCTTTTTCGGGATCCTGCTGTCCGGTCGCTCGCGCGTGCCGCCCTGGTTCTACCTATTCTCAACCGCGATGGTGGCGCTGGGGACGACGTTCTCCGCCTTCTGGATCATGATCAACAACAGCTGGATGCAGGCACCGGTCGGCTACGCGATCATGAACGGGCAGTTCGCGCCTGCCGACTGGGCGGCGATCATCTTCAGCCCCATCGTTTGGGTCCGCTTTCCGCACATGCTGCTGGCCTCGTTCTTGACCGGCGCGTCCTGCGTTGCGGGAACCGGTGCGTGGTACCTGCTGCGCGGCCAGTACCAGGCCGAGGCTCGCATCATGCTGCGCATGGGGCTGTTTCTTGCCGCGGTGCTGGTGCCGGCGCAGCTCTTTTTCGGCCATCTGGTCGGCGATTACGTGCACGACAAGCAACCGTCCAAGTTTGCTGCGATCGAGGGGCGCTGGCACACCGAGCAGCCGGCGAGCGAGGTACTGATCGCGCTGCCGGACGAGACCGCGGAGACCAACCGCTATGCGATCAGCGTGCCGATCCTCGGCAGCCTGATCGCCAGCAGGAGCCTCACCTCGAAGGAAGTCGGGTTGAACGATTTTCCGGTGCAAGACCGGCCGCCGGTGACGATCCCGTTCTTTGCGTTTCGGATCATGGTCGGCTGTGGCCTCTTGATGCTGTTCCTTGCCTGGTATGGCTCTTACCTCACCATCACGGAGCGCATCGGCGAGACGCGCTGGATGCTGTGGGCGATCTTTCTCGGCTTTCCGCTGCCGTGGATCGCGATCCTCAACGGCTGGTTCACCGCCGAGGTCGGGCGGCAGCCATGGATCATCTACGGCGTGCTACGCACTGCTGAGGCCGTGACGCCGTCGCTGACAGCGCGTGAAGCGGCGATCTCGCTTTTCGTGGCCTGCGCGGTCTACAGCTTCATCTTCGCATTCGGCATCCACTACATCTACCGGCTGCTGCGCACGGGGCCTGCCGGGCGCCTGATCGAGCCGCCTGTCGGCGCCCTTCCCAACCGGCCGATGTCGGTCGTCCATCATCGCACGACGACCAGCACGCCGGGAGAGTGAGCATGATCATGTTCTGGGTGGCGGTGCTTGCGATCAGCATCCTCCTCTATGTGCTACTCGACGGGTTCGATCTCGGCGTCGGGATCCTGTTCGGCATGGCGCGTGACGATGCGCGACGCGCCACCATGCTGACCGCGGTCTCGCCGGTCTGGGACGGCAACGAGACCTGGCTGGTGGTCACCGCCGTTGTCCTGTGGGGCGCGTTTCCGCCGGTTTACGCAGCGCTGTTATCGGCGTTCTACCTGCCGCTCCTGCTGATGCTGACGGGGCTTGTCCTGCGCGGTGTCGCGTTCGAGTATCGGCATCGGGCTGAAGGCTCGCGCTGGATCTGGGATATCGCCTTCAGCGGCGGCTCGCTGGTTGCCACTTTTATCCAAGGCATGACGGTCGGCGCGCTCGTCGAGGGCCTGCCGATCGCGGACCGGCAATATACGGGCGGCGAATTCGGCTGGCTGAGCCCGTTCGCGCTGCTGTGCGGCGTGGGCTTATGCCTCGGCTACGCGCTGCTCGGCGCGTGCTGGCTCGTGAAGAAAACCGAGGGCGAAGCCCGCGGCGAGGCGTACCGCCTGATCCCCCGCCTCACGATCGGCCTGCTGGCTTTTCTGTTCGCGGTCTTCGTCTATGCCCTGGCGGCACATCTCCAGGTTTTGCATCGCTGGCTGGAGCGCCCGTATCTGCTGGCATTTCCGCTGATCGGCATCGCCGCGATCATAGGACTCGCGCGCGGCGTCATCAGACGGCACGACGGCACGCCGTTCTACATGGTGGCGCTGACCTTCGCGGCGGCCTTCGGCACCCTCGCCATCTCTTTCTGGCCTTACATGATCCCGTTTTCGATCACGATCGACGACGCGGCCGCGCCACATTCGAGCCTCGCCTTCATGTTCTGGGGCGAAGGTCTCTTCGTGTTTCCGCTGATGCTGCTCTACACCGCGGTGAACTATACCGTCTTTCGCGGCAAGGTCCGCCCGACAGGGTGAGCAGTATCAAGTAGCGCAACCGGGTGCCGTAACGATGCTCAAGCTGCTCCATCCAGTGGATTACAAGGCCTCGCCTTGCCTCATCGGCCAATAAGAAGAAAGACCGGTTTTAATCCCTCTCCGAACCACTTGTTTCGGTGGGATTGAGGCCGTTCCCTGGCGGGATTGGCGATGGTCTCAAAACGACGCAAACCCGAAATTCAAACTGAGGCATTACCGCCGATTGCCGCCATTCGCACCGGCTGCGAAATATGGGAAGGTCCGTGTTCCTGGGTTCCGGGTTCGCCGGCTTTGCCGCACCCCGGAATGACCTCTGCGGGGAACTCGGCCGCCAGCTGGCGCGCCTTTGGAGGATCGCATATGGCCGCGCTGCTCGATCATCTCGCCAAGCTCGACATTCCCGGCGGCGGGCAGGTCGTCGCCGAGGGCAATTACGCCTATGTCGGCCATATGAAGCCGCCGCACGGCACCTCGATCGTCGATGTGTCGAACCCGCGCCGGCCCGAGATCGTCGGCCAGATTTCGCTGCCCGAGCACACCCATTCGCACAAGGTGCGGGTGCATGGCGATGTGATGCTGGTCAACAACGAGCTCTACCGCGCCACGACCGGCGACCGGTCGCCGGGCTTCGAAGGCGGCATCAAGGTCTACGACATTCGGGACCGCTCGCAGCCGCGCCAGATCGGCCATTACAAATCGCTGGGGTCGCACCGCTTCGATTCCGACGGCCGCTACGCCTACATCTCGTCCGAGGAAGAGGGCTATGTCGGCGATATCGTCGTGATCCTCGACCTTACCGACCCGGCGCGGCCGGAGGCGATCGCCAAATGGTGGATGCCGTGACAATGGGGCGCCGGCGGCGAGACCCCGACCTGGCAGGGCCGGCGGCACCGTTGCCATCACCCGCTGCGCCGCGGCAAC
>DATARH010000005.1:0-23025 GCA_036264235.1 Allostellaceae bacterium
CCGGCCGCTCGACCCGAAGAGCTTCATCCAGAACGTGTCGACCGGCGATCAGCCGCGCTTCGGCGACTGGCGCCAGATCAATGCCCAGGCGCTGGTGACCGGCGCGGTAAAAGGGGAGGGCGATGGCCGCTTCCGGGTCGAGTTCCGGCTGTGGGATGTCGGCGCCGAGGCGCAGCTCGCCGGGTTTGCCTATACAACGACGCGGCAGAATTGGCGTCGCATCGCCCACATCATCGCCGACGAGATCTACAAGCGGATCACCGGCGAGGACGGCTATTTCGATACCCGCATCGTCTATATCGCCGAGTCCGGGCCGGCCCAGGACCGGATCAAGCGCCTCGCGATAATGGACCAGGACGGCGCCAACAATCAGTACCTGACCGACGGCCGCTCGTTGGTGCTGACGCCCCGCTTTTCGCCCTCGGCGCAGGAGATCACCTACCTGTCCTATGCCGGTAAGACGCCCCGCGTGTACCTGTTCAATATCGACAGCGGTCAGCAGGAATCGATCGGCGATTTCCCGGGCATGACCTTCGCCCCGCGCTTCTCGCCGGACGGCAACCGGGTCGTGCTGAGCAAGGCCGAGAATGGTGCCACCAACATCTTCGTACTCGATCTGCGCACCCGCCGGCTGACCCGGTTGACCGACGGCAATTCGATCGACACGACGCCGTCCTATTCGCCCGACGCCAGCAAGATCGTGTTCAATTCCGACCGCGGCGGCTCGCAGCAGCTTTATGTGATGAGCGGCGACGGCGGCGGCGCCAAGCGGATCAGCTTCGGCTCCGGCAAATACGGCACGCCAGTATGGTCGCCGCGCGGTGACAAGATCGCCTTCACCAAGATCGACGGCGGTTCGTTCTATATCGGCGTGATGAACCCGGACGGGTCGGGTGAGCGGCTCCTGACCCAGGATTTTCTGGCTGAGGGACCGACCTGGGCGCCGAATGGCCGGGTCCTGATGTATTTCCGCGAAGCCAAGGGCGGGGCGCCGCGCCTGATGACGATCGACCTCACCGGTTCGAACCAGCGCGAGGTGAAGACCCCGGGGGCCGCTTCCGATCCGGCCTGGTCGCCCTTGCTGCGCTGACCGATTTTCGTTCGCCCTCTTCGGGGGAAGGGCGACCGACTTTTCATTCATTCGCCCCCTTTGATGACCGGCAAGGGCTTGCACTGTCCGGCCGGTCGCATCCAAGGAGCATGCCGATGCCTATTCGTTTCATTGCGATCGCCTTTGCGGTAATGGCTCTCGCCGCCTGCAGTAGCAGCAATCCCGATGCCGGAGCGGTTGCTCCGATCACCGGCGGGCCCGGCGGCCTCGGCGGCGCGCGCGGCGGCCCTGGGTCGCAGCAGGACCTCGCCGAGACAGCCGGCGACCGCGTCTTCTTCGAATACGACAAGGCGGACATCTCATCCGAGGGGCGGCAAATCCTGGAGCGGCAGGCGCAATGGCTGCGGCGCTACCCCAATGTCACCGTGACAATCGAGGGCCACACCGACGAGCGCGGCACCCGCGAGTACAACCTGGCGCTCGGCGAGCGCCGCGCCCAGGCGGTCAAGAATGTGTTGAGCGCGCTCGGCGTCCCGGCCGGGCGAATGCAGACGATCAGCTACGGCAAGGAGCGTCCGGCGGTGCCGCATTCCGACGATACGTCCTATGCACAGAACCGTCGCGGCGTGACGACCGTCAATTGACTTTGGCCTCGGAGATTCGCGCGACGGGCGCCCTCTTTTTGCCCAAAACGCCGGCTACTAGCGGCGTTTCGGTTAGAGTCGCCCGTTTCGCGAGGCCCATTCATGGTTTGGCATCCCATTTGGCGGTGTGCCCGGTTCGCACTGCACCTTGGCCTTCTGATCATCGCCGCCCTTCCGGCGGCGGCTCAGGATCGTTCGACGCAGGAGCGGATCGACCGGCTCGAACGCGACCTCAACATGCTGCAGCGGCAGGTCTATCGCGGCGCTCCGGCGCCGACGGGCGGTGATGCGGGAGCGGCGGTCGGCATGGAGCTGCGCCTAAACCGGATCGAAGATCAGATGCGCGACCTGACCGGCCGGGTCGAGGAATACACCAACCAGATCGAGCAACTGCACGCGCGCATCGAGCAGATCAACAATGATGTCGGCGCGCGCTTCGGCGACGGTACGCCGTCGGGCGGCCCGGTGGTCTCGGCTGGTCCGCCGCCAGGCCGCTCGGCGTCGCCCGCAGGGTTTCCTCCAGGCCCCCCGCCGCGCTCGCTGTCCGATCGTGACGATTTCCCGCCGCCGCCGTCTGGCGCGGGCCCACCTTCTGGACGCGGCGGCGCGGGTCCAGCGCCGATCTTCGGCACACTAACGCCACCCGGGTCGGCGCCGTCGCCGGGCTCCCCCGTCGCCCCGCCATCGGAGCTGGCAAGCGCCGGCGAAGGGAATCCCGGCAGGTTGATGCCGAGCGGTTCGGCGACCGACCAGTACAACCGCGCTTTCGGCCTGCTGAAACAGGCCGACTACCCGGCCGCCGAGGTCGCGCTGCGCGCCTTCATCGAACAGCATCCAAACGACCCGATGGCCGGCAACGCGACATACTGGCTCGGCGACACCTATTTCGCCCGCGGCCGGTATCCCGATGCGGCCCGAGTCTTCGCCGAGGTCTACAAGCGCTATCCGAAGAGCGTGAAGGCGCCTGAGGCGCTGCTGAAACTCGGCATGTCGCTCGGCGAGGCCAACCAGAAACAGAACGCCTGCGTCGCGCTGGCGCAGCTCGACCAGGCTTTCCCGCATGCCGCCGGCAACGTCAAGCAGCAGGCCGCGGCGCAAAAGAAGCGACTCGGCTGCGGCTGATCCCATGGGCGCGTCCGCGCCGCTGACGACAGACGAATTCACCAAGCGGCTCGATCGGATCGGTGGGTTCGAACCACGCCCTATCATTGCGGTTGCGCTGTCGGGCGGACCCGACAGCATGGCGCTGGCGATCCTTGCCCATTGCTGGGCTCGCGACCGCGGCGGCGCCGTCCAGGCGCTGACCGTCGATCACGGATTGCGACCGGAGAGTCTGGCCGAGGCGCGCCAGGTTGCGGCGTGGCTCGCGGTTCGCGGCATCGCGCACGAGACGCTGGTCTGGGCCGTTGACAAGCCGAAGAGCGGTATCCAGGAGGCGGCGCGGGCGGCGCGCTATCGGTTGCTCGCTGGCTGGTGCGCTGCCCATGGCGTCTTACATCTGCTGACGGCACATCAGCGCGAGGACCAGGCCGAGACCTATCTGATCCGGCGCCGCGCCGGCAGCGGCGTGGACGGGCTCGCCGGCATGTCGGTGGTTCGGGAATTGGCCGGCTGCCGCTTGCTGCGGCCGCTGCTCGATGTGCCGCGAGTACGACTGGTGGCTTTCCTGACCGAAGAGCGCCAGCCGTTCCTCGACGACCCGAGCAATCGCAACCCGAGTTACGAACGCACTCGGCTCCGCAGCCAGACGGATGCCTCGATCGGCGCGGCAATCTCGGAGACGCAGCACTGCGCGTCGGTGCGGATCGATCGCGAGACCGCGCTGGACGCGCTGCTGGCGCGCAGCGTCGGTTTGCATCCGGCCGGCTTCGCGGTCCTCGATCGGGAGGCGATCGGTGCCACTCCGGACGACATCGCGGAGCGGCTGCTCGCGCGGGTGGCGGCGTGCATTGGCGCCCTGCATTATCCGCCGCGCCGCGACCGCATCGCTCGCCTGCGCCAGGCGCTTGTTGCCGCGCCCGAACGGGCCCGCACCCTCGGGGGCTGCCGTTTCCTGTTATGGCGCGGCCGCATCCTGGTGCTGCGCGAGCTCGCAGCCGCGGCCCCGCCGGTGCGGCTTAATGCCGGGGAAGAGGTTTGGTGGGACCGCCGCTTTGCTGTCAGCCTGCCGGCTGCGACGCCCGCATCGCTGACGCTCGGCTACCTCGGATCGCGCGGCTGTCCGGATGGCGAGCAGCCCGCCACATTGCCCCGCCTGCTGCGGCCGATCCTGCCGGCGGTGTGGGACGAAAGCGGTCGCGTCTCGATCCCGCATCTCGCATCCGGCGATGACCGGGGTTGGGCGGGCGACTTGCGCATCGCGTTCCGTCCGGCAAATCCGCTAACCGGTGCCGGCTTTACTGTTGTTTAATGGCGGCGGCGTCCTATCTTTTTGCTGGCGCGGAGCCTGCGGAACGGCCGAGACGTCTCCCGCGGTTCGGGCCCCGGCGGTGCGTGCGGGGCGGTAGGGAAAGGCCATCAGCGTGAATAATTTCGGCAAGAATCTCGCCCTCTGGATCGTCATCGGCCTGTTGCTTGTCGCTCTCTTCAATCTGTTCCAGACCTCATCGAGCCGTGGCCCGCAATCGACTCTCGCCTTTTCCGATTTCCTGAACGACGTCAACCGCGGCCAGGTCACCGACGTCACGATCCAGGGCAATGCGATCGCCGGCCACTTCACCGACGGCCGCGCCTTCACGACCTACTCGCCGACCGACCCCGGCCTCGTCAACCGCCTCATGGACAAGGGCATCCGCATCACCGCCTCGCCGGTCGATGAGAATGTGCCGTCCCTGTTCGGCGTGCTGGTGTCGTGGTTCCCGATGCTGCTGCTGCTCGGCGTCTGGGTTTTCTTCATGCGCCAAATGCAAGGCGGCGGCGGCCGCGCAATGGGCTTCGGCAAGAGCCGGGCGCGCCTCCTGACCGAGAAGGTCGGGCGCATCACCTTCGAGGACGTCGCCGGCATCGACGAAGCGAAGCAGGAGCTCGAAGAAATCGTCGAGTACCTGAAGGACCCGCAGAAATACCAGCGCCTTGGCGGCAAGATCCCGAAGGGCGTGCTGCTGGTCGGCTCGCCCGGCGCCGGTAAGACGCTGCTGGCGCGCGCGATCGCCGGCGAGGCCAACGTGCCGTTCTTCACGATCTCGGGCTCGGATTTCGTCGAGATGTTTGTCGGCGTCGGCGCCAGCCGGGTGCGCGACATGTTCGAGCAGGGCAAGAAGAACGCGCCCTGCATCATCTTCATCGACGAGATCGACGCGGTCGGCCGCCATCGCGGCGCCGGGCTTGGCGGCGGCAACGACGAACGCGAGCAGACGCTGAACCAGCTGCTGGTCGAGATGGACGGGTTCGAGGCCAACGAGGGCGTGATCCTGATCGCCGCGACCAACCGGCCCGACGTTCTCGACCCGGCGCTGCTGCGGCCGGGCCGCTTCGACCGCCAGGTTGTGGTGCCGAACCCCGATGTCGTCGGCCGCGAAAAGATCCTCAAGGTCCATATGCGCAAGGTGCCGCTGGCGCCCGATGTCGATGCCAAGATCATCGCCCGCGGCACCCCCGGCTTCTCCGGCGCCGACCTCGCCAATCTCGTCAACGAGGCAGCGCTGATGGCGGCGCGGCGTGGCAAGCGCTCGGTCGCGATGACCGAGTTCGAGCAGGCCAAGGACAAGGTCATGATGGGCGCCGAGCGGCGCTCGATGGTGATGACCGAGGACGAGAAGAAGCTGACCGCCTTTCACGAGGCCGGCCACGCGCTGTGCATGCTCTATGCCGAGGGGCACGAGCCGCTGCACAAGGTCACGATCATCCCGCGCGGCCGGGCGCTCGGCGTCACGATGTTCCTGCCGGAGCGCGACAAGTACAGCCAGTCGAAGCTGGAAATCAAAGCGATGCTGACCAGCCTGTTCGGCGGTCGCATCGCCGAGGAATTGATCTTCGGTCCCGACAGAGTCACCACCGGCGCCGCCGACGACATCCGCCGCGCCACCGGCCTCGCGCGCCGCATGGTCACCGAGTTCGGCTTCAGCGACAAATTGGGGCCGCTGCGCTACGCCGAAAACGAGGAGGAGGTCTTCCTCGGCCATTCGGTGACGCAGCGCAAGAATGTCTCGGATGCGACCGCCAAGGTCATCGACGACGAAATCCGCCGCGTCATCGACGAGGGCGAGGAGACCGCGCGCGCCATCCTGACCGCGCATATGGACGAGCTGCACGCGCTGGCGCAGGGCCTCCTCGAATACGAAACCATGTCGGCCGACGAAATCCGGCGCGTGATCCGTGGCGAGCGCATCGTCCGTGACACTTCGCCGGCTCCCAGCACCGACGAGCCGCGCCCTGGGCGCCGCAGCTCGGTGCCACCGTCCGGCCGGCCGAGCGGCATCGGCCCAGAGCCGGAGCCGCAACCCGGCGGCTGATCGAGCCTGTCCCCCGCGACTTGATGCGCTGAGAGTGTTTATCGGCTAGAACCTGCTGTGCCCGGCGGCTGCCGGCGCAGGGGGTATGGATCAGTGGGGAGACCGGGCCGTATGGCACGGAAATTGTTCGGGACAGACGGGGTTCGCGGCACCGCCAATATCGAGCCGATGACGCCCGAAACCGCCCTCAAGATCGCGATGGCGGTCGGCGAGTGCTTCCAGAACGGCAATCACAAGCACCTCGTCGTGATTGGCAAGGATACCAGGCTTTCCGGCTATATGCTGGAGCCGGCGCTGACTGCCGGCTTTATCACGATGGGTATGGACGTGGTGCTGGTCGGCCCGCTGCCGACCCCGGCGATCGCGATGCTGACGCGCAGCCTGCGCGCCGATATCGGCGTCGTTATTTCCGCCTCGCACAATCCTTTTGACGACAACGGCATCAAGCTGTTTGGGCCGGACGGCTACAAACTGTCCGACGGCCTCGAACGCAAGGTCGAGGCCTGCATCGAGAAGGGGCCGACGCGGCGGGCGGCGCCGGGCGATCTCGGCCGCGCCAAGCGTCTCGACGACGCTGGTGGCCGCTATATCGAATTCGTCAAGCAGAGCTTCCCGAAGGGGCTTCGCCTCGACGGGCTGCGCGTCGTCGTCGATTGCGCCAACGGCGCCGCCTATCGGGTCGCGCCGACCGTGTTCTGGGAACTGGGCGCCGAGGTCTTCCCGATCGGGGTCAACCCCGATGGCTTCAACATCAACCGGGAATGCGGCGCGCTTGCGCCCGAGCATTTGCGCCAGGAGGTGCTCGCCCGCCGCGCCGATATCGGCATTGCGGTCGATGGCGATGCCGACCGGCTGATCGTCGCCGACGAGCGCGGCGTGATCCTCGATGGCGACCAGCTGATGGCGCTGATCGCGACCTCGCTGTCGCGCAGCGACCGGCTGTCGGGCGGCGGCGTCGTCGCGACGGTAATGTCGAACCTCGGATTGGAACGCTATCTTGCGGCCGAGAGGTTGGTGCTGCACCGTACTGCGGTCGGCGACCGCTATGTCGTCGAGAAGATGCTGGCGCTCGGCTGCAATCTCGGCGGCGAGCAGTCGGGCCATCTGATCCTCAGCGATTATGCGACGACCGGTGACGGGCTGATCGCAGCACTGCAGGTGCTGGCCGCGATCGTCGAGACCGGGCGGCGCGCCAGCGAGGTCTGCCGCGTCTTCGAACCGATCCCGCAGCTGTTGCGCAATGTCCGCTTCGGCCGCGGCCGGCCCCTTGAAACCAAGGCGGTCAAGCGCGCGATTGCTGCCGCGGAGGCGCGGCTCGGCAGCGGCGGCCGGTTGGTGATCCGCAATTCCGGCACCGAGCCGGTGATCCGCGTCATGGCGCAAGGCGAGGACGAGGCGCTCTTGGCCAGCGTCGTCGGCGATATCTGCGATGCGATCGTCGCCGCGACGGCGCATCTCGAAGAGTCCGGCCCGGCGGTGCGGGCCGCCGAATAGCGCGGTGAACCGGTGAAGGGTCGCGTTCTGATCGTCGCCGGCTCCGATTCCGGTGGCGGCGCCGGCATTCAGGCCGACATCAAGACCGTGACGATGCTTGACGCCTTCGCCGCCACCGCGGTGACGGCGTTGACCGCGCAGAACACCGAGGGTGTCTTCGGCGTCGTGCCGATCGCCCCCGAATTCATCCGGCAGCAGATTGCGGTCGTGCTGGACGACATCGGCGCCGACGCGATCAAGACCGGCATGCTGCACGATGCTGCCGTTATCGAAACCGTCGCGGCGGTACTGTCCGAGAAGGCGACCGCGGTCCCGTTAGTGCTCGATCCGGTCATGATCGCCAAGGGTGGCGCGCCGCTGATCGAGCCCGGCGCGATCGACGCACTGAAACGCCTTCTGGTGCCGCGCGCCGCGGTGTTGACCCCGAACCTGCCCGAAGCCGAGGTGCTGATCGGCGGCTCGATTGCGGGCCTCGATCAAATGAAGGAAGCGGCGCGGGCTTTGCTGCGGCTCGGCTGCCGCGCTGTCTTGCTGAAGGGCGGCCACCTAGCCGGCGATACCGTCTATGACGTGCTGGCGACCACCGCCGGGCAGCGCCTGTGGCAGAGCCCGCGCATCGACACCCGACATACGCATGGCACCGGCTGCACCCTGGCTTCGGGAATCGCGGCCGGCATCGCGCAGGGGATGGCGGTCGAGGCCGCGGTCGAGCGCGCCCGCGATTATGTGCAGCGCGCGATTGCCGGCGCGCCGGGGCTAGGCCGCGGCCATGGCCCGCTCGATCATGCGCATCCCTTGCACGCAGATCCGTGAATTGACGGAGGGCGCGGCGGCTGGGACTGTGCCGGCCCCCCACCATGAAGGTAATCGAGTGACCAAGTTCCTGTTAGGCCTGTACGGGCTCGCCTTGACGCTGCAATCCGCAGCCGCCTTCGCCGAGCCGATCAAGATCGGGCTGATGGGCCCGGCGCCGCCGCCGGCTCTCGCCTCGGTGGGCGACGGACTCGCCGCTGCATTGGCCCAGCGTGGTCTCGCCCGCGACCGCGACTTCACCTTCGCGCTCCGTTCTGCCGACGGCAAGGTCGAGCGCCTGCCGACGCTCGCTAGGGAGCTGGTGGATGCGCACGTCGCGGTGATAGTCACCAGCAGCTATCCGGCGGTACGCGCGGCCGAGGACGCGACATCGACGATCCCGATCGTTTCCATCAACGCCGGTGAGCCGGTCGAGACCGGGCTCGCCGCGACCCTCGCCCATCCCGGTGGCAATGTGACCGGCCTATCGGATATGTCGTCCGAGCTATCGGCAAAGCGGCTGGAGTTGTTGCGCCTTGCCGTACCCGGGATGAAGCGGGTCGCGATGTTGTGGAACACCGAAGATCTCGGGATGTCAGGCCGGTACAAGGCCGCCTCTGCCGGGGCGACGACTATGGGTATCGCGGTCCAGGCGCTGGGCGTGCGCGAGCCGGACGATTTCACCGTGGCCTTCGACGCGATGAACCGCGAGAAGCCTGACGGCATCCTGATGGTCACCGACATCCTGACCATCCTCAATCGCAAGCGGGTGTTCGAGTTCGCGGCCGCCCACCATCTGCCGGCAATCTACGAATTTGATAATCTGGCGCGCGATGGCGGATTGATGTCGTACGGTGCCGATGGCAAGGAAGTATTGGCACGGGTCAGCGATCTGGTCGCGCGTATCCTGAAAGGGGCGAAACCGGCCGACCTGCCGTTCGAGCAGCCGACGCGCTTTGTATTTGTCGTCAATCGCAAGACGGCCGATTCTGAGGGCATCACGCTGCCGGCGTCGCTGCTCGAGCGGGCCGACGAGGTGATCGAATAGGACGCACGAGAAGGTGCGTCATTTGGCATCTTGAGCTCTCACACTTCGAGTTGATCGCAAGACGGAGCCGGCGATGCGGTACGAGTTCGAAACGGTAGATGTGTTCACCGATCGCCGCTTTGGTGGCAATCCGTTGGCGGTATTGCCGAACGCCGACGGGCTTACAGCGGCTCAGATGCAGACGATCGCCGCCGAGTTCAACCTCTCCGAGACGAGCTTCGTGCTGCCACCGAAAGATGCATCGCACAGCGCCGAAGTACGCATTTTCACGCCGAAATCGGAGCTGCCGTTTGCCGGACACCCGAATGTCGGCACCGCCTTTGTCATCGCTCGCCGCGGCCACCCGCACGATCCGCTGCTGTTTGAGGAGAAGGCCGGCTTGGTGCCGCTCGAAATTTTGCGTGGCGATGGCGAGATCGTCGGTGCCCGACTGACCGCGCCGCAGCCGCTGCAGCGCGGTGAAGAGGTCGCGGCTGAGATTATTGCCGCGGCGTGTGCGCTCGATTCCGACGATATCGACGTGCGGCAGCACAAGCCTTGCGTGGCCGGCTGTGGCACGGTTTTTCTGCTGGCTCAAGTGAAGAGCCGTCAGGCGCTGGAGCGGGCGCAGCCGCAAACTCATGTGTTCGCCCAACATTTCCCGGTCGACGGCGCGGCCGGGATTCATCTGTATCTGCTCGATGGCGCGGACGGTATCGACGTTCGCACGCGCATGTTCTCGCCGCTCCACGGAATTCTGGAAGATCCGGCCACAGGCAGTGCCAATGTTACGCTGACGGCACTGCTCGCGAGCCTGCGGCCCGAACCCGACCTGTCACTGACGCTTCGGATCGCGCAGGGCGTCGAGATGGGTAGGCCAAGCCTGCTCGAAGGCTCGGTCGAGAAGCAGGGTGGCGTGGTCGGCGTGCCGCGGCTCGGCGGCCGTTGCGTGCCGGTGACATCAGGCACGATCGAGGTCTGACATCGACATTCTGAACGGGAGGGGATGATGAGAGCACGTATAGGCGTAATCGTGGTTCTATTGGTGCTGCTCGCCGGACCGGCCTGGGCGCAGAGCAAGACGGCGATCCAGCAGCTCAACGATCAATGGGCCGCCGCATTCAACAAGGGCGACGCCGCGGCGCTGGCGGCGATGTACACCTCCGACGCGTATGTGCTGCCGGCGGGCGCGCCGATGGTGAAGGGCCGCACCGACATCGAGAAATTCATGGCCGGTGCCGTGCAACAGCTCGGTGAGATCAAGCTCACGACACTCGACGTCAAGCCGCTCGGCGGCAGCGCGGCGCGCGAGATCGGTACCGCCACCTTCAAGACGAAGGGTCAGACGCCGCAGGCCGGCGCCCTCAAATACGCCGTAGTCTGGCAGCGCGAGGGCGGCCGCTGGAAGCTGCTGCAAGACATCTGGAACATGGACAAGTAACCGGCACGTGAATCCTGGGCGAGATCAGCCCGATAAATCTGCCCATTCGCCATACCACTAGCGGCAGCGTAATAAGTGAAGTGCGCTCATTGGGTGTGGTGTCGGATTCGGTTGCTTGGCAACGACCTTCACGTCAGCAGCAGTGAATAGCCCGCGGTAATGCGCGGTCGGGCGCAAAGCGGCGGTGCATCGAAGGTTCACCGTCGTCTAGCTCACTGCGGGCAGACGTTACGCCGGCGCGGCAAGGCTCGACAAAACCGATTGCTTTCCCTGGTCTGCGCTGCGAGCGAGGTTTATTGCGGGGACGCCACACAGCGCCTCAGTGCGTTCGCGCAGCGTCGGCGTGTCGGTGCACGGGCCGGTAATCAACGTGATTTCGAGACCAATTCCGGTCAACACCTGTTTTGCTCCAATTGCGGCGAGTGCGTCAGGAGCCGTGAGGACGACTTTCAGATCGGGGCGGCGGGGTTTGAGGCAGGCCAGGAACTCGGGCACGCTAGCGCCGAACAAGTCGCCGCCGCATTCCGCAACCAGCGCGTCGGCCGGTTGAGCGAGACAGAAATCGAGCATCTCATCGAAAAAGCCGGCGACGCTTTCGCGGCTGGAGGGGAAGGTAGTCGGAAGGCCGAAATCGATCGAATCGAAAGCTTGCACCGCGCCGAAGTCGCGGTATCTCGCGATCTCCTCGAAGGAAGAGGTGCCGGTCGCCTTCAGCGCGATGACCGGCACGCGGCGCTGCATGCGCAACGAGCGCAAAACAGCGATCCCGGCGGTGGTCTTGCCTATGTTGCCACAGGTCCCAACAATCAGATACACGGGCGCGCCGCGATCGCGTCCGGCGTCTTCCCGTACCGCGAACTGCCTGATATTCAGCGTCTCGCCGCCGTCGCCGCAAGCTGCGCCGAGATAGCGGACACGACCGAAATATCCGACCTTCGCAGGCGGCTCTCCGGTCAGCTCGCCCACGATGCCGGAATCCGCAATCACCCAGTACGGGTCACGCGGAACGAGGCCACCAGTGGGGATGCGACCCGAAGCCCATCGGATTGACTCGCGGCATCCGGGCACCGCGAGAAACGTATCTCCTGGCGCGACTGTCATCATTCGGCCGGTCGGCGCTTCCAGCGCAATCGGTGACGCGTCTTCCGGCAGTTCGAACAGGCAGACATCGCCTTCCTGACCGCGTGCCGATCGAAACCGGACGTGCCCGAGCGGCGGTACGCGCCGCAACACGGATGTAAGCTTGGGTTCGGCGGAAAACTCCCCGCCGGTCATTTGCGCGGGCGTCGCGCTCTGCCCGCTGCCGATGTCCGGCCGCTCGCGCGCGTGCCCGAAGCCGTCGCGCCCGTCCGGGACGGTTGTCGCCCAGCCCTGACGTGCACGGAGAGCGCTTGAACCTGCTCGGGATTCGCTATCCCCAAGAGCCTGGCTACGTCCTGGAGCACTTCACGACTCACTTTGAGCCGCTGGACCTTGCCGTCGAGGACAACCATTCCGCCCATCTGTCTCTCCCGTGCCTTTCGTCGCCGCTCCCGCACTGCTACGCGGGTTGGATTTTCGATGAGCATGCAGTCTAACCGAGCATTCGTGCTTCGCAACGTTCTTCGACACCCCCGGTTGCGCTCGCGCCCGCCCACGGCCCATTCTTGATAGGCGGGACTCTCCGAAAGCTGCGACCGCTTAGCTCAATTCCGAAAGCAAGGCTTTGGCATGCTGAAGATCGGGCGTATCGCATCCTTCCGTGAACCACCCATAGACAGGCGCGAGAGAATCTTGAGCTTCGGAGCGCCGGTTCTGATCGCTGAGAAGCCTCGCAAGACTCATCGCGGCGCGCAATTCCCAAAATTTGGCGTCCTGCTCCGCGGCAATGACCAAAGCCTTGCGGTACAGTTCCTCGGCAGCCGCGCAATCCCCCTGCCGCAGGAGCATTTCGCCTTTATGCCTGGTAAATTCTGCCGCCAACCAGCGCACCCCGGTCGTTTCGGCAAGCTGCAAAGTCTCGTCCAGCACCCGCAGCGCCGCTTCGCGTTCCTCCGCAATTTCACATGCCCGGGCGAGCAGGGCGAGATAATGCGGCAACCACATTCGTTCTCCGTCGGCTTTGCGAGCTTCCACAGTGTTGCGGAGCAGTGATATTCCCTCCGCGACCTGTCCACGTTCGACTTTAAGCCAGCCTTGATGCATCGTCCCGTGTGACCCCCAGGTGGGGAAACCCTGCTCGGCCGCAACGGTCACCAGTTGGTCGGCACGCTCCTCTAAGGCGGGCTTGTCACCAAAGAGCGCTAGCATGATCGTCCCGAGCCCCAAGCTCAGTGCCAATGACGGCGGATGTGCCAGTTTTCGCGCCTCAGCGATGGCCGCGCTGCTCTTCCCCAATGCCTGGACAGGAAATCCAAGACATAACAGGGTGAGCCCAAGATATGCTTCGGCCGTCACGTGAGGGTCCAGTCCAGCCGCATGGGTAAGCGAGCGGTGAGCGAGCGGGTCATAAACCGCGTGCACCTGTTCCAGATGGAACCTCGACAGGCGAAAACTTCCGATGAGCATCAGGGTTCGCCCGGAGCCCACATGGCCCAAAACGAGCCCGGCGGACTCGTTGCACTGACGGCTCAGGCGCAGCAGCTCCTCATCTAACCGCCGTGCCACATCGAGTTCGCCGCGAACGGCGTGATAACGGGACTGCGTATGAGGAATGTGAAGGAACTCGGATGGAGAGCCGATCCGCTCCCACAGTTCTCGTGCGCGGGCGCAGGCATAACCCGTTTCCGGCGCTATGTTGCCTTTGACAACGATCAAGGCCGCACCCAGAGCATTCCAAAACTCGAGTTCCTGTCGCTGTGTTTCGGGTGTCTCAGGCAGCAGCGCGAGCCGGTCCAGCCCCTTCTGTAGCTGCAGCATCGCCTCTGCCATGGCCGAACGTGCCGCCGATCTCCGGCCGGCCTTCCACCAATATTCGACCGACTTGTCTAGCAGCCCGGCCTCGGCGTAATGCTGCGCGAACAGCTCGGGCTGCACGTCCAGCAAGTCGGGGTTTTGGGTTTCGAGCGCGTCGGCAATTTTTGCATGCAGCTGCTGGCGCGGGCCGCGCAGCAGGCTGGCATGCGCGGCGTCCTGTACCAGCGCGTGCTTGAAGGCATAGACCGCATCGGGAGCGGCCCCGTGCTGGAACACCAGCTCGGAGGCGACCAGCCGGGCAAGAGCCGCCTCCAGCTCGTTCTCAGGCAGTCGCGAGACGGCGCGAAGCAGCACGTAGGAAAACTCGCGGCCGATCGCGGCGCCGATCTGGGCGACATGCCGGACGGAGCCCAGCCGGTCCAGGCGCGCCATCAAGGAATCGTGCAAACTGGTCGGGATCGCGAAGGGCGGCAGCGCCCGGTCGAGCACGTAGCGATGGTCTTCCTCGCGCAGGAAACCGCTTTCGAGCACGCTTTTGGTCAGCTCCTCGACAAACAACGGTACGCCGTCGGTGCGGTCGACAATCTGCTCGACGACCTCCGCGGGCAGCGCCTTTCCGTCGGTCACCTGTAGGACCAGCGCGGTCCGGTCGGGGCGGTCGAGGCGATTGAGTGTCAACGCGCTCACACGCGGTTGGCCGATCCAGGATGCCTGGAACTCCGGCCGGGACGTCACGACCAGAAGCATCGAAAGTGGGCGGACCCGCTCCACCGTCAGGTCGAGCAACTCGCGCGAAGTCGGGTCGATCCAATGTGCGTCCTCGAACACCATCAGCAGCGGTCGCTGACGTGCCAACCACTCGAGTTGCCGGATCAGCGCCTCCAGCGTCCGGCCTTTCTTGCGCCGCGGCGGGAGATTGGGCAGTGGGTGGCGGTCGGAACCCGGCAAGGACAACAGGTCAGCGAGCAGCGCGATATCGCCTTCGGGCGGCTCCGCACGGGTCGCCAAAGCTTCGAGCTTCGCCAGCTTCAGCTCGGGCGAGTCGTCGTCGGCAAAGCCGGCGGCGCGGCGGAGCTGCTCGACAAACGGGAACAAAGGGCTGTCCTGGTGATAAGGCGAGCAGAAGTGCCGCAGACAAAAGCCTGCCTCGGCCTGGACCCGGTCGATCAGCGCCGCAACGATGCGCGACTTGCCGATGCCGGCCTCGCCGGACACCAGCACGATCTGGGCGTCGCCCGCCTTGGCGCGCGCCCAGCGCCGCAGCAGCAGGTCGATTTCCTCATCGCGGCCGACGAGCCGGGTCAACGCTGCGCCGCGCAAGGCCTCGAACCGGTTGGCGACAGAACTGAGACGCAGTACCTGCCAGGCCTGTACCGGTTCCGGGATCCCTTTCACCTCCACCCCACCGAGGTCGCGGTACTCAAAAAGAGCGCCGACCAGCCGGCGCGTTGCTTCCGCGATGACGACAGCGTTGGGTTCGGCCAGTCCCTGCAGACGGGCGACAAGGTTTGGCGTCTCGCCGACGACGGACTGCTCCTGAGACGCACCTTCACCAATTAGCTCCCCGGCGACTACCAGCCCGGTGGCAATCCCGACGCGTGCCTGCAGCTTGAGGGATTTGACATCGGTGCGAGCGACGGCGTCGATCGCGCCGAGGCCCGCGCGCACTGCCCGCTCGGCATCATCCTCATGCGCCTGCGGGTAGCCGAAATAGGCCAAAACGCCGTCGCCCATGTACCGCGCGATAAAGCCGCCCGACTCGACGACGATCTCCGTGACGCTGCGATGGTATGCGGCGATGACCTCGCGCAGGTCCTCGGGATCGAGCCGCGCCGACAACGCGGTTGATCCGACCAGATCGCAAAACATCACCGTCAGTTGGCGCCGCTCGGCGCCCGATAATGTCTGGTATTGGGGCAACTCGTTCGCTGCTGGTGCAGCAAGCGCAGCGCTCTCCTTTATGGGTGCCGCGTCCTCGCGCAGGGCAGCGAGCGCGGCGAGCAGTTTGCGCCGATGCCCGACCGAGGTCACCCCCAGGTCGGTCAAGTCTTCCGCCGTCAGCTCCGGCAATACGTCGGCGTCGACATTATTGTCGCGGAACGCTTGTTCGTATTGTCCCAGCCCAAGACGGCTTAACCAGTCTCCAACGTTCACCACGGCCTCGCCTATGTGAACTGGCGCCCCGGATCCCGGTCTTCCCGCCGCCAGGATCGCGCATTAGGCCGCCGTTGGGCAACGGTCAATCGCGCCGAGGCCCGTAGCAGACGACCGAATTGGATCGGGTTTTCACAATTGCGCCCGATGATCGCCGCGGCGCGATAGCAGGCCCGGCCGCCCTGCGACATCGCCGGTCCCCGCCGCGTTGCGACTTGGGCTAAGCTCCGCCGCAAACGGAGGAGCCCCATGGCAAAGACATATCGAGTCGCCGTCATCGCCGGCGATGGCATCGGCCGCGAGGTGGTGCCGGAAGGAATCGCGGCGTTGGAAGCCGCCGCCCGGCGCTACGGCTTCGGCCTGGAATGGACCGAATTCGACTGGAGCTGCGAGACTTATGCAAAAACCGGCCGGATGATGCCGGAGGACGGTATCGAGCGGCTGCGGCCGTACGATTCGGTATTCCTTGGCGCGGTCGGCTATCCCGGCGTGCCGGACCACGTCTCGCTCTGGGGTCTCCTGATCCCATTGCGGCGCAATTTTCACCAATACATCAACCTGCGCCCTGTTCGCTTGATGGCCGGGGTCGAGTCGCCGCTGAAGAACCGCGCCCCGGGCGACATCGATTTCTACGTCGTGCGCGAGAACAACGAGGGCGAATATTCGGAGATCGGCGGCCGCCTGTTTTCCGGCACCGACAACGAGATGGCGATGCAGGAGGCGGTATTCACCCGCCGCGGCTGCGACCGCGTGATGCGCTACGCCTTCGAGCTGGCGCGGTCACGCAAGAAGCATGTGACATCGGCCACCAAGTCGAACGGCATCATCCATACGATGCCATTCTGGGACGAGCGCTTCGCGGCGGTCGGCAAGGACTATCCCGACATCAAAACCGACCAGTACCACATCGATATTCTGACCGCGCATTTCGTGCGCCATCCCGATTGGTTCGATGTCGTCGTCGGGTCCAACCTGTTCGGCGATATCTTATCCGATCTCGGCCCGGCGGTGGTCGGCTCCATCGGCATTGCGCCGAGTGGCAACATCAATCCCGAGCGCGAATACCCGTCGATGTTCGAGCCGGTGCACGGTTCCGCTCCGGACATCGCCGGGCGCGGTATCGCCAATCCGATCGGCCAGATTTGGTCGGGCGCGATGATGCTGGAGCATTTCGGCGAGAGTGCCGCCGCACAGGCGGTCGAGCGCGCGATTGCCGAGGTACTGGCCGAGGGCGGCACTTGCACCCCCGACCTCGGCGGCAATGCCGGCACCAAGGATCTCGGCGCTGCCGTGGCAGCGGCGATTCGATAGTTAGGCCGACGGGCGGCGCCAGCCGGTCATCAGCCCGAGGAACACCCCGGTCCCGAGGCCCCATAGTCCGTTCACGATCGGGCCGACCAGGATTCGGGGAAAGCTGAAGATCGCGGCGACCGATCCGCCCTTCAGCGGCGTCACGACGAACCAGGCGACCAGCGTCGGGAACACGGCCCCGAAGACGATCGCGCCGACCCAATAGCCGCCGGGGGAGCGGTCGAACCACGGCTCGACCAGGACGAATATGATGCCCCACACACCGCCCCAGAACGCCAGCGAGATCACCTGCGGCACGCCGAATGGCGGCACCGCGTTCAAATTGTACGGCGTCCCCGGCGTGATCCCGATCAGGTGCAGCACCCACAGCCCGATCTGGTGAAAGATCAGCGTCGCCAGAAACGCCGCCACAAAACCGAGGATCAGGCGGTACCCGGAAGCGGTCGCCGGCACCGAAGCCGTTTGCGCCATGATGGTCCTCCCCCGTCACGCCGCTGCCACGCTTCAACCGAAAGTGCGTAGCGCGACGATTTTGCCGGGCTTATACGACCACAGGTAATGCGCGACAACCGCGTGTAGGTTTGTCCGAAGGGATCGAGGGGAGTGGGATGACGAGGATCCAGAACGTGTCGCTGCTGATCGCCCGGATACTAATGTGCGTTCTGTTCCTCGAGGGCGGTTGGGGCAAATTGGTCAATGCCGGTGCCATCCAGACCGCCTTTGACCAGCGCTACCACCTGCCGCTTCCGGTCCTGGCTTGGCTGATCGCCTGGATTATCGAGCTGTTCGGCGGTCTCGCCGTCCTGTTCGGAATCTATGCCCGGGCCGCCGGGTTGGTCCTCGCGATCTGGTGCATCGCCACCGCGCTGGTCGGCCACACCAATTTCGCCGATCGCAACCAGGAGATCCACTTCTGGAAGAACATGGCGATGTGCGGCGGCTTCCTCTACATGTTCTGCTTTGGCGCCGGCATCTACAGCATCGACCGGTTGCGCACGCGCTATCGCTGATCGCAGCCCTAGAGGATCAGGCCGGGCTGCGTCTCAGCATCGAGCGGCCAGATCGGCCGGTTCACCTTGCGGAACGGCATCCGCGTGTAGTCGCGGCTCAGCGGGCCGTCGGCATCGACATAGATCACCCGTTTCGCGATCGGCCCGAAGGATGCCATGAAGTGGTTGGTCGATTTCACGACGACGAGCCGCTTCTGCCGCGGATCGATGCCAAGATTGGTGAAGAGTTCGAGGCCTAGCGCCTGATTGCGGCTGCTGTTCAGCACCACCTCGATGCCGCCGATGCGGATCGCGGCGCAGTCGCCGAGCGGCACCTGCGTCGCGCCGAAGCTTTCCCAGCAGTCGCGTTTCAGCGCGGCGACCGTCACCACGGCATCGATCGGAGTGCCGGAATCGGGTCCGATCTTGCCGCCGAATCGCAGCGGGATTTCGGCGCTTTCACCGGCGTCGAAACACAGCCGCACTGCGACCGGGTCCCAGACCGGGCCGACCGCCGCATTCTCGGCGCCGCGCTCGATCAGGCGGCGCAGGATCGTGGTGTTGTCTGAGGGTGCTCCGCCGCCGGCATTATCGGCGGGGTCGGCCATCACGACCGGCGTCTCGTTCGAGGCGAGCGCTGCCGTGACGCCGTCTTCGACACCGACGAAATCGGGGGCGGTCTTGCCGCGCATCGACACCAGTTCGTGCCCGAGCGTCTCGGCCAGCGCATCGGCCTTCGCCTTGTCGCCGTCCGCGACGACCAGCACCCGGCTGCCGAGTTCGGGCACGTCACCATAGGGAAAGCAGTGCGCGATCGACACCGACAAAATCCCGTTCTCGCCTTCGAAGGCCTTCGCTTTGTCGACAAAGGCGCGCATCAGCGGCAGCGTCGTTGGGTAGCTCTGGATTTGTCGGCAGTCATAGACCGACATGACCGGCCGCGCCTCGCCGCGGATCGTCTTCAGCACGATGTCGAGCAGGTCCTCGGCGCGGTCGAAGATGTCGGTGTGCGGAAATTCCTTGTACAGCACGATCGCGTCGGCGAGGCGCACCCGCTTCAAGGTCAAGTGGCAATGCGGGTCGAGTTCGACCCCGATCACGCAATTCGGGCCGACGATGGCGCGCGCTCGCTCCAGGATATCGCCTTCGACATCGTCATAACCATGCGCGACCATTGCGCCATGCAGGCCGAACAGGATGCCGTCGACCGGCATCGCCGCGGCAAGCTGTTCCAGGATTTCGTCGCGCATCGTTTCGTAGGCGGCGCGGTTCGTCGTTCCCGCGGGGCAGGCCTCGAAACAGCTGCCCTCGATCAGTTCGAATCCGTTGGGCGCGGCGCGCCGTCGCGCCACGACCGTGGTCGCGGTGCATAACCCCGGCAGGTCGGTGGCTGGTCGCTCGCCCGGCCGCACGAAGCAGCATTCCTTATAGGCGTCGAGACTCGTCGGCAATGGCGAGAAGGTGTTGGTCTCGGTCGCCAGGGTCGCGGCAAACAGGCGCATCTTGGTCCTCTTTAATCGCCATAAGCGGGAAGTTTAGCCGGTGAAGCTCCGGCTCCCTTATTACGCGACGGTTGTGCGGCAAGTGGTCACATAACGCCAAAACAGACGGGCCCGTTATTGAACAAAGTGCAGGTCCCGGTATCTTCATCTCAAGCCAAAAAAGGCGCGTTGCCCCCCGAGGAGTCCAAATGGTTCGCTCGCTCGAGCAAATGACCATGCGCAAAGTCTACCTGCGCATTCTGCCGTTTGCCGCTTTGACTTACTTTTTTTGCTACCTCGACCGGATCAATGTCGGCTTCGCCGCGCTGACGATGAACAAGGATCTCGGGCTCGACGCGGCACTCTACGGCATGGCGGCCGGTGCCTTCTTCTGGGGCTATGTGCTGTTCGAGGTGCCGAGCAACATCATCCTCGAAAAGGTCGGCGCGCGGCTTTGGATCGCTCGCATCATGATCACCTGGGGGCTCATCTCTGGGGCGACGGCCTTGGCCACCGGGCCGTACAGCTTCATGGCGATCCGCTTTCTGCTCGGCCTGGCCGAAGCGGGCCTGTTCCCCGGTTTTGTCCTCTACTTCACCTATTGGTTCCCCGATTCGTACCGCGCCCGGATCAACGCCGGCTTCACCTTGGCGCTGCCGATCGCGGTCGCGGCTGGCGCGCCGATCTCGACGTCGCTGCTGGGCCTTGATGGGTTGTGGGGTCTCAAGGGCTGGCAGTGCATGTACATCTTCGAGGCGGTGCCGACGGTGCTGATCGGGATCGTCGTGTTCTTCTATCTGACCGACCGGCCGGCGAAGGCCACGTGGCTGACCGCTGAGGAGCGCCGCTGGCTCGCCGAACGCATGACCGGAGAGGTCCGGCAGATCGAGGCGCAGCACGGCGTCGGGATCTGGCGGTCGTTCTGGGATCCGAAGGTGATCCTGCTGTCGCTGAATTACACCGGCATCGTGACCGCCAGCCTCGGCATGCTGCTGTTCCTGCCGACGATCGTGAAGGAGCTCGGCGTCAGCAACATGCAGGTCGGCTGGGTGACGATGATCCCATACACCTGCGGCGCGATCGCGATGGTGTTTTGCGGTTGGCTGTCCGATCGCATCGGCGAGCGGCGCTGGACGCTGTTCTGGACCTGCACGATCTCGGCGGCCGGGCTGATCCTCGCCGGCATGACGGTCGGCAGCTGGTGGTCGGTGGTCGGGATGTCGATCGCCGCGGCCGGCTTCTACGGCACGAAGGGGCCGTTCTGGTCGATGCCGACGATGTTCCTGACCGGCGCTGCCGCGGCATCAGGCATCGCCTGGATCAATTCGCTCGGTAATCTCGGCGGCTTTTTCGGCCCATCGATGGTCGGCTGGGCCAAGAACCTGACCGGCAGCTTCGCCGGCGGTCTCTACGCGCTCGCGGCCTGTTCGATATTGTCGGCGGTGATCTCGCTGATGTGGCTGCGCATCCCGCGCGCGGTCGCGGCCGGCGACGAGGCGATCGGCCTCGCGGACTGAGCCCTCGTCCATTCGGCAGAAGAAAAAGCCCTCGTCCCAGCCGGACGAGGGGCTTTTTGCTGCGACTACAGCGCTCGTTTCAGGGCCGCGGCGCAGTCGGCGACCGCGCGCCGAGCCGCGCCGATCAGCTTGCCGTAGCGGATGAAGCCGTGATTGAGCCCCTGATAGATCGTCAGGTCGTGCGGCACGCCAGCGGCCTTGAGCTTGGCGGATAGATTGTTGCTGTCGTCGAGCAGCGGGTCGAGGCTGCCGACGATCAGATGGGCTGGCGCCACGCCTTTCAGGTCGGCGAGGATCGGCGCCGCCCGCCAGTCGTTCTGCTGCTCCGGCTTCTCGAGATAGATCTCCCAGATCCAGCGCATCTGCGCTTGTGACAGGCCGGCCCCGTGGCCGAAGCGCTGCCAGGACCGGCTGTCGCTGTCGGTCGAGTAGACACCGTAGATCAGCAGTTGGAATTTCACCGCCTTCTCGCCGGCGTCGCGCATCGCCAGAGCGGTCGCCAGCGCCAGATTGGCGCCGGCGGAATCGCCGCCGAGCGCGATCCGACTCGGGTCGATGCCGAACCCGGAGCCTTCGCGGATCGCCAGGCGGGTCATTGCCACCATCTCGTCGAATGCGACCGGAAACTTCACCTCCGGCGATAGCTGGTAATCGACCGACAGCGCGGCGACACCACTCTGCCGCACCAGCTCGCGCATCAGATGGTCCCAGCTCGTCAGGCTGCCCTGCATGAAGCCGCCGCCATGCGCATAAACCAGCAGTGGCGGCCGGGTGACGCCGTCGGGCATATACAATCGGCACGGCACCTGGCCGTGCGGGCCGGGCAGCGACAGGTCGCGCTCGTCCTTGAGGGGCACCGAGCCCTCGCCGAGAAAGGCGCCGATGCGGTCGGTGGCGGCGCGCACCTCGGCAATCGACGCCTTGGTCCGGTCCGGCGCGACCAATCCCTTCTCCTGCAGCAGCTTTCCGGCGGCGACCAGCTCCGGGTCGATCCACGGGCTCGCATCGTTCATGTCTTTGTCTCCTGTCCTGTTCCGATTACTGCGCCGCCACGGCCTGCGGCTCGGCCGGCGTGATCGTCGCTGCCGGCAGCCGCGGCAACACCTCCTTCGCCATCAGCCGGATCGTCTTGTTGGCCTCCTGATGTGTCAGAAAACCCGAGCGGCCGACAAAGATCAGATGCGCGAAGCCGCCGACCTTGTCGTAGATGTCCATGACTTGCTTCACGACGGTGTCCGGGCTGCCGGCGACGAGAATGCCGCGTTGGATCGCCTGCTCGGCGGTGATGCCGATCAATCCGTCCGCCGGTCGACCGCGCGCCCCCGTCGTGCGCCAGATATTCGGCGCCAAATGCGGCGGGTTGCGGCCGGGCAGGAATTTCGACATCTGCGGCGCCTGCTTCAGGCTGGTGTTGAGGAACCACAGCGTCTTCGCTCCGACCGCGAGCCCTTCCTCGTCGGTGTCGCCGATCCCGCACAGCACCGCATAGGCGAATTTGTCGGTGCCGGCCGCCGGCAGCCCGGCCTCGCGCCGCGCATCCCTATACGCATCGAAGGCGCGCTTGCTCGCCTCCGGCCCGCGCAGCACCAGCGCGTTGATATAACCGCGCCGGCCGCATTCGGCCGAGGTCGCAGGGTCGCCGGTCGCCGCCCAGAATTGCGGGTGCGGCTTCTGGTAGGGGCCAGGCCAGATGTTGATGTGGCGATGCGTGTAGTGCTTCCCCTCCCAGCTAACCGGCCCGTCATGCGAGGTCAGCGCCAGCTTGATGACATCGATCG
>DATARH010000044.1:0-4680 GCA_036264235.1 Allostellaceae bacterium
AGGTTTCGGCCAGGCGCTCGGCGTTCTGCCGCAGCAGGCGGCGGCCGGCGAGCCGGTCTTCCTCGTCCTCCTCGGGGGCGAGCGCGTCGAGTTCGGCGGATTGGTGACGCAGCAAATCCTCTTCGGCCCGGCTCTCGGCCAACAGCCGCTCGGCTTCAGCCAACCTGGCGCTGGCCTCGCGCCAGTCGCGCCAGGTCTCGGCCAGCCGTTCCGGGCCGATGGTGTGCTCGGCGACCGCATCGAGCAACGCGCGGTGCGTCGCGGGATCGAGCAGCCCGCGCTGCTCGCCCTGGCCCTGCAATTCGACCAGGCTGTCGCCAAGTTCGCGCAACAGCGAAACGCTGGCTGGCTCGTCATTGACGAAGGCCCGGCTGCGACCGTCGGCAGCGACGGTGCGGCGCAGAATGATCGTGCCGGCGAGGTCCTTGGTGAGCCCGGCCTGACGCAAGATCGCGAGCGCAGGATGGTTGCGCCCGACAGTGAATTCCGCCGTGACCGAGGCCTGTTCGGCGCCGGGGCGGACGAGGCTCGCATCGGCACGCCTGCCGAGCGCGAGGCCGAGCGCGTCGAGCAGGATTGACTTGCCGGCGCCGGTCTCGCCGGTCAGCACGCAAAGACCCGACCGAAAGCCGAGCGCGAGACGGTCGATCAAGACGACGTCACGAATGGTGAGGCCGAGCAGCATGCCGGGCGTGTTAAAATTCCCCTGTCCTTTAATGATATAGGGCCGGAGTCTAGCAAACCAGCCACGCAGAGCGCGCGTTGGGCGCATCCTGCGTCATCATTCCCGCGAAAAGCCGGAATCCAGGGTTGTTATGTTTCCGTTAGGCCGCGAAAGCGCGACGCCGCAGGACATTACGAGCCGCAACTAGGCCCGAATCTCCTGCCGCTGAAACAGGATGTAGGCGATCACGAAGATGACGATCGTCGCGGCGATCAGCCCGGTCAGCTGCGGCCAAATCAGGATAAAGCTCTGCGTCACCGGCAGCGGTGCGCCGAGCAGCGCGCCCTGCAATTGGCTGATCAGCACCGGCCCCAACGCACGCGTCTGTGGTTGCAGGATCGCCAGGGCGGTCTCGGCATAAAGGGTATTCGGCGACAACCGGTCCAGCACTTGGTTGGTGTGAACATAGGCGAGGCTTGGGCCGAAAATGCCTTCAGGCGGGCCGGCGATTAGCGTCGCGACGATCGGCGTCACCACCGACCAGAACAGCGCGAACAGCAGCCACATGCCGAGAGCGGCGAGGGCGGCGGTGGCCGGCGCCCGGAACACGACGGAAAACAGCAGAGCCACTGCCAGCCAGACGCCGCCATAGGCGATGGTCGCGACCAGGAAGCCGACCATCCGCACGGTTTCCTCGGTGCTCGGCGGCACCCCGAGCAGCACGAGCCCCAGCCCCATCACCAGCAGCCACAGCGAGACCAGGCCGATCGTCAGCGACAGCAGGCCGGCGAAGAATTTGCCGAGCAGCAGCGCGTCGCGGTAGATCGGCTGGGCCAAGACGCGACTCATGGTCCGGCGATTGAATTCGCCATTGACCGAATCGAAGGAAAGCGCGATCGCCACCAACGGGATCAGGAACCCGAGCAGAGCGATGAAGGACGGCAACGGCTCCTGCGATAGGGTCAGGAGGCGCAGGAAGAGGAATGGGCTTTCGCCGATCGTCGCGCGGATCGTCCGCATTGCGGCGTAGGCGGCGGCGATCGCGGTCAGGAAGACCAGCGCCTCGATGATCCGCATGCGCACGCTGGCGAGATGATCCGCCGTCTCCTTGGCGATGACGGTGCCGAGACCGGTCCAGGGCGACCCGCGACGCGCACTAAGCGGCATGGCGCGCCTCCTCGAAATAGCGGTTGTAGACTTCGGTGAGGCTTGGCGCGGCGAAGTTGATGCCAAGCAGTTCCGCCTGGCTCGCGAGATGGCGAGCGATCGCGGCGCGCAAATCGCTCTGGCAATCGGCGCGGTAGAGATCCGGCCCGAGCGTTTGCACCCGAACCACCCCGGGTACCTCCGCCAACCGGCCGGCGACATCGCCGCCGCGGGCCTCGACATCGATCACATGGCCGCCACCCAGCACCTGGCCCGCAAGTTCGGTGACAGAGCCGGCGAGCGCGATGCGGCCGCGGTTGAACAACGCCACCCGGTCGCACACGCTCTGCACCTGGTCGAGATGGTGCGAGGACAGCAGCACGGCGGTCCCATCGGCCTTGAGGCCGCGGATCATTTCGAGAAATTCCTGCGTGGAATGCGGGTCGAGCGCGGTGGTCGGCTCGTCGAGGATCGCGACGCTGGGATCTTTCATAAGCACCTCGGCGAGCCCGAGGCGCTGCCGCATCCCTTGGGAAAAGGTGCCGACCCGAGCGCGGGCATGCTCGACGAGGCCGACGCGACGCATCGCGGCCTCGAAGCGCTCGTCGATCTCGTGCCGCCGGAGCCCGGCGAGCCGTCCGGTATAGGCGAGGTTGTCGCGAGCCGACAGCCCATCGTAAAAGCCGACCTGGTCGGGCAGATAGCCGACCCGACGCTTGACCTCGAGCGGGTCGCGCAGCGGATCGAAACCGGCGACCTCGGCGCGACCCTCGGTCGGTTCCGTCAATCCGAGCAGCATCAGGATCGTCGTCGTCTTTCCGGACCCGTTCGGGCCGAGAATGCCGAGTATCTCGCCGGCGCGGACTTCAAGATCGATGTGATCGACGGCGGTCGCCTCGCCATAGCGCTTGGTCAGCCCGGCTGCCCTGATCACGACATCGTCGGCCACCGCACCGCTCCTAGCGCCGGCCAAAGCGGGCGACCGCGAAGACGACGACGAGCAGTGCGACCGCGATGATCGCGATACCGACAGCGCCCCACAGCGTCGAGGTCAGCACGGTGATCCGGAAATTGGCCGATTCCGACAGCCCGCCGGCGGCGCTGGCGCGGATCGATGTCTGGTAGTCGCCGGCAATGGCGCGCTCGGACGGGGTGAGGGTCACTTTGACCTGCTGGGTCCCGCCGGCCGGCACCTGTGGCACCGTCTTGGGATCGAAGCTCGATTTCCAACCTTCCGGCGCGGTCGCGCTGAGCTCGACATCCCGAGCCGCCTCGCTGCCGTCATTGCGCAACACCACGGTCAACTGGCTGTCCTGCCCGGCATAAGCCTCGCCGCTGAGCCGACCGCCCTCGCCGGAAATCGCCAGCCGCGGCTGGCCGATAATCGCCAAGGTCACCGGCAAATCGGCATTCGCCGCCTCGGTCTTGGCATGCAGCGTCAGCTTGTAATCGCCGGCCGGCGTCTCGCGGGGGATCGTCAGCGCCGCCTCGACATCCTTAGACTTGCCGGCCTCGATCGGAATGCTGGTCAGCTGCTGGCTGCCAAAGGCTTCGGTAAAATTGACCTGGAAATTCTTGGGCGCGTCGGCGCTGAAATTCACCGTGGCGTCGCGGCCGCTGTCGTTGGTGACGCTGACCTTGTATTTGAACGATGTCGTCGCGGTGCCGCGCAGCGCCGGAAAATTCGTTGTCATCTTCAGCTTGGCAGGCAGTTCCTCGCCGACTGTGACCCTGATCGGCAGCTTCTCGTCGTATTTGTCGTTTTTGGCCTCGACCGTAAACTGGTAATCCGCGTGGCCGGCGCCCGACGGAGGCTCCAGCCGCAGCTGCAGCCGCTCGTCGCTGTCAGGGCCGACCTCGATCGCGCCGACCGGCTGGCCGCCGCCAAGGATCGTCGCCTTCCAACCCTGCGCGACCTGCGGCACCGACAGGGTCAACTGCTGCGGCGGCAGCTTGTAATTGTGCACGCTGACATCGATGGTCGTGGTCTCGCCGGCCCGCACGGTCAGGGCCGGATAACGCGTCGTCAGGAAAATACCGGAGACGCCCGGCGGCGACTCGGCGGCGCTGGCCGCGGCGGCGGCCATCGACAGACAGCAGCAGATCGTTGCGAGCCACCGCAGCATTTTCCAATCCCTCCAAAGCTCGAACACGTCGGCGCTGTTGCGCGCGCGCTCACATAAAGCAGCAGGGAGCCAAGCTGAAATGAAGTTTTTTTAATATTTTGCGGCAGGGTGCCGCATCGCAGCCCGGTTTAGAAGACGCTGCCGACGACCCGTCCGAGGAACCCTTCGCTAGCGGTCCCGCTACTGCCGTTACCGGTCACCAATGCGTACGCATCGGTGTACCAGCGGCTGCCCGGGTAGTTGTAGCCGAGTACCGCGGCATTATCCTTCGCTTCCTTGGCGAGCCCCAGCGCCAGGTCGCACTCGACCAGCCGCTCCAGCGCTTCCGGCACATGGGTCGTCGTCTGGTAATCGTCGATGACGTGCTTGAACCGGTTCATCGCCGCCAGGTATTCGCCCTGCTTCAGGTAATACCGGCCGATCTCCATCTCCTTGCCGGCGAGATGGTCGCGCGTAAAGTCGAGCTTCAGCTTGGCATCGCGAGCATACTTGCTGTCCGGAAACCGGCGGACAACGTCGTCGAGCGCGCGCAGCGCAAGTTGGGTAACCTTCTGGTCCCGACCGACATCGACGATCTGCATGTAGTAGCAGATCGCTTTCAGATAATACGCATAGGCGACGTCGCGGTGGCCGGGATGCAGCTGAATGAAGCGGTCGGCGGCGACGATCGCCTCGCCGTATTTGCCGTCCTCGTACAACGCGTAGGTATTCATCAGCTGGCTTTTGGTCGCCCACACCGAGTAC
>DATARH010000072.1:0-12999 GCA_036264235.1 Allostellaceae bacterium
CCGCCGCCGATCAGGGTCGCGGTCCAGCCGGAGGGGACGCCCGCGACCGAGAGCGCCAAGCGCTCGGGCGGCAGGTCGTAATTCTGCATCGTCTCATTGTGAACTGAAGCGACATGAACATTTCGCTCCTGCTCGCCGGCAACAGCATCGCCTTCGGCGGTTTGCTGTTTCTGCTGTCGGCCGGGTTTTCACTGATCTTTGGGCTGATGCGGATCCCGAACTTGACGCATGGCTCATTGTTCATGCTCGGCGCCTATTTTGGTGTCAGCCTGATCGCCGCCGGCTTGAGCTTCTGGCCGGCAGCCATTCTTGCGGGGCTCGGTGTCGCGGCCTTCGGCAGTATCGTCGAGCGGCTATTGCTGCGCCGCCTGCCGGGCAACGAATTGGCGCAGGTGCTGGTGACACTCGGCCTTTCCTTCATGATCGCCGATGTCTGCCTGATGCACTGGGGCGGCGACCCGATCTCGATCGAGACGCCGCCGAACCTGCGCGGCTTCAGCCGCGTCGCCGGCCAGGCCTTCCCGACCTTCCGGCTCGCGATTATCGTGATCGCCGTTTTCGTCGCCACCGCGCTGTGGGGACTGATGGACCGCACCCGGCTCGGTGCGATGATCCGGGCCGGGGTGGACGACCCGGCGATGGCGCGCGTCGTCGGCATTCGCGTGTCGTTGCTGTTCACCATCGTGTTCAGCCTCGGCGCCGGGCTGGCCGGCTTCGCGGGCGTGATCGGCGGGCCGATCCTGTCGGTCTATCCCGGCCTCGATCAGGACATGCTGCCGCTGGCGCTCGTGGTCGTGATTCTCGGCGGGTCGGGAAGTCTCGTCGGTTCCTTCGTCGGCAGCTTCGTTGTCGGCTTCCTCTATAATTTTGGGCAGGCGATGCTGCCGGAACTGGCGTACGTTGTCTTGTTCCTGCCGATGCTGATCGTACTCGTGCTGCGCCCGCAGGGCCTGTTCGGGCGAGCGACACCGTGAGACGGCTCGCGATCGCCGCGGCGTTGGTTGCGCTGGCGACACTGCCGTTCTGGGTCGGCAATACCTACTACATCAACATCGCGTCGCAGATCCTGCTCTATGCCGTCTTCGCGCTGGGGCTCAACGTTCTGGTCGGTTATGCCGGCCTGGTGTCGCTCGGCCATGCCGGGTTGTTCGGCATCGCCGCCTATGCCGGCGCGCTGCTCGTCAACAGCGGCGCTGGTCACTTTGCCGCGATCGCCGGTGCACTGACCGTAACGGTCGTCGCAGCAGCCATGTTCGCGGTGTTGGCGCTGCGCGGCACCGGTCTCGGCTTTGTGATGATCACAGTCGCACTCGGCCAGATCGTCTGGGGAGTCGCGTATCGCTGGATCAGCATCACCAATGGTGACAACGGCGTTTCGCTGACGACGCGGCCGCGGCCGTTCGGGCTGTCGCTGGCAACCGCCCCCGGATTCTATTGGGCGACGCTGATCGTGTTCCTGGTGACCATCGCCGCGATCGCGGTGTTCGTCGCCTCGCCGTTCGGGGCCAGCCTGCACGGCAGCCGCGACCAGCCGCGGCGGATGAACGCACTCGGCTACAATGTGTGGATGATCCGCTTTGTCGCTTTCCTGTTCTCGGGATTGTGGAGCGGCGTCGCCGGCATGCTCTTTCTCTACTACAACCAGTTTGTCAGCCCGCAGGTGGTGGCGTTGACCTCCTCGGCCGAGGTGCTGTTGATGGTGATCTCCGGCGGCACCGCGACGCTGCTCGGTCCGATCGCCGGGGCGGCGCTGGTCGTGATCATGAAGAATGTGGCGAGCGCCTATATCGAACGCTGGAACTTCGTGCTCGGCGCGATCTTCGTGGTAATCGTGATCTTCATGCCGGAAGGTCTGGTGCCCGGATCGGTGCGGCTCTGGCGCTGGGCGACGGCACGGTTGCGCCCGCCGCAGAGAGTGGCGCCGGCGGCACGCGCGAGAGCGGCCGGCGAATGACTGCACTGGAAGTCCGCGGCCTGGAAAAATCGTTTGGCGGGCTGCGCGTCACGGCCTCGGTCGGACTGACCGTCGATCCTGGCGAGCGACGGCTGATCATCGGCCCCAATGGCGCCGGCAAGACGACGCTGTTCAACCTGATCACCGGCGAGTTGCGGCCGGACCGCGGCGCGGTGCTGCTGTTCGATCGCGACATCACCCGGATCGCCAGCCGGCGCCGGGCCCATCTTGGGCTTGCTCGCACCTACCAGATCATCACGCTGTTTCCCGACGACACGCTGTTGCGCAACGTCACGCTGTCACTGCTCGGCCTGTCGCGGCGGCGCTGGAACCCGGTGTCGCGGCTCGACCGGCAAACCGATCTGATCGATGCGGCGCATGCCGCGCTGGCGCGGGTCGGACTTGGCCACCTCGCCGAGCGGCCACTGTCACAGACCGCCTATGGCGAGCGCCGCCGCGTCGAAATCGCGATGGCGCTGGCGCAGAACCCGAAGGTGCTGCTGCTCGACGAACCGTTCGCCGGGCTATCGATCGACGAGCGGCGCGACGTGCAGGATCTTCTCGCCGGCATTCCGCGCGAGGTGACAATCGTGATGATCGAGCACGATATGGACGTGGCGCTCGATTTCGCCGAGCGGATCACGGTGCTGCATTTCGGCGAAGTGGTGGTCGAAGGCACCCGCGCCGAAATCGTGTCGCACCCGCGCACCCGGGAGATTTATCTTGGCGAGTGATGCGCTCGTGCTCGACGACATCGACGCCCTGTACCAGGACAGCCATGTGCTGCACCGGGTGTCGTTCTGCTGCGGCGAGGGGCGGCTCCTCGGCCTCTTGGGCCGCAACGGCGCGGGCAAGACGACGAGTATGAATGTGACGGTCGGGTTGTTACCGCCGCGCCGCGGCACGGTCGCGATCTACGGCACGCCGGTCGCGGGCCGCTCGCCCGAGGCAATCGCCGCCGAAGGCGTCGCGCTGGTGCCGCAGGGCCGGCGCATCTTCCGCAGCCTGACGGTGCGCGAAAACCTCGTCGTCGCCGCCCGCAAGCCGAAAGGTGGGCTGCCGCAGCTCTGGGATCTGGACAAGGTCTTCGCCACCTTTCCGCGCCTCAAGGAACGCCACAAGCAGTTCGCCGGCACTTTGTCGGGCGGCGAGCAGCAGATGCTGGCGATCGGCCGCGCGCTGATGTCGAACCCGCGGGTCCTGTTGATGGACGAGCCGTCGGAGGGGCTCGCGCCGCAGATCGTCGCCGAGGTGATGGCGACGATCCGCCGGCTGAAAGAGCAGGGCCTGTCGATCGTGCTGGTCGAGCAGAACGCCAAGCTGGTGTTCGACGTCGCTGACGACATCGTGATCCTCAACAGCGGCCACGTCGTGGTCGACGCAACGGCGGCCGAGCTGAAGGCCAGCGGCGTCGATCTGCACCAGCATCTCGGGATTTATTGAGGCCGACCCTCAGGCCGGGCCGCTGACCCCCGCTTCGGTGAACGTCGCCATGCCGGAGTGGCAGGCCGCGGCCGCTTTCAGAATACCGATCGCCAGCGTCGCGCCCGAGGCTTCACCGAGGCGCATGCCGAAATCGAACAATGCCGGTTTGCCGATGCGCTCGATCAGGCGCCGGTGCCCGGGCTCGGCCGAGACATGCGCCACGATGCAATGGTCCAGCGCGCGCGGATCGGCCGCGTGCAGCACGGCGGCGGCGGCGGTCGCGGCGTAGCCGTCGAGCACCACCGGCACCCGCCCCATCCGCGCCGCCACCACCGCGCCGGCGATCGCGGCGAATTCGAGCCCGCCGAGCCGGCGCAACAATTCGAACGGGTCGGCCGGCTCCGCGCGGTGCCGCGCCACCGCCGCCGCGACGACCTCGCGCTTCTGTTCGAGCGCGGCGCCGACCACACCGGTGCCGGGCCCGGTCCATTCCGCGGCGTCGCCGCCGAAGAGGGCGAGGCACAGCGCCGCGGCGATTGTCGTGTTGCCGATGCCCATCTCGCCGACCGCGAGCGCGTCGAGACCGGGCTCCACCGCCATCATGCCGTAGGCGATGGCCCGGCCGCATTCCGCCTCGCTCATCGCCGGCCCCTCGACGATGTCGCCGGTCGGGGTGTCGAGGTTCATCTCGTAGACCCGGAGATCGGCGTCGACCACCTTGCACAATTGGTTCACCGCCGCCCCGCCGGCGATGAAGTTCTGCACCATCTGCGCCGTCACCGCCGCCGGATAAGCCGAGACGCCGCGCGCCGCGACCCCGTGATTGCCGGCAAACACGACGGTGCGAGGATGCTCGACCGCCGGCGGGTGCCGCCCCTGCCAGGTCGCGAGCCAGGCCGCCAGCTCCTCGAGGCGGCCGAGCGCGCCGGCCGGCTTGGTCAGCTGGCGCTCGCGCTCGGCGGCGGCGGTGCCGGCCTCGAGGTCGGGGCCGGGCAGATGCGCCATCAGGCCACGGATTTCGTCGAGGCTGGCCGCGGGCTCGGGCATCTTGATCTCCATCGGCGCTTCTGCAATCTGCGGAACCGCCGCGCCTGGACAATTGCGAAGCGAGGGTCGGGTGGACGAAGTCGAAGCGGTGGTGGTCGGCGCCGGCGTTATCGGCCTCGCGGTGGCGCGCGCGCTGGCGCTGGCCGGGCGCGAGGTCATCGTCCTCGAACGCGCCTACACGATCGGCTTCGAAACCTCGTCGCGCAACAGCGAGGTCATTCACGGCGGGCTCTACTACCCGAAGGGTTCGCTGAAGGCCACCGCCTGCGTCGAGGGGCGAAAGCGCCTGTACGATTATTGCGCCGATCACGGCGTGCCGCATACCCGGCTCGGCAAGTTGATCGTCGCCACCGAAGAGGCGGAGATCCCGGGGGTCGAGAAGATCGCCGCGGCGGCGGCGGCCAACGGCGTCGACGACCTCGAATGGCTGACCGCGTCGCAGGCGCAGCATCTAGAACCGGAATTGCAGTGCGTCCGTGCTCTGCTGTCGCCTTCCACCGGCATCATCGACAGCCACGCACTGATGCTCGCCTATCAGGGCGATGCAGAGGCGGCCGGCGCCTTTGTCGTGTTTCGCGCGCCGGTATTGGGCGGCGCGGTGCGGGCGGACGGGTTCGAATTGTCGGTCGGGGGCGAGGAGCCGACGACAATCCGCAGCCGCGTGCTGATCAATGCAACGGGCCTCTACGCCCCGGGGCTGGCCCGGTCGCTCGATGGGGTGCCGCCGGAAACGGTGCCACCGGCGTATTTCTGCCGCGGCGTCTATTTCACGCTGAGCGGCAAGACGCCGTTCCGCCGGCTGATCTACCCCGTGCCGGTGCCGGGCGGGCTCGGTGTCCACATCACCCTCGATCTCGGCGGTGCGGCGCGGTTCGGGCCCGATGTCGAATGGATCGGTGACGTTGACTACGCGGTCGACCCGCGCCGCGGCGACGCGTTCTACGCCGCGGTGCGCCGCTATTGGCCGAGGCTGCGCGACGGCGCGCTACAGCCGGGCTATGCCGGCATCCGGCCGAAAATCAGCGGCCCCACCGAACCGGCCGCCGATTTCGTGGTGCAAGGCCCGGAGACGCACGGCGTCCCCGGTCTGGTCAATCTTTACGGGATCGAGTCGCCCGGCCTGACCGCCTCGCTGCCGCTCGCCGACGAGGCGCTCCGGAAGCTAGGGAACCGGCTCTAGCGCCGCTGGGCGAGCGCGAAGCGATAGAGCGCGACCGGCCAGACCAGGACCTCTGGAAGGCTGGCGAGAAACACGCCGATCTGGTTCTTCCAATGGAAATCGTCAGGCTGCGCCGGCGCCGGCGGGTGCGAAAACAAAGCCGCGCCAAGTGCAAGATACCCAAGAGCAAAGAGGAACAGTGTTTCCATCGGTTTCTTTCGCTTACAAAGAGAAACAATGGTTAACCTGTCCCATCGTGGTTAGCAAACCCTTAAAGGTCGCAGAGGGGGATGCGGCAAACCTGGGGGATGGACATATCTAGCCGAGGTGGAACTCACGAGGCCGAGAATGCTGGTCGGCGTTCCGAAAGAGGTGAAGACGCACGAATACCGGGTCGGACTGGTGCCCGGCAGCGTGCGCGAGCTGGTGCATCATGGGAACCAGGTCGTGGTCGAGAGCGGCGCCGGCGCCGGCATCGGCTTCGACGACCGCGCCTATGAGGCCGCCGGTGCCCGCGTCCTGTCGCGCGCCGCTGATGTGTTTGCCGAGGCCGAGCTGATCGTCAAGGTCAAGGAGCCGCAACCCACCGAGGTGCGGCAGATGCGCAAGGGACAGGTGCTTTTCACCTATTTCCACCTCGCCGCCGACCGCGAGCTGACCGAGGCACTGATGAGCTCCGGCGCGGTCGCGATCGCCTACGAAACCGTGACGGATGCCCGCGGCGGGCTGCCGCTGCTGGCGCCGATGAGCGAGGTCGCCGGCCGCATGGCGGTGCAGGTCGGCGCCCACTGCCTGGAAAAGGAACAGGGTGGCCTCGGCGTGCTGCTCGGCGGCGTGCCGGGCGTTGCCGCCGCGAAAGTCGTGATCCTCGGCGGCGGCGTCTCCGGCACCAATGCCGCGCGGGTCGCGATGGGCATGGAGGCGCACGTCACTGTAATCGACCGGTCGCTGGCGCGGCTTTACGAGCTCGACCTGCAATTCGGCTCGCAGCTCCACACCCTCTTCGCGACCGTCGAGAACATCGAGGGCGAGGCCACCGCGGCCGATCTCTTGATCGGCGCCGTGCTGGTGCCCGGTGCAGCGGCGCCAAAGCTCGTCACCCGCGACATGGTGCGGGCGATGAAGCCAGGCTCGGTCATTGTCGATATCTCGATCGACCAGGGCGGCTGCAGCGAGACCAGCCGGCCGACAACCCATGCGCAACCGACCTATATCGACGAGGGCGTCGTGCATTATTGCGTGACCAACATGCCGGGCGCGGTGGCGCGGACCTCGGCGGTCGCGCTCAACAACGCGACCCTGCCCTTTGTGCTGGCGATCGCCGGCAAGCGCTGGCGCACCGCGCTCTCCGAAGATCCGCATCTGCGCAACGGCCTCAATGTCTGCCACGGGCGGGTAACCCATCCGGCGGTCGCCCAGGAATTCGGGCTGCCGCTGACCCCGGCCGAGATTGCGCTCGCCGGCTAAATGTAAGGGTTTGTATCAAATGCCTCTTGAGCTGGACGCGGCCGCGCCTTATCTCAACCGATGATGAGTCGAACCGGGATTACGGCCCTATCCGCCGCGCCGTCCGCAATGCCGGCGGTGCGACCGCTGGCCGACCCGTTCGCGTTCCAACCTCCCCCGCCACTGCCCGAGCCGATTATCGACAATGTCGATGCCGCCGCGCTCGCCGCGATCACCGAGATTTATCGGGAGATCATGCCGGAGGGCGGCGCGATCCTCGACGTCATGTCGAGCTGGGTCAGCCACCTACCGCCGGAAACCGCCTATCGCCGCGTCGCCGGCATCGGCATGGATGCCTGCGTGCTGGCGGAAAACCCGTTTCTCGACGAGTGGCGGGTGCAGGATTTGAATCGAAATCCGACGCTGCCCTACGGCAATGGGGAGTTCGACGGCGCCGCGATCTGCGGCGCGATCCAGCACCTGACCCGGCCGGCCGAAGTGATCCGCGAGATCGGCCGGGTGTTGCGGCCGGGCGCGCCGCTGGTCGTGACCTTCTCGCAGCGGTGCCTGGCGACCAAAGCGATCGCCTGCTGGTGCCTCCTCGACGATACCGCCCAACTCTGTCTGGTTGCGCGGCATTTTGTTGAGGCCGGCAACTGGACCGACATCCGCTGTATCGACCGCACCCCGCCCTCTGGCGGGGTGCCGCTTTATGCGGTGATCGCGAAGAGCCGCGGCACCGCCTTTTCGGGCCACAGCGACTGATTTAACGCACGATCGCCCGCTCCGGCAGCTTGTGGCCGGCGAACATCTCTCGCAGCTTTGTCTTCATCACCTTGCCGGTCGCGGTGTGCGGCATCTCGGTCACGATCGCGACATCGTCCGGCAGCATCCAGCGCGGAAAGCGCTGGGCGAGAAGCTCGATCAGCTCCTCGGCCTCAGGCTGCTGCCCCGGCCGCGGCGCGATCACCAGGAGGGGCCGCTCGCCCCAGCGCGGATGCGGCACCGCGATGACCGCCGCCTCGGCGACGCTGTCGTGTCCCATCGCGGTGTTTTCCAGATCGATCGTGCTGATCCACTCGCCGCCCGACTTGATGACGTCCTTGCGGCGGTCGCTGATCCGCATATAGCCGTCGGGGTCGATCGAGCCGACATCGCCGGTGCGCAGCCAGCCGTCTTTGCTTACCGCCGCGCGGCTTGCCTCCTCGTCCTCGAAATAGCCGCTGATGATCCAGGGACCACGCACCAGGATCTCGCCGACCGCGACGCCGTCATGCGGCAGGCGCCGCCCCTCGTCGTCGACGATTTTCATTTCGACGCCGAAGACCGGCCGCCCGGCGGTGGCCTTGATCGCCCGCTGCCCAGTCTTGTCGAGCCCGGCATGCTTTGCCTTCAGCGCGGACACGGTGCCGAGGGGGCTCATTTCCGTCATGCCCCAGCCTTGCACCATTGCGACGCCGCGCTCCTCGAAGGCGGCGATCAGCGATGGCGGGATCGCCGAACCGCCCGACAGCACGCCGCGCAAGGTCGAGCATTTCGCCCCGGTCGCCTCGAGATACGCGGTGAAACCGAGCCAGACGGTCGGCACACCGAGGCTCAAGGTGACACCTTCGGACTCGAACAATTCATAGAGGCTGGGGCCGTCAAGGCGCGCGCCAGGAAAAACCAGCTTGGCTCCATTCATCGGCGCGGTGTACGGCGTGGCCCAGCCACAGGCGTGGAACAGCGGCACCACCGGACAGACGACATCGGACGCGGTCATCGGGATCGCGTGCGGCAGCGACGCGCCGAGCGCGTGAATTACGGTCGAGCGATGACTGTAAAGAACTCCCTTCGGCCGCCCGGTCGTGCCCGAGGTGTAGCAGAGCGCCGCAGCCGTGCATTCGTCGAACTCGGGCCAGTCGAATTCGTCGCTTTCACCGGCGATCAGCTCGTCATAAGTGGCCAGGACAGGGAGGCTTGTCTCGGCGTCGCTGAGCAGCACGATGCGGCAGTCCTTGGGGAACTGCGGCGCGAGACGTTCGACCAGCGGGATGAAACTGGTTTCGACGAACAGCAGCCGGTCGTGGGCATGGTTGACGATGTAGACGATCTGCTCGTCAAACAGGCGCGGGTTGATCGTGTGGCATACCGCGCCGATGCCGGAGATGCCGTAATACAGCTCGAAATGCCGGTAACTGTTCCATGCGAGCGTGCCGATCCGGTCGCCCGGCTTGATGCCGAGTTTCAGCAACGCGTTGGCGAGCTTCTTCGAACGGCGCTGCGCGTCGGCATAGGTGTAGCGATGAATGCTGCCATCGACGAGGCGCGACACGATCTCGGTGTCGGAATGGTAAACCGCGGCGTGGTCGATGATTGCCGACACGAGTAGCGGCCGCTCGCCCATGCATCCCCGCATCGCTTCCTCCCTAACGTGCGCGAAGCCGGTGCGGAGTATGAGCGGGGGGCGGCGCCGCAACAAGCCCCGCCCTTGGGTTAACGGTGAATGGTCAGTACCGCCGCAGCAGTCCGACCAGCCGGCCCTGCACCTTGACCCGATCGGGGCCGAAGATGCGCGTCTCGTAGGCCTGGTTGGCCGGTTCGAGCGCGATCGAGGCGCCGCGCCGACGCAGCCGCTTCAGCGTCACTTCCTGCTCGTCGACGATGGCGACGACGATCGAGCCGTTTTCGGCGGTGTCGCAGCGTTGGATGATCACCGTGTCGCCGTCCAGGATGCCAGCTTCGACCATGCTGTCGCCGGCAACTTCGAGCGCGTAATGGTCGCCGCGGCCGAGCAGCGCCCCGGGGATCGGCACCGTCGCGGCCTCGTCGCGCAGCGCCTCGATCGGGGTGCCGGCGGCGATGCGGCCATAGAGCGGCAGCTCGACCGCTGCGGCGTCTGAGGCGACCGGCGCACCGGGCAGCGCGCCGGCGAAATCGCCGCGGATCACGGTCGGCGAGAAGCGGCCGCGATCACCCCCTGCCGCTGCCGCGGGCTGGGCAGCGCTCTCCTCCGGCAATTTGATTACTTCGAGCGCCCGCGCCCGATGCGGCAAGCGGCGGATAAAGCCGCGCTCCTCGAGCCCGCTGATCAGCCGATGAATGCCCGATTTGGACCGCAGGTTCAGCGCGTCCTTCATCTCATCGAAGGACGGCGCCACCCCGGTTGCGGCAAGCCGCTGGTTGATGAACATCAGCAGCTCGTGCTGCTTGCGTGTCAGCATTGCATTTTCTCCCGCCAAATAGGCGTAAGGAACAAACCCAAAACACTAGATGTTGTTCTACTTTGGTTCCTTCAAGGGGTCAAGCGCCTTATTCCGCATAGTTCGCGAAGGCCCGCGCATTGCCGGCCGCGCACGCCGCGTGGTTTAGTCGGGCTCTCGTCTCAATCAGGAAATTTTTGGAGGCCGCGCCGTTGCGTCTCGCCACGTGGAACATCAATTCGGTGCGGCTGCGCATCGATCTCGTGCGCCGGCTGATCGAGGAGGCCGCCCCGGACGTGCTGTGCCTGCAAGAGACCAAGACGCCGGACGAGCATTTTCCGCGCGAGGCGTTCGAGGCGCTCGGCTACCGCGACATGCTGGTGCACGGCATGAAGGGCTATAACGGCGTCGCGATCCTGTCGCGGCAACCGTTCGGGACGACGGCGACGCGGGCCTGGTGCGCGCGGCAGGATTGCCGGCACGCCGTCGTGGAGCTGCCGGGCGGGATCGAGCTCCACAACATTTACGTCCCGGCCGGCGGCGACATCCCGGACCCGAAGGCGAACCCGAAATTCGCCCATAAGCTGCAGTTCCTCGACGAGGTCACCGCCTGGTTCGCCGCCGAGCGCGATGCCGGCCGGCCGATGATCGCGGTCGGCGACCTCAACATCGCGCCGCTCGAAACCGACGTCTGGTCCCACAAGCAGCTATTGACGGTGGTCAGCCACACGCCGGTCGAGGTCGCCCGGCTCGGCGCCCTGCAGCAGGCCGGCGGCTTTGTCGACGCGGTGCGCCATTTCGTGCCGGCCCAGGAGCGCCTCTATACCTGGTGGAGCTATCGCGCCCGCGACTGGGCTGCCTCCGACCGAGGCCGCCGCCTCGACCATATTTGGGTCACTCCCCCGCTGGTCGGCGCGCTGGCCGCCGCCCGCGTCCATCGCGACAGCCGAGGCTGGGACAAGACGTCGGACCACGTCCCGGTGATCGTCGATTTCAGTCTCTAGCCGGCCCTTCTCGAGGTCGTCACCCGCTCGCTGGCTTGTGAGATCATCGGCACTTCGGCAAAATCCGAAGCAATCAAGCTGGAAACGGGTCCAGATAAACTGTTGTTTAACCAGCACGGGAGTAAATATCGGGGTCGGGATCGCCCGGAGAGTCGTGGTAATGCCATCACGAAAGACCATCGTTGCAGCGGTTCTTACCGTTGTTACTGTTCTCAGCATCGGCACAATCAGCGTCGCTGCTGTGGGAACTGCGATGGCCGATCGCCAGAATAATGATCAAATGCGCTTTAATGCTAAGGCGCGATGCCAGGACGGCACCTGGACTTGGAATAAGAACCCGGACGCACCCGAGAGCTGCCTGCATCACGGCGGCGTGGCGCGATAGGCGAGCGGTCGCTGCTACCTACGTCGCTTCAAAGCCCAAACCGATATAGATGATAGCGCCCCGGCGCGACGCCCTCGGGCAGCGGCAGCACACTCAGCTCCGGTGCCGCGAAGGGTGGGTCACTGACCAGCACCGCGCCATCGCGTAGCAGCGGCAGCACGAGCGGCAGCAGAGCATCGGCAAGCCCGCGATTGGCGGCGGCCTCGCCCGTGCCGGCGTCGAGATGCGCCAGCGCGACACGGCCGCCGAGCCGATCCCGCACCCGCGGCAATGTCTCGCGCATGTCGCCGAGCAGGAGCAGGTCGGCCGGCGGTATGCAATCCGGATGCGCCGCCACCTGCCGTTCGCAGACGTAGATGTCGCGGCTCGGGAACAGCTGCCGCAGATGATCGTAGGTGCGGCCGTTGCCGAGCCCCAGTTCGAGCACGGCGCCGCCGGTCGCCTCGATCAGCCGGGCGGCGGCATCGAGGCAGGCGCGCTGGGCTTCGAGACGGCGGATCGCGCTGTCGAGTCGGCTCATTCCGCCGCGGCGGCGCCCGCGGCTTCGCGCAGCTTCCGCACCTCGGCGCGGGCAATGCGCAGCTGGTTGTTGTTGGCTTCGAGGCGGTGCGCCAACTCGCGCATGATCGCGATCGCCATATTGGGGAACTCCCGAACCATGCGCATGAAGGGCTCCTTCAGGATGCGCAGGCATACAAGGCGCGTCTTGGCCTGCACGGTCGCCGTCCGCGGCGCGTTGCACAGGATGCCGATCTCACCGACGATCTCGTTGCGGCCGAGCGTCGCCACCGTGATCGGCCCGGCCGGACCTTCGAGAATGATGTCAGCGTCGCCCTCGATAATCAGATAGGCCGCGTCGGCCTGGTCGCCCTGATGGCACACCGTCTTGCCCGGGTCGAAGGCGACCCGTTCGCTCATGAAGGCAAGCAGCTTCAGCTTGGCCGGCTCGATCTCGGCAAAGAACGGCACGCGCCGCAGCACATCGTATTCTTGAGCCAGACTCATCTCGCGCCTCCCAGACCGCGCGTTCGGTTCATTCGGCCGCCATCAACAAAGCGTTCAGCGACTCGCGCCGTTCCAATTCGGCAAACGGCCCCTGCCCTTCAAGTTTGCCGCCGCTCATCACGAGGATGCGGTCGAAATCGCGCGCCAGCCCGGCCCGGTGCAGCACCCAGACCAGGCCACGCCCGGCGAGTTCCCGGCGCACGCCCTCGCTGACCTTGGCCTGGGCCGACCCGTCGAGCGCCGATGTCGCCTCGTTGAGGATCAGCAGATCGGGCCGTTTCAGCACGGCCCGCGCGATCGCCGCACGCTGCCGCTGCGCCAGCGAAAGCCGCAACCCGCCGGCGCCGACCTGATAGTTGAGCCCGACATCGATCACCGCATCGCGCAGCGAC
>DATARH010000074.1:0-5500 GCA_036264235.1 Allostellaceae bacterium
CCGAACAGCGTAATGCCGATGTACCCGCGCAGACTGAGCAAGCCATTGGGTTTCAGGGTCATTTCCCCGCTATAGGTATTCCCCGAGTCCGGGTCGTAAGCCGAGCCGCCGGTCCAATGGTCCGTGCCCTCCGGCCGAAAGCCCGACAGGATGACCAGGCCGCACAGCGGTCGGTTGCGCAAGGCCGGGTTGGGATTGTGGATGTCGAGGGCTTGCGGGTTATCATGCAGCGACCCCATCCGGAACCACACCAGCCGACCACACAAGGCATCGCTACAGCGATAGACCTCGACGACGCCGTCTTTTGCCTCGGTAAGCCAGCGGCCTTCCGGTGCGTCGGCGCGGGCGCCGGGCGCCCCCGCCATCGTGCACGCAAACAGCGCCGCGACGGCGACGCCGAGCGTTCGCGCGCGCCTCACCGCAGCGGGCTCGGAGACAAATTCAGTATTGGATCGTTCCGTCACTGGCCGGCACGCGGACGGGCTGCCGCGGGGCGGCCGATTTCGCCCTGCTGTGCGCGACGGGCTTGGTCTGCGATCGCCCGGCCTTCGGAACGGTAGCCGGCGCCGGCGTGACCGGGGGCGTTACCGGCACGGCGTGGATTGGGCGACCCCAGCCGCCCGGGACGAGATCGCCGGCGGTCGCCGGGCGGCCGCCAAACCCGACCAGGGCAAGGCCGGCGATCGCGACGAATTTGGTTTGCGTTCCGATGGACATCATTCGGTGGATATTAGCGCCCGTGCGCAAAGGTGCAAAACCGCTTGGCGGCGGAGCGGCATCACGCCGCGATGCCATAGAACCGCAGCGGGTTCTCGGAAAAAATCTTGCGCTTGAACTCGGCCGAAATGTCGTTGCGATTGGCGAGATGCGCGACCGCGTAGGGAAATTCGCCGTCCCAATGCGGGTAATCGGAGGCGAACAGGATGTTCTCCTCCGGGAAGAAATCGGGGACATAACGCAGCGTCTTCTCTTCCGGCTCGCAGGACACGAAGACCCGGCCGCAGGCCATGTATTCCGACGGCTTCATCTTGAGCCGCGGCGCCTCGAAGCGGCGGAACTCGTACTCCTCGTCCATATGCTCCATCCAGAACGGGACCCAGCCGATCCCGGCTTCCAGAAACGCGACCCGCAGATCGCGGTATTGTTCGAGAAGTCCGCTGTAGATCACCGCCGTGCACGCGATCAGCTGCTCCGGTGCGTGCGAGAAGGTGTGGATCTGCAGGAAATTCTCGAAGTGACAGACCGGCTCCATCGTGTCGCTGCCCGAGGCGTGAAACGCGACGGCGACGCCCTGCTTGGCGCATTCCTCGTAGAACGGCCAGAAATCCGGGTGCGCGACGTTGCGGCTGCGGTCGTAGGTGTTGACCATGACCCCGACGGTGCCGAGCTTCGACATCGCCCGCTCCATCTCGTCGATCGCGGCGCGGACATCGGCGTGCAGCGGCACCAGCGCGACCCCCTTGAGCCGTTTCGGGTCGGCCGAGCACCAGTCGCGCAGCCAATCGTTGTAGGTGCGGGCCAAGGCCACCGCGTAGTCGGGCTCGCGCACCTGCGACAGCATCAGCCCGCCGGTCGGGTAGATGATCTGCAAGTCGATGCCCTCGCGATCGTTGTCGTCGAGGTTCTGCTCCGGCGTCTTCGGGTGCTTCTGGATTTTCCCGTTCTGGTGCCGGTCGAAGCCGTCGCTCTGATAGATGAAGCTGCGGCCGCGGTACTGTTCCGGCAGCCGCTCGCGATAGACCGGCTCGTTATCGACGGCATGGCCGTCGGCGTCGATGATCAGCATGCCGTTCTTCATCGGGCAAACCTCCGGGGGCGATGGATACCGAAGGATAGGCCCGGCCTATCCGATCGACAACGCGCGGTTATCGCGATCCTTGCCAAGGTCTTCGGCGGCTATGGCGGACATGCAGTATCCGCACCTCATCGCCTACAACCTCGTAGTACACACGGTATGGATACCGAACGATCGGAAGCGCCCGGACGCCGTGTTCGTCGGTTTCCGGCGCCATAAGCGGGAAATCGGCAAGCCAATCGATGCGCCCTCGTCTCGTGCTCAGCACCGCGGTCGCGGCCGCCGGATTGCGGTCTGTCAGGTAAGCTCGAATTTCTTCCAGATCCGCGCGTGCTCGCGTCGTGAAGCGGACCCTCATCCGCGCCGGGCAACCCCTTTAAACACCGCCGAGATTTCCTCATCGCTGGCGAATTCTCCGCGCTGCGCTTGTGCCAGCCCCTCTCGAACCGCAGCGCGGGTCGCCGGATCGAGCCTTTCCGGCCCGTTAGCGCGCGAGGCCAGGATCAGCAAGAGCTCGGCCGCGTCATCCTGGTCCGCATCGGGGAGTTTGCGGATTCTCTCAATCGCCTGTTCGAGCCGCTTGGTCATGTTCGATCTCCGTGCATCGTTCAGTATACAGCGGCCGACTCTACGGGCACTTCGTCGAGCGTGGTCGCGGCAAGCCGTGTGCGCTTGTCCGGGTATGCTACACCCCCGCGGCGGGAGACATGACATGAGTGATATCGGTATCGATACGGCGGCGGTTCGGGTGCACCGGAAGGGCCGCGGCGCGGCGCTGGTGCTGCTGCATTGTCTCGGAGTCGATCACCGGCTGTGGGACATCGCCGCCGCCGGGCTCGAGCGCGATTTCACCCTGGTCACCTACGACTTTCCCGGCCATGGCGAAACGCCGGTGCCCGACCGCGGCTACGGCGTCGAGGATTTGTCGACGCAGCTCGCCGCGATCCTGGCGCGCGAGGATATCGGCCGCGCCCATCTTGGCGGCATTTCGCTGGGCGGCCTGGTCGCGCAGCATTTCGCCGCGACCTATCCCAACAAGGTTGAGCGGCTCGTGCTGATGGACACGACGCCGCGCTACACCGATGAGATGCGCGGCATGTGGGCGGTGCGCGCAAAGCAGGCACGCGACCAGGGTGTCGCCTCGCTGCTCGACAGCCTCCTTCCGGTCTGGTTCACGCCGGAGTTCATCGCCGCCGATCCGGCGGCGGTGCGCTACGTCCGCGATTGCTTCGAACACGATTCCGGCGAGGGCTACGCGCTCGCCTGCGAGGCGCTGGCGGCGGCCGACCTGCGTCCGCTGACGCCGAGCATCACGGCACCGACGCTCATCGTCTGCGGCGACCAGGAAATCGCGCCGTTCCTCGACGCGGCCCGCTGGCTCGAAGCCAACATTCGCGGTGCCCGGCTGCACTGGTTGTCGCCGGCGCGGCATGCCTCGCCGCTGCAGCAGCCGGAGGCGTTCGTCCGCGCCGCCGGCAAATTTCTCGGCGCCTAATTCAGCGCGGCGGGCGGTTGACCGTCACTACCCGCCAGCCGTGGCCCATCCCCGGTCCGTCGATGTGTTCGATCCGGGTCAGCGAGCAATTCTCCATCGTGAAGGCAAGGCACGCTTCCGGTTCGAGACCGAGCGCGAGCCCAAGGGCGGAGCGGATCGTGCCGCCATGCGCGACCGCGATGATGTCGCGGCCGCGATGGCTGTCCAGCAGGCGGTGGATCGCCCGGCTTACCCGCTCCAGCATGTCGACGAAGCTCTCGCCGCCGGGCGCGCGTTCATGCGCCGGGGCATGCCAGAAGCGGTGAAAGGCGCCGCCGCGCTGCTCGCGCAGTTCCTCGTAGGTCAGCCCTTGCCACTCGCCGAAACTCTGTTCGGCAAGTTCCGGGATCGCCGGCGCCTGGGGGCCGGGAATCTCGCTGGGGCCGTCGAGCCCGGCGCGGACAATCGCCGCCGCCGTTTCGTGGGTGCGGCGCAGATTGCTGACGACCCAGGCGGCATGCTTCGGCAATTGCCGCGCGAGACCGGTGAAGACCGGCGTCTCGCTGCAATCGCACGGCTTGTCCTCCTGGCCGTAGATGCGCCCCTCATGCGCGACCGGGGCGTGCCGCACCCACCAGAAGCGGGTGATCGTCGCGGCACCGCCAACACCGCCAGCCCCGACCGCCGACGCGCCGAACGGTGAGGTCGTGCCCGGCCGCGAAGCCGCACTCATCTGGCCGCCGCGACGAGCAGCATCACGATCTCCCCGATTTGCTGGAAGGCGCCGAGAACATCGCCGGTGTAGCCGCCGATCTGCCGCTGCGCAAGAAATGCGGTCATTGCCACCGCCGCGCCGGCGATCACCAGCGCGACAAACCCGCGGAACGGACCCAAGGCGGCGAGCGCGATTCCTGCACCGATCGCCGCTGCAATTATCATGACGCTTACCGCGGGCCGTCCGGCGGCAGCGCCGAGCCCGTCCTCACGCGCCGGCGCCAATAGCCGCATCGGGATCGGCAGCAGGCCCCGCGAGGCGGCATGGGCGGCGATCAGCCCGAGCCCGGCGCTGATCGGATCGGGCGCGGCGGCGACCGCCGCGGCGCGCAGCCCGATGCTGGCGGCCAGCGCGACGATGCCGTAGGTGCCCTGCCGGCTGTCGCGCATGATCGCCAGCTTCTGTGCCCGGTCGCTGCCGCCGCCGAATCCGTCGGCGGTATCGGCGAGCCCGTCCTCGTGTAGGGCGCCGGTCACGGCAATGCCGGTCAGCACCGCGAGCAATGCCGCCGGCCCGGCACCGATGCCGAGGAACTCGACCAGAAAGAAGACGAAGGCGGCGATGCCGCCAATCCCGGCGCCGACCAGCGGGAAGGCCCACGCCCCGACCGCGACGGCGCCCGGTTCCGGCGCTCCCACGCCGATCGGGATGCGGGTCAATATCGCGGTGGTCTGGATGAAATCGGCGAAAACGCCGCGTCGCGCGTCCATCGCCCCATTATACCGAGGCTCGCGCCAGAGCTCGCGATTGACACTCGGACTCGCGCCACTATAGTGCGCCGCTCGCGGACGGGAGCGGCCCGGTTCCGCGTGCTTCGGCGTCTTTCAGGACTTGTCCCGGCCGGCGCTACAACCGATATCGGCAGCCATGTTCGCAGTGATCCGCACCGGCGGCAAACAGTACAAGGTCGCGCCCGACGACTTGATCACCGTCGAGAAGCTCGAGGGCGAGCCCGGCGCGACACTGCAGTTGGCCGAGGTGCTGATGGTCGGCGACGGCGACAGTTTCTCGGCCGGCACGCCGCTGCTCGATGGGGCGACGGTCAGCGCGACCCTCGTCGAGCACAAGCGGGCCGACAAAATCCTCGTCTTCAAGAAAAAGCGGCGGCACAACTATCGCCGCAAGAAGGGCCATCGCCAGCATCAGACCGTGTTGCGGATCACCGAGATCCGCGCCGGCGGCTGATCGCAAGCGCGAGCCCGGGAGAACCCTCATGGCACACAAGAAAGCAGGCGGCTCCTCGCGCAACGGCCGCGACAGTCCCGGCCAGCGGCTCGGCGTCAAGAAATTCGGCGGCGAGATCGTCGTCCCCGGGAACATCATCGTGCGCCAGCGCGGCACCAAGTTTCATCCCGGCAGCAATGTCGGCATGGGCCGCGACCACACGATCTTCGCTACCGAAACCGGCGCGGTGCAGTTCCGCAGCGGGCTCGGCGGCCGCAAATACATCTCTGTG
>DATARH010000137.1:0-1577 GCA_036264235.1 Allostellaceae bacterium
CCAGTGGATTTCCAGGCCGTCTACATGTGTGACCGCCGCCAGAGCGGCGGTTCACCGATCTTTCCGTCACCATCCGGGTGTTGCGGAGGAGCAACAACCAGAACCTTCTCCCCGTCAATCTCTAACCAGCCACTCCGGGCCTGGGATTGTGAAACGGTCGCGGCCCTCCAGGCTCACCACGCCTTGATTGGGATCGAGGTCGGCGATCGCGCGCAGGAGCAAGGTTTTGCCCGCGCCGGATGGTCCCTTCACGGCAATACACTCGGCGCCGTCCGCCCTGATCGGATATTCGTAAAAGTTTACTGCGCGTCCCAACTGCACCGAGCTTCGCGTCAATCCAGCGGTGAGAGCGAAGCGCAACGATGCGCTCCGCTGAATTCGATGCGACTCGACGCCTCGTCGCGAGGAGCCCGCGAGAAGGGTGACCAGGCGCTAACCGGCGGCTCTCGACGTCGCGCCCTACCTGTCGGTCGGATGCGCCACCGACTCGCAATCTGCCGTTGGTTATCGGATTATGGTTTGGAGTGCGAGCGAACATCGGCGCGCCTCGCGTGCTGCCACGTTGAACAGGAGAAAGCCTAATGATCGACCTCTATTTCTGGCCGACCGGAAACGGCAAGAAGACCGTCATTCTTCTCGAGGAATTGTGGCTCCCCTACACGATCAAGCCGATCAATATCGGCCGCGGGGACCAGCTCACCCCCGACTTTTTGAAGATTTCTCCCAACGGCCGGATGCCGGCGATCGTCGACGACCAGCCGATGGGAGGAGGCGCTCCGATGTCCATTTTCGAGTCCGGTCCGATAATGATGTATCTCGCCGAGAAGACTGGACGATTCTGGCCGCAGGACCCGCGCAGCAAGTACGAGGTCGCCCAGTGGGTCGGCTGGCAATTGGCCAATCAGGGTCCGAAGCTCGGCGAGCAAGGCCATTTCCGACGCGCCGCCGAGAGCGGAAACAACGGCGATCTTTCCTACGCCCTTCGCCGGTTTGACAATGAGGCACATCGCATCTACGGCGTCATGAACCTCGGTTTGTTCAACAAACGTTATCTCGCCGCCGGCGCCTACACGATTGCCGACATGATCTGCTATCCCTGGGCATCGAGCTGGGCAACCCGGAAGATCGAAATCGACGAGTTCCCGAACGTAAAGCGCTGGCTGGAAGAAATCGGCGAACGGCCGGCCGTCAAGAAAGCGATGGCTATGGGGCCGGAGTTCCGGGAGGATCCGGCGTCGATCAGCGCCGAGGAGCAGGCCCGTCGCAGAAAACTCGTGGCCGAGCAACGGGCGCAGCCGATTCCCTCGGAATGGATCCGCGCTGCGTAGGGGTATTTGTTGGGTCTCGGCAGACGCAGAAGCGGCCCGAATACTAGAAGCCAATCACCTGCGGGCTTCAGAAAGAGCTGAACCCGCCCGGCGAGATCCGCATCGAGTGCTTCGGCTGGACCTTCTGTACTGGCGACAAGGTCATGCAGGTCGAGAACGACTACGATAAGGAGGTCTATAACGGCGATCTCGGTGTCGTGTCGCGCATCGACATGGAGGAAGGCGAGCTCGTCACTGATTTCGATGGTC
>DATARH010000149.1:0-9735 GCA_036264235.1 Allostellaceae bacterium
CAGATCGCGCGGGGCGGCCTCGCAGCTTTATGCGCGAGGCCTGCCGATCAGGCAACCGTCTGCGCCGGGCATCCGCCATTGTCATTGCGAGGAGCGAGGCGACGACGCAATCTCGATCCGCTGTCCTCTGCCCTTCGAGATTGCTTCGCGGAGCCGGTCCTCGGGCGACGCTCGCGCCGGGACCGAGGCCCCCTTTTCGAGATGCCGTGACTGCAGGGCGGCGCCACCGTGCGCGGCGGGGTCAGCAATTCGCGCGGACCCCGCGCGCGACGATCAAACCGGTCCGGTACTAGCCGATCTTGCACTTAGGTTGATTACGTCACCGCGTGCGCTCGCAACACGATGCTTTCGCGCAAAGTCCAGGTTCTCGGTGTTTGCTGGTCCAGTATCAACGTAGGTTAATAGCCAAAGGACTGATCATGAACAAGCAGCTGATCCTCGCGGCGGCGCTGCTCACCGGCGTCGCCGGGGCCGCCTTCGCGCAGACCGGAACCACGACGCAGACGACCACCACCACGACCAAGGAGACGACAACCCTTCAGCCCGCGTGGCGCACCGAGATGAAGGAATATGTCGTCAAGGAGCATCGCGCTCCGGTCACCCCGCCGGCCGGCTTCCGCGTGTCGGTTGGCGAACCGTTGCCGCCGGCGGTCGAGGTCTATCCGTTCCCGACCACCGCGCCCTACGGCAAATACCGCTACAGCGTGATCGGCAACGAGACCGTGGTCGTCGATCCGGCCGACCGCCGGATCGTCGAAGTGATCCGCTAGCAGCAGTCTCCGGCGCCGCGCCTGCGGCGCCCCCTGATGGTGACGGCCGGCTCCTCGGAGCCGGCCGTTGCCGTTTGCGGCCATTGCCGCCTTGCTCGCGCTGCATCCGATTTATGTTGCGCGCGGCCGCGATCGACGCCGAGTATCCGGAAAACGGAATGGGGGGCAGCGATGCGCGCAAGGCTGGCGGCACTTTCATACTTTGTCGCGGCAACGGTTGCAGGTTCCGCCGTGCCGTCACCGGCGGCGGCACAAAAACCGACGTCGGGGGTCACCGACACCGAGATCAAGATCGGTCAGACGCTGCCCTATAGCGGGCCGGCTTCCTCCTTCGCCGTGATGGGCGCGACGCAAGGCGCCTTCTACAAGATGATCAACGGCAAGGGTGGCATTGGCGGCCGCAGGATCAATTATCTCAGCCTCGACGACGGCTACAGCCCGCCGAAAACCGTCGAGCAGACCCGTCGCCTCGTCGAGCAGGACGGCGTCCTCGGTATCTTCGCCTCGCTCGGCACTCCGACCAACGCCGCGACGCAGCGCTATCTCAACGACAAGAAGGTGCCGCAGCTGTTCCTGTTCACCGGCACCTCGCGCTTCCGCGATCCCGAGCATGCGCCGTGGACGATCGGCGGCGATCTGAGCTTTGTCAGCGAGACACGCGTCTTCGCCCATTATATCGAAAAGGAAATGCCGGACGCGAAGATCGCGGTGCTGTATCAGAACGACGATTATGGCAAGGATCACCTCAACACCCTGAAAGCGACGCTCGGTGACAAATCGAAGGCAAAGATCGTCGCCGAGGCCTCCTACGAATCGACCGATCCGACCGTCGATTCGCAGATCGTCACCCTGAAGGCATCGGGCGCCGACGTGCTGTTCGATGTCGCGCTGCCGAAATTCGCCGCCCAGGCGATCCGCAAGGTCGCGGATATCGGCTGGAAACCGCTGCACATCGTGCCCTACCCGGCTTCCTCGATCCCACGCACGTTGGAGCCGGCCGGGCTCGACAAATCGGTCGGCCTCGTCACCGCCGAGTTCCTGAAGGAACCGGCCGATCCGGCTTGGCAGAACGACCCGGATGTGCGCGCCTATCTCGAGTTTCAGAAGACCTACAACCCAAGCGGCGACGCCAATGACTGGAACAACGTGATCGCCTATTACATGGCATCGGCCGTGGTGCAGCTGCTGCAGAGCTGCGGCAACGACTTGACACGCGAGCATGTGCTCGACCGCGTCACCCACATGCAGGGAGTGAGCGTTCCGATGCTCTTGACCGGCATCACGCTCAACACGACACCGAGCGATTACAACATGATCAAGACGATGCGGTTGAAGCGCTTCGACGGCGCCAAGTGGGTGCCGCTCGGTGGCATCGTCGGCGAGTAATCGCTGCGGTCGACACCCCACCTAAGGCTCGGTTTTTTGCATCAGCAACAGTGAACGGGGATGCGCTCCGCTGCAGTAGCCTAGAAACGTCTCAGGAACCAAAGACCACAGGCTGTGGTGAAACTGCATCGGTAGCGTTCGGCTTCATGCCTTCTTAACCATAGCCGGCAAATCGGTCCAAGGTTCCAGCTTGAACATTGGAGACGATCATGGGCAAGGCAGTACTTACATTGGCATTCGCCATGCTTGGAATCGGCATGGCGCACGCGGCGGAGCCGCAGCTGTCACCGCAGCCACCGCGCCCGGCTGACCTGGAAGGCGAGTGGCAAGGCACCTATCAGTGCGCACAGGACCGCCTTCACTTGCTGGCCGGGCCATTTGTGTGGCAACTGCCTTTCACAATACTGGGCGACCAGATCTCCGCCTCCCGCTCGTACCTCGATGCCAACGCCCAGCTGTCGATCGCGGTCTTTACCGGCCTGGTCGTCGATCAGGGTGCGCGGTTTGAAATCGCAATGTTGGCCGGCGAACAAGATCGGCCGCCGAACCTGCATGCCACCTATGCCGGCCCGCTCACCGCTGACGGTTTCAACGCGACCGGCGTGATGCTGTCGCGGCACAATCGCATTCTGCGGCAGTGCGAGTTGCGCTTGAGGCGTCAACCACCGAAGACCAGCGTCAAGGCGACAGGCGACTGAGCCAGGGCGCAATCTCAGCAGGTTAAGAGACGTGAGGCAGCAGCGTCACTGCATTCTCACCGTCTCACGCCCTCATTGTGACCTTTTGCTCGCTTTAATCCTTCACATACTCCAGCCGGAAGCCGTTGTCCCAGCGCTTGATGTGGCCGACCGACGGTGATGGGAAGTGCATCGTGCAGCATAAGGTGTCGGTGTCGCAGTAGCGCTCGAAGAAGCGCCGTCGTGTCGCCACGCCCTGATCGCGGTCGGTGTCGACGCGCATCACCAGCTCCGGATAACGCGCCTGGATCGGCGAGTGGATCAAATCGCCGGTGAACACCGCCTTGTCGCCTCCCTTGCCGGCGCAGACCGCGAAATGGTCGGGCGTGTGGCCGGGGGTCGGCATCAGCCGGATGTGGTCGTTGAGCTCGTGGTCGCTTGTCACCAGCTCGGCCTTGTTGGCCTCGATCACCGGCAGCACGCTCTCGTTGATCGGGTCGGCCGGCATGCCGGTTTCTGTCCCGCTGGTCCAGAACTCGTATTCCTTCTTCGAGAACAGGTAGCGCGCCTTGGGAAAGGTCGGGACCCAGCGGCCGTTTTCGAGCTTGGTGTTCCAGCCGACATGGTCGCCGTGCAGATGGGTGCACATCACGAAATCGATGTCCTCCGGCCCGAGCCCGGCCGCCCTCAGGGCGCGCATCCAGTTGTCGTCGGTCTTCTTGTTCCAGGTCGGCCGGTGCCCGAAGCTCTTGTTGTTGCCGATGCAGGCGTCGACCAGGATGTTGTGGTGCGGCGTCTTGACGACATAGGACTGGAAGCACAGCACGACATTGCCGGTCTTGGGGTCATAGGCGCCCTGTTCCATCCACGAGCGGTTCTCCTCGAACCGCTCCTTCGACAGCGTCGGCAGGAACTCAAACAGCGGGGTAAATCCCTGCTCCTGCTCGACGACCCGGTGGATCGTCATGTCGTTGAGGGCAAAGCTCGTACGCATCGGGCGTCTCCCGGAAGGCTGCGAAATCGATGCGCGATCCTAGTCCGCCGCGAGGCGGCGAAACAACTCTTCAACACCGGGGGTGTGGCGGCTCGGCGTCCGGCACCTCAAAGTTTCTGTCGGGGATCAACCAATCTTAAACGATCGCGTCGTAAGTAAGCTGCTCCGGCAATGGTGTTGAGGATCAGCCGATGAGCACATTCGAAGCCTCGAAAGCCAAGGCTATCAAACAAGCATGGGCCAAACTGCTGCCGGTGCAGCAAGCCGAGGCATGGGATCTGATGATGTCCCAAATCATAACTTCCCAGTTCGTCGAGCTGTCGTTTGAACACGCAGCCGATCGAATTCGCGACCTTCGGCTTTTAACCAAGCCGGTACAGCGTCACGCCGCCTGACCCGACCGCGCTTGGAAAGCCCGGTCAAAGGTCGTCGGGACCGAGGCCGGTATGCTTGGCGATTTCGGCCAGCACGCGCGGCCGCCAGCCGGGCCTCGACGGGATCTGCACAGTGAATAGCTGCCACTCAGCTAGACAGCCAGCTGGATGTATTGGCGTTGGCCGGGCGTTATGCGGAAGCCGTAAAACGTTAAAATTCATCGGACTTTAACCAAATTCGTCGATCTGTCGCAGCGTGGACACCCAAGACACCGCGATCGCCATGTCCGTGCAGCGGGCCCCGTCTGAGCCGTCGTCTGAGACGCCCGCCGAGGTGAGGGTCCGCGAGCTCGAAGCCGCGCTCGCCGAGGAGCGGCAGCGCCTCGCCGACCTGCTCGAGGTCAGCCCCGGCTGGATCTGGGAGACCGACGCCGATCTGCACCTCTCGCATCTGGCCGGCCGGTTCGAGGCCGGGACCGGCATCGCCCCGAAGCGGTGGCTCGGCCGCGATATCGGCGACCTGTTGGCGCCGGCATCGGACGCGCCTGACCCGGCCGGCGCGATGCGCGCCGGCACCCCCTTCACCAGCCTGACGGGCGTCGCCGATTCGCCGCTCGGCCCTCGTCATCTCATGCTCAGCGGCAAGCCATGGTTCGACGATACCGGGCGGTTCCGCGGCTATCGCGGCACCGGCCGCGACGTCACCGAGGCGGTCGAGGCCGAGAGCCGCACCGCGGCGCTGCACCGCCGCTTCATCGAGGCGATCGAGAGCGTGCCGGCGAGCCTCCTCCTGTGCGATCCCGACGACCGCATCGTGGTCTGCAACAGCGCCACCCGCCGCTATTTCCCGAAGGTGCAGCATCTGCTGGTCCCCGGCACCCGGTTCGAGGACCTCGTCCGCGCCCAGGCCGAGAGCGGCGTCCTCGACGGCATCGAGGGCGATGTCAGCGATTGGGTCGCGGCTCGCATGATGCGCCACCGCGCCGCCGATCTGGTGATGACCCGCCCGCATATCGACGGCAGCTGGGTCCAGATTATCGAGCGCCGCACCTCCGATGGCGGCATCATCGGCATCCGCCTCGACGTCACCGAATTGAAGCAGCGCGAGCAGGCGCTCGCAGAGGAAACCGAGCGGGCGGCCGCCTATGCCCGGGAGCTGGAGCGCTCGAACGGCGAACTCGAACAGTTCGCCTACATCGCCTCGCACGATTTGCAGGAACCGCTGCGCATGGTGGCGAGCTACTGCCAGCTGCTGCAGCGCCGCTACGGCGGCAAGCTCGACAAGGACGCCGACGACTTCATCGAATATGCCGTCGAGGGCGCCCGCCGCATGCAGCGGCTGATCAACGACCTGCTCGGCTATTCCCGGATTGGCCGCCGCGGCACCGGGCCGGAAAATTTCGCGGCCGCCGACGCGCTCGACATCGCGGTGACCAATCTGCAGGGCACGATCGCCGAAACCGGCGCCCGCATCGATGCCGGCCCACTGCCGACGATCGCCGCCGACCGCAGCCAGATCGTTCAGCTGTTGCAGAACCTGATCGGCAACGCGATCAAGTTCCGCCGCGACGAGCCGCCGGTCGTGCGGATCACCGCCGCGCCCGAGATCGTGCCGGAGGGCGGCACCGCGATGGCCCGGTTCACGGTCGCCGATAATGGAATCGGCATCGCCCCCGAATATCTCGACCGCGTCTTCCTGATCTTTCAGCGCCTGCACGAACGCAGCAAATATCCCGGCACCGGGATCGGGCTGGCAATCGCGCAGAAAGTCGTCGAAAATCACGGTGGCCGCATCTGGATCGAATCCACCCCCGGCGAAGGCAGCCGGTTCCACTTTACCTTGCCGCTCGGCGTCCAGCCGGGGAGCTAATAATGGACACGATGGCGATGGAGCACGTTTCAGTTCGGCCGATCGAAATCCTCTTAATAGAGGACAATCCGGGCGATGCGCGGTTGACCCAGGAGGCGCTGCGCGAGGCGCGCGTCAGCAACCGCTTGAGCCACGTCCATGACGGAGTCGAGGCGATGGCCTTCGTCCGCCGCGAGCCGCCCTTCGCCGAGGCGCCGCGTCCCGATTTGATCCTGCTCGACCTCAACCTGCCGCGCAAAGACGGCCGCGAGGTGTTGGCCGAGTTGAAGACCGACCCGGTGCTGCGCCTGATCCCGGTGGTGGTGCTGACCACCTCGGAAGCCGAGCAGGACATCCTGCGGACCTACGAGCTGCACGGCAATTGCTACATCACCAAGCCGGTCAATCTCGAAAAATTCCTGCATATCGTCCGCGCGGTTGAGCATTTCTGGCTGGCAATCGTTAAGCTTCCGAGCCGGCGCGATCTCGGCGATTAGCGGCGGGAGCCGAGCAATGGCGACGGAGCGATGGCAGCGGACCGATGAATGACGCGGGTCAAGCAGGACGGGGCGCCCTGCGGATCCTGCTGATCGAGGACAATCCGGCCGACGCCCGGCTGACCGCCGAATTGCTGCGCGAGGTCGGTGCCGCCGGCATCAATCTGGTGCATGCCGAAACCCTGGCCGCCGGCATCGCGCTCCTCGCCGACGATCGGGGCTTCGCGGTCGTGCTCGCCGATCTGTCGCTGCCCGATGCGCAGGGCAGCGAAACCGTCTGCCGCCTGCGCGAGAGCGATCCGCGCGTGCCGCTGATCGTGCTGACCAGCCTCGACGACGAGCGCACTGCGGTCGAAATGCTGCAAAACGGGGCGCAGGATTATCTGGTCAAGGGTCACGGCGATGGTCATGTGATCGCCCGTGCGATCCAGTACGCGATCGAGCGCAAGCGCAGCGAATTGCAGCTCACGGAGGCGAAGGAGGACGCCGAGGCCGCGAACCTCGCCAAGACCACCTTCCTCGCGCATATGAGTCACGAGCTGCGGACGCCGTTGAACGCGATCATCGGTTTCTCCGACATCATCGCCGGCGGCATGCTCGGCCCCGATTCGTGGGATGTCGCGCGCGAATATGCCCGCTACATCAATTCCTCCGGCCGTCACCTCCTGAAGCTGGTGAACGACATCCTCGATTTGTCGAAATCGCTGGCCGGACAGTGGGACTTGCACGACGAGCTTGTTGATCTGCCGGTGCTGCTGCGCAGTTGCGTCGATCTGGTGACGGTGCAAGCGGCGCAGAAGGAGGTCGCGATCGGGGTGACCGCGCCCGACGATGTGCCGGTGCTCAAAGCCGACGAAACCCGACTCAAGCAGGCGATGCTCAATCTGCTGTCGAACGCGGTGAAATTTTCGCGCAATGACGGCCGCGTCGAAGTCGTGCTGCGCCGCATCGCCGACGGTGATCTGGAGATCGCGGTGCGCGACCACGGCGTCGGCATGCGCCCAGAAGAAATCCCGATCGCACTCGAACCGTTCCGTCAGTTGAAGAACGTGGAGGCCGGCCAGGAGGGCACCGGGCTCGGCCTGCCGCTTGCCAAGATGATCATCGAAAAGCATGGCGGCACGCTGGCGCTCGAGAGCGCCGCCGGCGCCGGCACCACCGCGATTGTCACCTTGCCGGGCTGGCGCTACGCCCGCAGCGACGACGACGCGCTCCGCCGCTCGGCTTGAGCCCGGCGACCGGTCGAGCCGCTGGCGACGATCCGCCGCTCGGCAACGAGTTGACGCTCGTCTGCCGTGCGCCCAGTCTGGATCAGATAGGGTTAATGTAACGATCTGGTTATGGTCCCGCTGCGCGCGGCGCGTGTTTCTGACCTGCACCCGGGCGATTGGGTAACGATCCGGTGCTCATGCGGGCACCAGACCTTTCTGCCGCCCTACCTGTTGCTGGAGGGGCTCCGCGTCAGCCCGCAGGATCGGGTGACGGACATCGCCGGGCGGCTGCCATGCCGCGGCTGTGACGGGAGCGGCGACGCGGTCGTCTCGATCAAATGGCTGGGTGCCCAGCGGCGGCAGATGCCGGTGTCCTAGGCCGCCGCCGCCGGCACCAACTGTGCCAGCGGCTGTCCCTTCTTAGGCCGTCTCCCGGCCAATTGGATCGGCGGCGCGGCATCCCGAATGCGGAAGACGCCCTCGGCGGCCTCGACGCGGTCGGTGGCGCACCACCGGTCGACGAATTCGCCGGCCAGCATCGGATCGAGAAGGTAGAGCGCCTGGCTGTGGTGGCGTCCGGCTCCGACCGCCGCCATCGCCCAGCCGTCGGGGCCGCATTTGTCATCGAGCCAAGCGTGGATCGGTGCGAGGCCGTGGCCGTCTACCGGAAGGCTCAGGCGAATGCGGATCGGGTATTGCCGCTTCAGCCGCCCCGCATCCGATTCGCCGCCCGGCACGGCCGCTGAGCGGCCGCGGTCGAGTGGTTGCTGTGTCGCTTGCGGCGGATCGCTGTCCGACGCGAGAAACCCGCCAAGGAGCCGGCTCAGGGCCGACCGGCGGGGTTGGTTAGAAACGGAATGTGCTTGCATGCCTAAGGTCCTACTCGCATCCGGCCGGTTCTTTCTGCCGGCCGACCCGCACATCCTAGGCAACGGTAGTTTACAAATTGTTACGTTCGTTTACGCAACGATACGCGCTGGTGCCTCCGGGCAGCTGGTCCGCTCAAAGGAAGGTGAGCCGTCGCGGATCTCGGTGCAGCGCCATCCGTCATCCGCCCGTCGCCGCCACAATAAGCTCCCCGACCTGATGGAGGTCATGCGCGACCAGGACGCAGAGCCCGCGCATCTCATCGGTCGCTTCGAGCAAATCCGGCACCATGATCGTCATCATACCGGCGGCCGCCGCCGAGCGGACCCCGTTATGCGAATCCTCCAGCGCCAGGCATCGCGCCGGGTCTGCGCCGAGCCGTTCGGCGGCCCTGAGAAACGGGTCCGGTGCGGGTTTCCCGGTGTCGTAGTCGCCATGCGCGACGATCGCGTCGAAGCGGTCGAGCAGACCATGCGCGCTCAGGTGACGATCGACCGTGGTTCGCGACGACGAGGTCGCGATCGCGCGCGGCAGCCGCAACCGGTCCAGCAGGTCGAGAAGCTCGACCGCTCCCGGCTTCAGGGCCAGCCGGGTCTCGGCGATGACCCAGAAATGGCGCACCCACGCCGCCTGGAACTCGTCGACCGCAAAACCGTCACCGAATTGGCCGAGCAGCAGCGCCCGCGATTGCGTCCAAGGCACGCCCACGGTTCGCGCGAAGAAGTCGGCTGCAACCTCGCATCCATGTTCCGTGGCGGCGAGCAGGACGGCTTCCTGATAGAGCGTTTCGCTGTCGAACAGCAGGCCGTCCATGTCGAAGATCACCGCCGCCGGTTTCGACGGCAGCTTGATCGCGCCGGTCATCGGTCTGTCTTGATCAATTGCGCGCGCTGAACCGGTTGCGCCGCGACGGCAACGCCGGCTGGTGAAATCGTTACCCCTCCTGATCGACACCGACGACGAGGTGACACTCGCCGACCTCGTCGCGCGGTATCCGGATCGTCTCCGGCGGGTTCAGCTGCTGCAGCACCAGATCGTCGCCCTCCCAGCGGACGAACTGCTTGATCAGCACCGCCTCGCCCTTTTTGTAGACGACGACGTCGCGGCCGC
>DATARH010000162.1:0-12924 GCA_036264235.1 Allostellaceae bacterium
TCGAATTTCATCGGCTGATCCGCGGCACCGGCTCGATCGGCTGGCGCGAGCGCGTTTATGATCTGCGCACTATCGGCAGTGTCGGTTCGCCGACCTTCGCCTTCAATCTGGCTTGGCTTCCGACCGAAATGCTGACCGTGCTGGCGCTCGGTTCGGAGGAATTCGCCGACAGCCCGATCACCACCGCGAATGGCTCATCGGCGATCATCGACATCCGAACGATGCAGGTAGAGGCCGATTACGAATTCACGCCGCAATGGGTCGGCACGGCGTCGGCCGGCTATGCCACCTACGATTACAGCTCGACCGGTCGCGCCGACGCGGTCAAATCGCTTGGCGCGAGCCTGTTATACCGGATGAACCACAACATGGCGTGGACGGCTCAATATAAATTGAGTAGCCGCGGCTCGAACCAAGCCGGCTTCGGCTACGAGCGGCAGCAGATCGGCCTCGCTCTCAAGGTGCAATATTGAAGCGAGTGACGAACGGCAACAAGCATGCGGCGCGGCGGTGGACGATTCATCTGATCGCGGCCGCGCGGCCGAATTTCATGAAGGTGGCTCCGCTGTGGCACGCGCTGCAGCGGACGCGATGGGCGCGGCCGGTGCTGGTACATACCGGGCAGCATTACGATCCACAGATGTCGCAGGTATTCCTTCAGCAACTCGGGCTGCCGCCGCCGGACCTGCATCTTGGCATCGGCTCGGGCTCACATGCCGAACAGACCGGCGGGGTCATGGTGGCTTACGAGCGCGTGTGCCTGGAGAGCGCGCCGGACTGGATCGTCGTCGTCGGCGACGTCAATGCGACTGCCGCCTGCGCCATCACCGCCAAGAAACTGTGTCTACCGGTCGCGCATCTCGAAGCGGGCCTGCGCAGCGACGATCGCACGATGCCGGAAGAAATCAACCGCATCGTCACCGATGCGGTCGCCGACGCGCTGTGGACGCCGTCCCCTGACGCCGATGCCAATCTGCTGCGCGAAGGAATCGCGCCGGGCAAAATCGACCGAGTGGGCAACATCATGATCGACTCGTTCGAGATGCTGCGGCCGGCGATCGCGGCCCGGCGCTATCGCGCGGAACTCGGGCTCGACGCCGGCGGGTTCGGCCTCGTCACGATGCACCGGCCGGCCAATGTCGATGACCGTGATACTCTGGCCGGGCTTGCCGACCAACTCGCCGCCGCTGCCCGCCGCCTGCCGCTGGTATTTCCGGTGCATCCGCGCACCAGGAACCGGCTGGCGCAATTCTGCCTGTCGGACCGGCTCGGCGCGGTAACAATGGTCGAGCCGCTCGGCTACATCGAATTCATGAGCCTCGTCTGCGACAGCCGGCTGGTGCTGACCGATTCCGGCGGGGTGCAGGAGGAGACAACCTATCTCGGCATCCCATGCCTGACCGTGCGCGACACGACCGAGCGGCCGATCACGATCACCGAGGGCACCAACCGGCTGGTGCCGATCGCCGCGATCGGGCGGGAGGTCGATGCCGTGCTCGGCGGCGACTGGCAGCGCCGCGGCCCGCCGCAATTGTGGGACGGCAAGACGGCGCAGCGCACCGTCACCGCGCTGCACCGCCGGGTTCTCGCGCTTTCGGCGCGCGCGAGCTTCTAGCGGCGGCTATCTTGCGAGTTTCGCCCGCTCGCGCAGCACGAATTTCTGGATCTTGCCGGTCGAGGTCTTCGGCAGCGGGCCGAAGATCACATGGCGCGGCGCCTTGAAGCGGGCCAGGTGCTGACGGCAGAAGGCGATGATATCGTCGGCTGCGGCCTCCGCGTCGTCCTTCAGCGTCACGAAGGCGCAGGGCGTCTCGCCCCACATGTCATCCGGGCGGGCAACGACGGCCGCTTCGAGCACCGCCGGGTGGCGGTACAGCACATCCTCGACCTCGATGGTCGAGATGTTCTCGCCGCCCGAGATGATGATGTCTTTCGAACGGTCCTTGATCTCGATGTAGCCGTCCGGGTGCATGACGCCGAGGTCACCGGAATGGAACCAGCCGCCGGCGAAGGCCTCCTGGGTCGCGGCCGGGTTTTTCAGGTAACCCTTCATCACGATGTTGCCGCGCATGAATACTTCACCCATCGTCGCGCCATCGGCCGCGACCGGTTCGAGCGTGTCGGGGTCGGCCACGGTGAGGCCCTCCAGCACCGGGTAGCTGACCCCCTGCCGCGCCTTAAGGCGGGCGCGCTCGTCATCGGATCGCGCGTCCCATTCATCATGCCAGGCACAAACCGTCGACGGGCCATAAGTTTCCGTCAGCCCGTATACATGGGTGATGCGGAAGCCGAGCACCTCCATGCCGCCGATCACCGCCGCCGGCGGCGCGGCGCCCGCGGTCATCATCTCGATCGGGCGCGGCAGCTTCTTTCCTTGGCGGGCGTTCAGCAGCATGTTCATCACCACCGGCGCGCCGCACAGATGGGTGACGCCGTCGCGCTCGACCGCCTCGTAGATCGCGCCGGCCTCGACGCGCCGCAGGCAGACATGCGTGCCGGCGAGTGCCGTCACCGTCCACGGGAAGCACCAGCCATTGCAGTGAAACATCGGCAGCGTCCACAGATAGACCGGGTGCTGCCGCATGCCCCAGGTCAGGATATTACCAAGCGCGTTCAGATAGGCGCCACGGTGGTGATAGACGACACCCTTCGGGTTGCCGGTCGTGCCCGAGGTGTAGTTGAGTGCGATCGCGTCCCACTCGTCCTCAGGCCGCAGTTCGGCGAAATTCGGGGCGCCGATCGTGAGAAAGGCTTCGTAATCGCACTCGCCAAGGCGATCGCCGCCGGGCCCCTGTGGGTCGGCGATGTCGATCACAAGCGGTTTCTTGTCGAGCAGCTTCAAGGCAGGGCCGATCACCGGTGCGAATTCGGTGTCGGTGATCAGCACCTTGGCGCCGCCATGCTTGAGGATGAAGGCGATCGTCTCGGCGTCGAGCCGGATGTTGAGCGCGTTCAGCACCGCACCGGCCATCGGCACCCCGAAATGCGCCTCAAAGACCTCCGGCACATTCGGCGCCATCACCGCGACCGTATCGCCGCGGCCGATGCCGCGTTTCGCCAGCGCCGAGGCGAGGCGACGGCAACGCTCCAGGCTCTGCCGCCAGGTGTAGCGGCGGTTGCCGTGAATGACCGAGGTCCGGTTCGGGTACACCGCGGCCGAGCGCCCAAGAAACCCGATCGGGCTCAGCGGGATGTAATTGGCGGCGTTCTTGCCGAGCCCGGCTTCGTAGGGATGGCTGCTGTCAGTGCTCATGTTCATGCGCCCGGCGGTCGACCATGCGGATAATGCACCGTATCGGCCGGCATGCCGAGCCAGGGGAACATTGTCGCCTCGAATATCGAGTCACTCGGCGGCGGAAACGCGGCGGCGCCGAACGCGCCGATGGCGACACCGCACACCGCCGGGTTGCGGTCGCCTTCCCAGTACAGCGTGGTGCCGCAATCCGGGCAGAAGTGGAAGCGGATGCGGTTGCCGCTGTCGGCGCCGCGTTCATAGAGCTTGCGGGCGCCGTGCAGCCGCACGCGTTCCTTCGCGTAGGTCGCGCCGAAATGAAAGGCGGTGCCGGTGCGGCGCTGGCACGCCTCGCAATGGCATAGATAGACCCGCTCCGGCTCGCCCGTCGCGATCACTTTCAACGAGCCGCAATGGCACTGGCCGGTCCGCTCCATCGGCGACCTCCGTCAAAACGGTCGCCGCCACTTTCCCCCGCCGCGGCTTTGCTGTCGAGCCGCTGCTGCGTGCCGGTCGACCTCAGCTTTGCTCGACCTCCCCGGCGGCGCGATCGAGGATCGTGGTGACGGCGCGAACCTCGTCAGCGGCGAGCGGGCCGCGCCCGAGCCGGATCGTCAGCGCCGCTTCCAGATTGCGCAACGCGCGCCGGATCTCCGGCGCCGGGCCGCCGCCATAGGCGCGGGTGACTTCCGCCATCCGGGCGAAAATCTGGTCGACGACCGCTCGGTTCGTCGCGAGGAACTCAGTCCCTTCCGGCGTGACGGTAAACTGCTTGCGCGAGCCTTCGGCGGCTTCCGCTCGGATGTAGCCAAGCTCTTCGAGCAGGGTCAGCGTCGGGTAAATCACCCCGGGGCTCGGGCTGTAGAGACCGCCGAAGCGCTCCTCGATCGCCTTGATCAGCTCGTAGCCGTGCCGCGGCTGCTCGGCGATCAGGCCGAGCAGCACGTAGCGCAGATCGCCATGCTCGAAAAACCGGCCGAAGCGACCGCCGCGGCCGCCGCCCTGGCGATGGCCGCCGTGGCGCCCGCCAAAGCCAAGCATGCCGCGCGCGTGACGCCGCCCGTCACGTCCCTGCCCGTGTCGATGTCCAAACATTTGTACCTTCCCTCGGATCACGCGGATTGCCGCAGCTCGGGCCGGGCGCTCGCGCGATGACCGTGCATCCGCAGCGGCAAGGGTGTGCCGAGCCAAAGCGCGTCCGCGTGGTGGTCGCGCACCGGGTCCTCGGTCAGCACGTGAACCAGCACGTCGAGACCGTTCCGGTTCTGCATCAGCCACGGCACGACCGCGCCGAATTCCGCGGTGGCGAAGCTCACATGCAGATTGGCGCGCGGATGCGGCCCGGCCGGCCGATCGAAAAAGCCGGTAATCTCGACCGGGAAGCGGCCCCAGAGCTGGCGCGCGAGCTGCTGTACGACGGGACGGGTCGCCGGATCGTAGTAGACATGGGCGTGGTAACCCTGAATGCGGGTGGTGCTTGGGTCGTTCTTCATGTGGTTCTCTTCGATAGGGTTTCGATATAACGGTTTTTAGATATATCTTAAGTCGATCGAATGTCAACCCATATGGATCAGCGGGCCGTGAGTCCGCCAGGGCCGGCGGGTGTGGTATGAACGGAGCAGAATCGGGAGGAACGCCGATGGCCGGCTACGAAGAAACCTACCGCCGCTCGCTGGCCGAGCCGGAGGAGTTCTGGGCCGAGGCGGCCGAGGCGATCGATTGGGAGAAGCGCTGGGACCGGGTGCTTGACGATAGCCGGCCGCCGTTTTACCGCTGGTTCCCGGGCGGGCGACTCAACACCTGCTGGAACGCGCTCGACCGCCACGTTGCGGCCGGTCGCGGCGAGCGGGTCGCGCTGATCTACGACAGTCCCGCCACCACCACGATCAGCCGTTTCACTTACCGCGAGCTGCGCGACCGCACCGCGCGGTTCGCCGGCGTACTGGCCGGGCTCGGCGTCAAGAAGGGCGACCGGGTGCTGATCTACATGCCGATGGTGCCGGAGGCTGCCGTCGCGATGCTGGCTTGCGCCCGGCTCGGCGCGGTGCATTCGGTCGTGTTCGGCGGCTTCGCCTCGCATGAGCTGGCGACGCGTATCGACGACGCCAAGCCGGTCGCGATCGTCACCGCGTCGTGCGGCATCGAGACCGACCGCATCATCCCGTACAAGCCGCTGCTCGACGCGGCGATCGCCGAGGCCAAATCGAAACCCGCTGCCTGCGTGATCCTGCAGCGGCCGATGTGCCAGGCCGCGCTGATGCCGGGCCGGGACCACGATTGGGAAGAGCTCTACGCGTCGGCAAAGCCGGCCGATTGCGTGCCGGTGCTGGCGACCGACCCGCTCTACATCCTCTACACCTCGGGCACGACCGGCATCCCGAAAGGCGTCGTGCGCGACAATGGCGGCCACGCGGTCGCGCTGAACTGGTCGATGCGCAACGTCTACGGCGTGCAGCCGGACGAGGTGTTCTGGACCGCCTCCGACATCGGCTGGGCGGTCGGCCACTCCTACACCGTGTACGGGCCGCTGATCTACGGCTGCACCTCGGTGATGTATGAGGGGAAGCCCGTCGGCACGCCCGACGCCGGCGCGTTCTGGCGGGTCATCAGCGAGCATGACGCGCGCGTGTTCTTCACCGCGCCGACCGCGTTCCGCGCCGTGAAGCGCGACGACCCGGACGGCCTGCTGATCAAGAAATACGATCTGTCGAAATTCCGCGCACTGTTCCTCGCCGGCGAGCGCGCCGACCCGCCGACGCTCGCTTGGGCCGAGGAGCATCTGAAGGTGCCGGTCATCGACCATTGGTGGCAGACCGAGACCGGCTGGCCGATCGGTGCGAATTGTCTTGGGATCGAGCGGCTGCCGGTCAAGCACGGCTCATGCAGCCGGGCGGTGCCGGGCTGGGACGTGCGGGTGCTCGACCCAGAAAGAGAGGGCGAAGCGCAGGAGATGAAGCGCGGCGAGATCGGCGCGATTGCGATCAAGCTGCCGCTGCCGCCGGGCGCGCTGCCGACACTGTGGCAGGCCGACGACCGTTTCGTGCAGTCGTACATGAGCGCCTTCCCCGGCTACTACCAGACCGCCGATGCCGGGCTGATCGACGCGGATGGCTACATCCATGTGATGAGCCGCACCGACGACATCATCAATGTCGCGGCGCATCGGCTCTCGACCGGCGAGATGGAAGAGGTGTTGGCAGCCCATCCCGATGTCGCCGAATGCGCGGTGATGGGCGTCGCCGACCCGCTGAAGGGGCAGGTGCCGTTGGGGCTGCTGGTGTTGAAGGCTGGGGTGCACCGGCCCGCCGCCACGGTGGAAGAAGAGGCCGTGGCCCTGGTGCGGCAACGGATCGGTCCCGTCGCCAGCTTCAAGACCGCGCTGGTGGTGGATCGGCTGCCGAAGACGCGCTCCGGCAAGATCCTTCGCGGCACGATCCGCCGCATCGCGGATGGCGAGGATTACCGCATGCCGGCAACGATCGACGATCCGGCGATCCTCGGTGAGATCGAGACTGCATTAGGTCGTGCCGGATACCCGCAGCGGTAGCCCGGACGCCCGTCCTATGTGTCGTCGTTGTGACTGAGCACACCCGATAGTGGTCGCCCGGCGACAGATCGCGTGAGCAGAACTGTCATCGCTTTCCTCGTCGCACCTTTGTGGGTAACGCTTGCCGGCGCCGTTCTCGCGAAGCTTACGTTTCCCGGACAAGGTCCATGGATGCGTTTTTTCCTGATTACCGGTACGGTTTTGGGCTATGTCCCGACATGGCTACTCGGATTGCCCGCATTCCGTATCCTCCGAGCTCTTAACTACAGATCGTTACGGCTCGCTCTGGCCCTGGGGTTCGTGATGGGTGCGCTGACCTGGGTAGGGTTCGTCACGTTTCTGTACGCGTATTTTCTCGGAAGCGTACCTTCATTCAGCAGCAATTGGACCGACTTAATCTGCTGGCTTTTCGCGACCGGTGCACTCGGGTCACTCGTGGGAGCGACCATTTGGCTGATCGCTGACTGATCGCTCGGCCGGGTCACCCTCCGCCAACAGCGAACTTATTTCGGCGAACACGCCCAGGCAACCGAACTCGCGCACGAGGCCGAAGAGTGTGTCACTGCGGCGGCCGAGCACCGGTTCAACCAGCGCCGAGAATTTTCGGTGCATGTCGTCCCAGCCGATCGGGTTGCCCGGATGACCCTTGGCGACCGGCACATGGACGCTGTCGCGCGCATCGAGTGTCAGCCGCGCCGAGGCGAAGCCCATTTCCGGGCTGACCACAGATGTCACCTTTTGCGCCGTTGCGCAAACCGCCGGATCGGGCCGCCATGGCTCGCGGAAATCGGCGGCCGACACATCATGCCCGTGCAGGCCGAGCGCAACGCAATATTTGAGGTCGAACTTGCCTTCAAGCGCGGTTGAGGGTGCGCCGCTTTTGCCGCCGGTGACCTTGTCGGCGAGCGCGCCGATCTCGGCTCGGATCAAGTCGATCCTGGCGATGTCGTTGTGGCGCGCCGCCAGCGCGCGCGCGGCGTCGACCACCGGATGCACCAGGTGGCAGGCGGCATACGGCTTGAAGCTGTTGCACAGAATATTCCAGCCGGTGAATTCGATCGGCTGAAAGGAAGCGGCGCCGTCCTGCACCAGCGCATTGTCGAGCCCGCCGCCCGGTTCGAGAAGACCGGTCGCGGCCTCGAAGCCGTTCGCCGCCAGCTGCGCCGCGACGATCCCGTCCATCGCTGCCTTGCCGGCATGGAACGGCTTGGCCATCGTGCCAAACGAGGCAGTGAGCCCGCCGATTTGCGTCGCCGCGCCGCCGAGCGCGTGCAACGCACGCTCGGCGTCGAGACCGAGCAGCGCGGCTCCGGCGGCGGCGGCACCAAGCCGGCCGAACACGCCGGTGCTGTGCCAGCCGCGCGCCGTCACAGCCTCGCCGAGCCCATGTCCGGCGCGGCTCGCCACCTCGAACCCGGTGACAAACGCCGACAGCATGACGTTTCCGTCGGCGCCGATGTCCTCGCCGAGCGCCAACACCGCGGCCCAGACCGGCGCGCTGACATGCGTCACAGCGGCGACATAGGTGTCGTCGAAATCGAGGCAGTGCGCCAGCGCACCATTGGCAAGCGCGGCGAACGGCGCCGCCGCCGGGCTGCCGAACAGCACGGTCGAGCTTCCGCCGCTGCGCCAACCGGCAACCGTGTCGCGGACGATGCGCCCGGCTGGCTCATCGCGGGCGCCAAGCGCGACGCCGAGCCAATCGGCGAGGCACAGCCGCGCCGCGTCAGTGACCTCCGGCGGGAGGTTGCGGCCGTGGCTCGCGGCGATGAATTCGGCCAGACGGCGGCCGTTGCTTTTCTCACTGCTCGCCATGGTTTTTCCTCCTCACCCGCTGAGCTCGATGCCGAGCGCCTCGAAGCGCTGTTTCAGGCGTCGGTTGAATTCGCGCTGTACCGGCAGCCGGCCGGCATCGGTGCAGACGATCTGACCGGTGACGGTGACGCCCGAGGCCTTGACCGCATCGACGCCCCAAAGCTGAAAATCGCTGACCGTCAGCCGCGCATAATTGGGGTCGCGCCGCAACTCTGCGCCGACCTCCTCGATCGCGGCGGCGACCCGGTCGGTGTCCTCCTTGTAGGCGACGGTCACCGACACGACCGCGTTGCCGACGCCACGGTCGCTGTTGGTAATCGTCGACACCGCGCTGAACGGCACGATATGGACCGCACCATCCGCGGCGCGCAGCCACAGATTGCGCACCGACAGCTGCTCGACCGTGCCGCTGAGACCGGCGACCGTTACCAGATCGCCGATCTGAATCGCGTCCTCGAACAGCACGAACATGCCGGTGATGACGTCCTGCACCAGCTTTTGCGACCCGAAGCCGATCGCGACGCCAAGCACGCCGGCGCCGGCCAAGAGCGGCGCGATGTTGATGCCGATCTCGCTCAGCACGGTCATCCCGACGATAATCAGGATCGTCGTCAGCAGCGCGGCGCGCAGCATCGGCAACAAGGTGCGCAACCGCGCCGATTTCGCTTCCTGCTGTTCGGCGAGTCGGTTCAGATGACGGCCGAGCGCAGCGTTCGCCACTTCCCAGATAACAACGCCCACCCCCACGGCAACCACGATCGTCACCAGCGCCGACAACACACGCGCGCCAAATCCTTGCCCCGCAAACCAGGCGAAGGCGTGCGCACCCCACAATTGCAGCAGCACAACCGCCGTCGCGACGAACAGGACGGTCGTGACGGCGAGACGCACCGGGCGCCGGTAACGAGCGCCGCGCGTCTCGACCGCGGGGATGAGGCGCACACTCCAATCGATACCACCGAGAATCAGAATTGCCGAAAGCCGCGCCGCGATCAGCACCGCCGCGGTGCCGACCAGCAGCCGCAGACCGCCGCCGTTGCGGCTGCCGAGCGTCCAGGCCAGCCAGCCGAAGACGATTACCAGGATAGCGAGGTAGTGCCAGGCGCCGGCGAGCCAGTGACGCCAAGCGGCACCCTCCTCGCCGGTCGGGCGCAGTCGGCGCGCCACGGCGCCGCGCAATTCGACAACGACCGCGATCAGCAGCAATGCGACCACCAGCGCGGTCAGCCGTACCAGCGTGTCATGCGCGCCTTGGTCGGCGCCCAGCAGGAACACGATCTCGGCCAGCGCATTGCCGAACAATGCGATCACGACGAGCGTGCGCAGCCAGCGCAGCAGATAGGCGGCGGCACCGTCGCCGACCGGCAGGAGGCGCAGCCCGCGCTGGTGCGGCGCCAGCAGCATCCGGGCGACACAGATGATCGCGCGGCCGATCGCATAGGCGTTGACCAGCGACAGCGTGACCAGTCGGGCGGTCGGGTTGGTTATTAGGCTCCCGGAGAGGATCGTCCCGGCGGCGGCGAACAGCACGACCGGGAGCAGCTCCAACCCGAGCCAGCCCAGGGCATAAGGCAGCCGCCGCAGGTGACGGCGGGTGCGCGCCGACCGCTGGCGCTCGGCCAACAGCCGGTCAACCACCGGCGGCGAAACCTCCGCCGGGTCCGGCAGTGCCTCGGGAGGCAGCGAGGCCGGTTCGGGTTCGCGATCCGGGGCGTGCGCCCCGATCGCGGCAAGCGGCCGGCGCAATCCGCGCAGTGCGAGCCACTCAACAACCAGCGCCAGCAACAAAACCAGCACGATGCGCCAGACGTTTTGCCCGAGCCGCGCCAGCTCGTCCGGGTCCGCCAAATATTGACGCAACGAGCGCAGCAGCGATGGAAATGCGATCATCGAGGCGATCGCGGTCGCGGCCGCGTCGGCCAGCCGGTCCGCCCAGCGCGACGACTGCGCCAGCAACTGCGCGCCAAGGCTGTCGGGCGCCAGCGCCGGCTCCGAAGGGTTTGCGTGCTGCGCCTTGGCGATCGTCTGCAGCGTCTCGATCAGCTGCGCGCGCTTGGCAGGGTCCTGCAGGATATCGAGTGTCCGTTGCGCCTCGGCGGCGCTGATGGCGCCAGATGATGGCGCTTGCGCCAGCGCCGCAGCAGGCCACAGTACCAGCCACAGAAACAGGATTGCCTTGCTGATCGACGGCATGGGTGATCGCGGACGCCGCTCTCCCGGAGACGTTAGGGCGTTATGCACGATGCGCACGCGATCATCGAGACCGATATCCCGGCTCGGCTCGACCGGCTGCCCTGGACCCGGTTTCACACGCTGGTCGTCGTCGCGCTCGGGGTGACCTGGATCCTCGATGGCCTCGAAGTCACGCTGGCCGGCTCGGTTGCTGGGGCCCTCGAACAGAGCCCGGTGCTGCGCTTCACCGCGGTCGAGGTCGGGCTGGTCGGCAGCGCCTATCTGGTCGGCGCGGTGTCAGGGGCGCTGCTGTTCGGCTACCTGACCGACCGGCTCGGCCGGCGAAAATTGTTCTTTGTGACGCTGAGCCTGTACCTAACGGCAACCGCGGCGACAGCGCTCTCCTGGGATTTCTGGAGCTTTGCGCTCTTCCGCCTCTTGACCGGCGCCGGGACGGGCGGCGAATGCGCCGCGGTCAACTCGGCGATCCAGGAGCTGATCCCGGCCCGGTTCCGCGGCCGCACCGACCTCGCGATCAACGGCAGCTATTGGATCGGCGCGGCGCTCGGCGCGGTCGGCGCCATCGTGTTCCTGGCGCCGGGGCGGCTGCCCGGCGATTGGGGCTGGCGCGCCGCCTTCGGCATCGGCGCCGCGATCGGGCTGGTGATCCTGTTCTTGCGCCGCTGGATCCCGGAGAGCCCGCGCTGGCTGATCCTGCACGATCGGCTGCACGAGGCCGAGACGGTCATCGCCGGCATCGAGGAGCGGGTGCGAGATACGGCCGGGACGCCGCTGGCCGCACCGTATGGCCGAGTGCGGCTGATCGCGACGACGCACACGCCGATCGCCCGGATGGTCTCGGCGATCCTGCGCGATTACCCGCAACGGGCGCTGCTCGGCCTTGCGCTGATGGGGTCGCAGGCGTTCTTCTACAACGCGATCTTCTTCTCCTATGCGATCGTGCTGACCCGGTTTTACGCTGTGCCGGCGAGCGCCGTCGGCTGGTATGTGCTGCCCTTCGCGCTCGGCAATTTCATGGGGCCGCTGCTGCTTGGGCCGCTGTTCGACACCGTCGGGCGCAAGCCGATGATCGCCGCAACCTATGCGATGTCGGGGATCCTGCTGGCGATCGTCGGCTGGTTGTTCCGCGCCGATCTGCTCGACGCCGGCACGCTGACGATGTGCTGGTCCGTGATCTTCTTTTTCGCCTCGGCGGCGGCCAGCGCCGCTTATCTGACGGTCAGCGAGAGCTTCCCGCTGGAGACGCGGGCGCTGGCGATCGCGGTGTTTTACGCGATCGGCACCGGGCTCGGCGGGGTCGCGGCGCCGGCGCTGTTCGGGGCGCTGGTCGGTTCGGGCGAGCGCGGCGCGGTATTCCTCGGCTATCTGTTCGGCGCAGCGCTGATGCTCGGCGCCGCCGCGGTCGAGGTCGCGATCGGCATCAAGGCCGAGCGCCAACCGCTCGAATCGGTGGCCCGGCCGCTGTCGAGCGTCGAGGCTTGAGCCGGCCGGTGACCAACGGTTGCGCCGCCCCCATATCCCCGATATGGCTGAAATCGCGCCGGAGAGCTGGCTGCGCGTGACTCCGGCGGGGCTTTATTGCGAGCCCGGCGGCTTCCATATCGACCCGGCGCAGCCGGTGCCGCGCGCGGTCATCACGCATGGCCACGGCGACCATGCCCGGCCCGGCAACGGCGCGGTGCTGGCAACACCGGAGACGCTCGCGATCATACGCTCGCGCTATGGCGACGATGCCGGTGGCGCGCTGCAGGCCCTGCGCTACGGTGAACGGATTGATCTCGGCGGCGTGTCGCTACGCTTGGCGCCGGCTGGCCATGTGCTCGGCAGCGGTCAAATCGTGCTCGAATATGGTGGCCGCCGGATCGTGGTCTCCGGCGATTACAAGCGTCGGCCGGACCCGACCTGCCCGGGATTCGAGCCGCTGGTTTGCGACGTGTTCGTCACCGAAGCGACCTTTGCTCTCCCGGTGTTTCGTCACCCGCCCGATTCGCACGAGATCGAGAAACTTCTGCATTCGCTGCGGCTCTATCCGGAGCGCTGTCACCTGATCGGGGTCTACGCGCTCGGCAAGTGTCAGCTGCTGCTGGCGCTACTGCGCGCCGCAGGCTATGGCGATCCCGTGTATCTGCACGGTGCA
>DATARH010000169.1:0-5037 GCA_036264235.1 Allostellaceae bacterium
CAGGTCGGGCATGCGGAAGAGGGTCCGCACCTCGCCGATCTCGACCACGGAATTGGCTTCGCGGGGAAAACCGCGGCGTAGCTGTCCGACATCCGACGAGGTGCCGCCCACATCGACCACCATCGCATCCTGCAACCGGGACAGGAACGCGGCGCCGCGCATCGAATTGGTCGCGCCCGAGGCGAAGCTCATCACGGGCAGCGCCATCGCCGTCTCCGCCGACATCACCGTGCCGTCGTTCTGTGTCAGATACAGCGGTGTGTCGATCCGACTGGCGGCGATCGCCTCGCGAAAGCCGGCGATCGTGGTCCGGGCTAGATCGGTCAGCGCCGCGTTCAGCAGCGCCGCGTTCTCGCGCTCCAGCAGGCCGATGCGGCCGAGCGCGTGCGACAGCGTCACCGAGGTACCGGGGCATTCCTCGGCGAGGATCGCGCCGGCCCGCTCCTCATGCGACGGGTCGAGCGGCGAGAACGAGGCGGCGACCGCGACCGCACGCAACCCGGCAGCGCGGATCTGCTGCGCCGCCGTGCGCATCCCAGCCTCATCGAACGGCATGAATTCGCGACCGTCATACTCGTGGCCGCCTTCGAGCATGTGGACGGCGCCGCGGACCAAGCCGGCGAGATCGTCGGGCCAGTCGCAGAATGGCGGCAGCGAGGCGCTTGCCGGCAATCCGATCCGCACCGCCGCGACCTTCGCCAGATGCCGGCGCTGGATCACTGCATTGACGAAATGCGTCGTGCCGATCACGACCCCGTCGATTGCGCCGCGTGCGACTTCCGGATGGCGCCCCAACAGGTCGAGCGCGGTGACGATCCCGGAGGTGACGTCGGCAGTCGTCGGCGTCTTGATCGCATGGGCGACGCGCCCGTCGTCGAGCAGCACCGCGTCGGTGTTGGTGCCACCGACATCGATGCCGATCCGCCTCATGCGGGCGACGCCCTTCCTCCGAAGTCATTCCGGGGTCGCCCGGAGGGCGAGACCCGGAACCCATGCACACGGACCGAGCCGAGCATGCTCGAAGCCCTCGCCTGCACGATTACAAGCCGGTGTTCCTGGGTTCCGGGCTCGCCGCCTTGCGGCACCCCGGAATGACCACTAAAGAGGGACATCACGAAGAAAATACCGATTTGAAATCGAGGTCGTAGCCGAAGGCGCGCGGACCGACATGGTCGAGGCCCTTCGGCGTCAGGAACACCGGCGGCGCCGGTAGCGCCACTACCGTCACCCGCATGCCGTAGCGGATCGTCTCGGTGCCGAACGCATTGCCCGACACCGTATCGAGTACGCAAATCAGATCGGGCGACATCGCCATGGGTTCGCCGTCACGCCAGGCGACGACCCATTCGTTCTGGAACGCGAGTTCGAGCCTCGCGCCGCGATCTTCGTCGAGACCCTCGACGACGCAGCGGCCGCGCAGAAATCCTTCGGTCGCGCGCCGTGCGACATCGACAACTTTGCCGCGGAACAGAATCTTGCCTTGCGCCTCGTCGAGCACCGCCGCGACCGGATCGTCGTGCCGGCGGTTCGCCTCGCGCACCCGGCGGCCGATGCCAATTGCTTTGGTGGTCGTGAAATGGATGCCCCATTCCTTGACCTCGCGGCCGGTACGCGGCGCTTTGCAGGTCGAGGCGATCGAACCCATCTCGACGCAGATCTTGCGCGACACCCGCTCCATCCATTTCCAGCTTGGCACCTGCGTCACCACCGATTCGAGGCCGCGCGGGTCATAGAGGGCGCACGGATAGGGCCGCAGATCGCCGACCGCGACGCTGGTCATCTGCGCTTCGGGATAGGCGCGGCCCATCGTGTCGGCGTCGACGACGGGGATGCCAAGATGCGCCGCCGCCATCAGCGGTTGGATGCCGTTGCCGCCGCCGATCTCGAGCGACATCACGGCGCGGAACTTGATGCCGGAGACGTCCTCCTGCATCGCTACCGCTCGCGCGATGCTGCGGCTGTCGGTCAGCCGCTCCTGGCCGACCAGCGGCGCCCCCATGTTCGAAACGACGGCGACCCAATCCTCGTCGGCGAGGTCGAGCGGCGACATCAGCTCGACCCGATGCCCCTCGGCATAGAGCTGGCGCATATTGAGCAGCCCGAGATACGGGCTGCCACCGCCGCCGGTCCCCAAGATCCAGGAGCCGACGGCGAGGCACTCGATATCTTCGGCGGTGATCGGGGTGCTGGCCATCAGTCCCTTGTCATTGCGAGAAGCGCAGCGACGAAGCAATCTCGACGGGCGCGAACTAGGCGCGAGATTGCTTCGCTGCGCTCGCAATGACAACAAATCGGAGCAACTCCGTGCCGCTTTCCGGAATTCGCGTCATCGACCTGACCCGCATCCTCGCCGGGCCGTTCTGCGCAATGCTGCTCGCCGATATGGGCGCCGAGGTGATCAAGATCGAAACTCCCGGCGCCGGCGATCCCCTGCGCGGCCAGGGCGCGATCCGCGACGGCCTCAGCTGGTATTTTGCCGGGCTGAACCGCAACAAGCGCTCGCTGACGCTGAATTTGCGCAGTGAAGAGGGAAAGGCGGTGCTGGCTCGACTGATCGCCGGCAGCGACGTGCTGGTCGAGAATTTCCGCCCCGGTGTGCTGGCCGCGATGGGTTTCGCCGAGGACCGTCTGACGACGCTGAAGCCCGACCTCGTCACCTGCAGCATCAGCGGCTTCGGCACCACCGGCCCTTATCGCGACCGGCCCTCCTTCGACTTTATCGCGCAGGCGATGAGCGGGTTCATGGCGGTGACCGGCGAGGCCGGGGGCCAGCCGCTGCGCGCCGGACCGCCGATCGCCGATCTGGTGGCCGGGATTTACGGCGCGCTCGGCATCTGTGCGGCGCTGGTTCGCCGCGGCCGGAACGGCAAGGGAGACACTGTCGGTTCGAGCCTGAACAACGGTCTCGTCAGCCTTATGTCGTTCCTTGCGGCCAATTATTTCGCGACCGGCGAGGTGCCGGCCCGCAGCGGCAACGACCATGCGATCGTCGCGCCCTACGGCCTGTTCCGCACCAAGGACGGCGAGGTCGCGGTGGCGCCGAGCCAGGAGCAATCCTATCAGCGGCTGGTCGATGCGATCGGTGCACCCGAATTGCGCGCGGACCCGCGCTTCGCCAGCAACGATCTGCGCGTCGCAAACCGGGCGGCGATCAACGCCGCCGTCGAGGCAAAGCTCGCCACCGGCACGACCGAGGAGTGGATCGAGCGGCTCAACAGCGCGGGCGTCCCGTGCGGCCGGGTCATGAGCCTGCCGGAGGTATTCGCCGATCCGCAGGTGCTCGATCAGGACATGGTGCTGCAGCAGGATCACCCTGACCACGGCACGGTTTCGATGCTCGGCTTTCCGGTCAAATTCGCCGAAGCGCCCTGCGCCTTGCGCCGCCCCGCTCCGGAGCTCGGGGCGGATACTGAAGCCGTGCTGCGCGAATTCGGCTATTCGGATGTGGACATCGCGGCTTTGCGCGCCGGCGCCGTAATCTGAGCGGGCTAACCTAAGCCGGCTCGGTCGGCAGCCCGGCTTCGGCCAATTCCTTGAAGCCGCCGGCGTTGAACACGCTGGCATAGCCGAAATCCTTCAGCGTCTTACCGCTCAGGGCCGAGCGGCCGCCCGAGGCGCAATAAACCAGCACGGTCTTATCCTTCTGGAATGCGGTGTCGTGATACGGGCTCTCGGGATCGGCGCGGAATTCGAGCATACCGCGCGAGACGTTGACCGCGCCCTTGATTTTGCCGCTTGCCGCTACCTCGGACGGGTCGCGCACATCGACCAGCAGCACATTGCCGCGGTCGAGCATCGCCCGCGCTTCCGCCGGCGGCAGCCGCTTCACCGCTGCGTTCGCAGCAGCCAGCAATTCCTTGACGCTTGACGCCATTGCCCGCTCCTCCGCCGTTGCTGGCTGGGGATGATAGGGATGGCGCGAATTTGCGGCAACTCGACCGGTCGGGGAACCCCACGGCAGGGGTTCCGGTTTATGCTGCGTGCACGAGGTCATCCAGCTACCCCGCCAATTCGAGATCGCTCGCCGCAGCACGGCGCCAGGCGCGGGGCGGCGGCTGTTTCGCCGGGTCGTCCATTTCTTCTGCTACAACTTCCTGCTGCAGCGCAGCCGCACGATCGAGACGCGCGCGGCTGGGTTCCGAATGCGAGTCCGTCCGACGGTGTTTCATCCGCGCTTCTTCGTGACCAGCGAGTTCTTCGCCGGGTTCATCGACGAGCTCGATTTGCGCGGCAAGCAGGTGCTCGATATCGGCACCGGCTCAGGCATCCTCGCCCTCGCCGCCGCGCGCAGCGGCGCCGCCGGCGTCACTGCCGTCGACATCAACCCGAACGCGGCGCTGACGGCGGCTGACAACGCGCACGGCAACGGGTTTGGCGGGTGCGTTCGCGCCGTGTGCTCGAACCTGCTGTCGGCGGTCGACCCCGGTGCCGAGTTCGATGTGATCATCTCCAACCCGCCATACTTTTCCGGCGAGCCGCGCGACCTCGCCGACCGCGCCTGGCACGCCGGCCCCGGCTGTCGCGACATCGCCGCGTTGTTCGAACAAGCGCGCGAGCGGCTGGCGCCGGGCGGCTGTCTGTACCTGCTGATCTCGTCCGATTGCGACCTCGACCTGTTTGCCGCAATGATTGCGCAGGCCGGGTTCCGCGCCCGCCTTGCGGCGCGGCGCTCGCTTCTGGTCGAGGCGCTGCTGATCTACGCCTTGGAGCCGGCCTGAGCCGCGATTTGTACGCTGTCCAGTTGAGACCACGCGCGCTGATCCACTTCGCATTTCACCAAAACGCCGCAATCTGTTCCCAACAAAGTCTCAATCGGCTCCTATTTTGGTAAGTGTAGGGTTAAGCCTTACAGGTTTGTCCCCCAAACCTCGCAACCGGCCGGGTTTTCCCGGACGGAAGCCCAAGGCGGCTCCGGATCTCCCCCCCGGAGCCGCTTTTTTTTGCCGGCCGCGCCGGATGCAGCGGGGAAAGCCAACTTCCGACATGTTAGAATGCAGTCGCGTTTGCGCCTGGCTGGGGCCCGTAGTTCAGCTGGTT
>DATARH010000249.1:0-2352 GCA_036264235.1 Allostellaceae bacterium
TGAGCCGGTGATCGGTCACGCCACTCAGATAGACCTGATGCATGTTGTTGCCGCCGCCGGTGAAGCCGATATCGGTCTCGCGCGCCTCCCCCGGTCCGTTGACGACGCAGCCGATCACCGACAGCGTCAGCGGCGTCGTAATATGGGCGAGCCGCTCCTCCAGCATTTCGACCGTCTTGATCACTTGGAATTGCTGGCGGGCGCAGGAGGGGCACGAGATCACGGTGACGCCGCGGCGGCGCAGGCCCAGCGATTTCAGCATGTCGTAGCCGACCTTGACCTCCTCGACCGGATCGGCCGACAGAGAGACCCGGATCGTGTCGCCAATCCCGGCCCAAAGCAGCATGCCGAGCCCAATCGACGACTTCACCGTGCCCATGCGTTGCGCGCCGGCCTCGGTAATGCCGAGATGCAGCGGGTAGTCGCAGGCTTCCGCGAGTTGCTGATAGGCGGCGACGGCGAGGAACACATCGGAGGCCTTGCACGAGATCTTGAACTCGAAAAAATCGTTGTCTTCGAGGATCTTGGCGTGGAACAACGCACTCTCGACCATTGCTTCTGGGCAGGGCTCGCCGTACTTCTCGAGCAGGTCCTTTTCGAGCGAGCCGGCATTGACGCCGATCCGCATCGAGCAGCCGTAATCCTTCGCCGCCTTGACCACGTCGCGCACGCGCTCGGCCGAGCCGATATTGCCGGGGTTGATGCGCAGGCAGGCGGCGCCGTTCTCAGCCGCTTCGATCGCGCGCTTGTAGTGGAAATGGATGTCGGCGACGATCGGCACCGACACTTGCCGGGTGATCTCCTTCAGCGCCAGGGACGATTCCGGGTTCGGGCAGGACACGCGGACGATATCGGCACCGGCCCGCTCCAGCGCCTGCACCTGCTCGACCGTCGCCTTGACGTCATTGGTCAGGGTGTTGGTCATCGACTGGACGGTAATCGGCGCGTCGCCGCCGACCGGCACCTTGCCGACATGAATCTTGCGGCAGGCGCGGCGGTGGATATCGCGATACGGCCGAACGCTCATATGCCCCTCGCGCTGATTGCGTGGCTCGGCTTATAGAACGCTTTCATTGCATTGTCATTGCGCGGACCGGCGACGAAGCGGTCTCGGCGGCTCGGCTCCGGCTATTTGGGATGCCGCGCAATGACGTCACTATCAACCGTGAACGGCAGTGCCGCCGAGTAGCGCGTCCGGATCGAGTGCGACATTCCGCCGTAATGTGCCGAGGCCGCCGATCGACGGCGCCGGCTTGCCGTCGACCGCGATCTCGAGCGCGCCCGCGTTGCCGGTCCGCAGCATCAGACCGGTCTTGGCCGGCACCTGGTAAGTTTCACCGGATTTCAGCACCCGCGAGAACACAATCGACTGGTCGGGCGCTCGCACCTGGATCCAGCAATCGGCGGCGGCCTTGATCGTTACCCGCGTCCCGACAACGGTGTCTGGGCTGGCGGAGGCGACTTGGGTCTTGGCCGCCGTCGGCGGGTCAGGGACCGGCCGTGGTGCGGCCGGTTGGTTTACCGTGGGACTGCCTCTGTCGATGATCGCCGGCGGCGGGGTGGTCGGGGCCGCGCTGTTCGTGTCCGGCGCCGGAACAACGGGAGTATTCGCAAACAGGCCGGAGGCCATCGTGGGCCCGCTCTGCGCCGGCGGGCTCGGCGCCGGTGGGGGCGCCGCCGCTTGAGCCGAAACCGGCGCGCGGGGCGGCACGGCAGGCACCGGCGGAGCAGCGGCAGGCACCGCATCGGGCGGCGGCCGCAGCGAAGCGGGAACCGCGGCGACCCGCTCGGGCCGGCTGCGCTCATCTGTCGACAGGTAATACCAGGTGCCATAGCCGCATAGCGCCAGAATGACCGCCACAACCAGGACCGCGGCTCCGGGCAAGCTGCGCTCGCCGAGCGGCACCGGCAGCGTCAGGTCGGGACGGGTCTGCAGGACCGTCGACTCGGAACGGAAGCGCGCTAGCACCTTCTCGGCATCGAAGCCTAGATGGTGCGAATAGGCGCGGACGAAGCCGATTACGTAGGTTGGTCCTGGCAATTCGTCGGACCGGCCCTGCTCCAGAGCCGCGAGATAATGCGGTCGGATGCGCAGCGTCTCGCCGACGCTGTTGAGGTCGAGGCCGAGCTCTTCGCGCCGGTCGCGCAGGATTTCGCCAACCGATCGCCGCGGGCGTGGTGCCTCTTGCTGTTCTGCCATTTCTTCGCTGGCCGGCGTCCTGAACCGCGACAACAAATTCAAAGGGGAATGACCTCGTCTGGGGAAAGCGCCCGGAGATTACCGAAAAATCACCGCTGCTGTCGAATCCGAGCGGGTCGATTTCGCGAGACTACAAGGCGATTGAATGGTCG
>DATARH010000252.1:0-25566 GCA_036264235.1 Allostellaceae bacterium
GGCGATATTGACGATGCGGCCGCCACGGGCGCCGCCCGGCCCGGCCTCGCCGCGGTCGCGGATCGCCCGGACCGCCGCCGCCGAGCAAAGAAAGGCGGATAATGCATTCATCTGAAACTGGGCGGTGAAGTCGACCGCAGACGTCTCAGCCACCGGCGCCATCGCGAAACCGCCGGCAAGATGGACCGAGGCCCAGAGCGACGGCAACGCGTCATAGAACCGCCGCACCGCCACTTCGTCGGCGAGATCGATCCCGGTGTGGATATGCACCGCCGGGTCGTTGCGGTGGGCATAGGTCTCGAGCTCGGCGGCGACGAAATTGGTGACATGACAGACCGCGCCGGCCATTCGCAGCCGGGTCACGACCGCCGTGCCGAGCGCGCCGGTGCCGCCGGTGACAACGACATTCGCCCCGCCAAACGCGACCATCGCAGCCTCCCTGGATCCGGCTCGCGTTTGATAGCACGCGGTCTCCCGGCCAGCATCATTGCGTGTTGGAGCAGCGGCGCGTTTCGTGCATTGAGTCGCGCGGATCGATTGCGGGGCATCAGGCATGGATTACACGACGCTCGGGCGCACCGGGCTCAAGATCGGCGTCGCCGGGCTCGGCTGTGGCGGGTTCAGCCGCCTCGGCCTCGGCACCGGCAAAAGCGAGGCCGACGCGATCGCCATCGTGCGGCAGGCGATCGAGCTCGGGGTCAACCTGTTCGATACCGCGGCGGCCTACGGCACCGAGGAGGTGCTCGGCAAGGCGATCAAAACGGTGCCGCGCGAGTCGGTGATCGTCTGCACGAAGGCGCCGTTCAGCTTCAGCCGCCCCGATGCCAACCCTGCCAAGATTATCGCCAGCCTCGACCAGTCGCTGCGGCAGCTCGATACCGACTACATCGATGTCTACCAACTGCACGGGGTGCCGCCCGCCGCCTATGACCACGCGCGCGATGTGCTGGCGCCGGCTCTGCTGCGCGAGAAGGAGAACGGCAAGTTCCGCTTTCTCGGGATCACCGAGACCGCGCCGCACGATTAGCAGCACGAGACATTAGGGCGCGCGGCAAAGGACGGCCTCTGGGATGTCGCGATGGTCGGGTTCTCGATGATGCACCAGAACGCGCGCGAGCGGGTCTTCCCGCTGACTAGGCAGCACCGGGTCGGCACGCTCCTGATGTTCGCGGTGCGCAACATCTTCTCGCAGCCTGACCGGCTCGCCGCCACGATGCGTGAGCTTGCCGCCGCCGGCGAGGTGCCGCAGTCATTGGCCGAGACGGACGATCCGCTCGGTTTTTTGGTGCATCCCGGCGGCGCCAGCAGCGTGGTCGATGCCGCGTATCGGTTTGTCCGGCACGAGCCCGGGGTCGATGTCGTGCTGTTCGGCACCGGCTCCGTCGAGCATTTGCGCAGCAATATCGGCTCGATCCTCAAGCCGCCGCTGCCCGAGGCGGACCGCCGCAAGCTCATCGACCTGTTCGGCCGGCTGGTCGGCGTCGGCCTCGATGCGCCGCACCTCACGCCCCGGACGCGTTGACCGGCGCCTCATTAGCGCGCCTTCGGATTAGTGGACGTTCAGCCAAGGACCATGCCGAGCGACAGGCCGCCGACCCGGTTCGGCACGGCCGAGCCCGGCACCATGCGAAAGCCGATCCGCCGATAGAGGTGCTGTGCTGGATTGTCGTGGCGAACATTGAGACAGAGGCCAACGCGGCGGCTCTCGGCTTCCGCGATCAAAGCGGCCAGCAACTTGCCTCCGATCCCGAGGCCGCGAGCGTCTTCCGCCACCCCGATCGTAACCTCCGGCGTACGATCGTCGACATAGAAGGCCGGCTCCTCCTCGCGTGAAAACTGGCGTGCCCAGGTCGCGCCGATCGCCGCGCCGTCTCGTTCGGCGACAAAGCCGAAATCCTCGGCACGCTGCCAGTCGGCAAGATGCGTCGCGACAAACGGAATAGCCTTTGCCGTGCCAATGTCCGGCTCATAACCGGCAATTGCCAGGAAGCGCCAAAGCAGCTCCAGATCGTCCTGTGCTGCGGGCCGGATCGTCAGATCAGACATCGGTCCAGTGTGGGTCCGGATGCGTGCCCGGCTCACGACGCCGGATCCACGACTTCAAGTGACACGATCTCGTCGGGTTCGCCGCGATAGACGATGAGGCTGATGGTTTCGGTGCCGATGAAGGCGCTGTGCGGCTGCCCCTCGGAGTTCAAGGTGTAGCCACCCGACGCGCGCGCCGGCTCGCCGGATTTCGTGCCCCGGCCGCCTTCGAGATTGAAGACGTGCTCGTCCGACAGCGCCTTGGCGACGATCTTGATCAGCTTTCCGGGCGGCGGCGAAAATCGTGCCAGCCAGGCGATGCCGCCGCCGTCGCCGCGGCGGTCGCTCAGCACCTTCAGACTGATGATGTCGCGGCCATTATAAACGGCGCCCGCCCCGTAAAACGGCACCGCCGAGGTCCATTCCGCGGCGTCCACATCGACACGCGTCGAAGCCATACCTTCCTCCATGAACGGGTCTACCGTCATGGTAGCTGGGCGCGGTGACAGGTCCTGTCAGCATGGGGCGGTTCGGAACGCTCAGCGGTTGCGCTGCCAATCCTCGTTCCACAGGAAATCGGGACCGAGCTGGTCGAGGCTCGGGCAGCCGATCTGGCCCATCACGAGGTCGATCTCGCTGCGGAAGATGTCGACCGCCTTCTTGACCCCCGGCAGGCCGCCGGCCACGGCGCCGTAGAGTGTCGGGCGTCCGAAAAAGCAGAACTGCGCCCCGAGGCACATCGCGATCAGGATATCGGCGCCGCGGCGCACGCCGCTGTCGAGCATCACCGTCAGCTTGTCGCCGACCGCGGCCTTGACCGCCGGCAGCACGTCGAGCGAGGCCGGTGCCTGGTCGAGCTGCCGCGCGCCATGATTCGATACGATGATGCCGTCACAGCCGATCTCGGCACAGCGCAGCGCATCCGCCGGATGCATGATCCCTTTGACCACCAGGTTGCGCGGGAACAGCTTGCGGTAGTGCTCCAGCTCGCGCCAGGTCTGGGCGTGCGCCGGCACCTGCGAGCGGTTGAATTTGACCGTCTCCTCGGCGGCGGCCCCGTTCGGCAGGTAGGGCAGCCAGTTGCCGAGCGCCGGGGTACCGCCGTGACGGATGTATTCGAGCACCCAGCCGGGATGCGTCATCGCCTCGGCGAGCAGCGAGGGCTTCAGACTCAATGCCGCGCTCAGCCAGTTGCCCCGGATATTGGCAAAGCCGTTGCGCTGGTTGCGCTCTCGCTTCGAATGCACCGGCACGTCGACGGTCAGCACCAGCGTGCTGAGCCCGGCATCGGCGGTGCGCTTGATCAGATCGTCGGAGACCTTGCCGTCACGCGCCGCATAAAGCTGGTACCAGGCGTTCTTCGGCGCGACCCGCGCCGCATCCTCGATCGTGTCGTTGCTGGCGCCGGACATGATGTACGGGATGTTCGCGTCGCGCGCCGCCTCGGCCAGCATCATGTCGGCGCCGCGCCGAAACAACCCGGCGCTGCCGGTCGGTGAAATGCCGAACGGGCTGTTGAAGGTCTGCCCGAAGATCGTCGCCGACTGATCCCGCTTCGAGACATCGACGAGGTAGCGCGGCAGCAGATTGTGCTTGCGGAAGGCGGCGGTGTTGCGGTCCAACCCGTGCTCGTCCTCGAGACCGCCCTCGATAAAGTCGAAGGCGACCTTGGGCAGCCGCCGCTTCGCCATCTGATGCAGGTCTTCGATATTGATCGCGCTGTCCAGTCTCATGTGCGAATGGTCCCTTGACGCAGGAAAGAGCTGATTTACCACGCAGGATTGCGTATTTCGGGCGCGGCCGACAACCCCTCAGGGCGTCGCAACAGCCGTGCCCAGGGCGCGGGCGTTATCCGCCATCTGCCGGTCGAAGGTGACCAGCGTCGCCTCGAGGCGTTGCGCGATCGCGATGTGGATCGCGTCGGGAGCGCGCAGACTGGTGTCAAGCCGCCGCAAATGACGTTCGGCAGCTCCCAAATCGGCGGCAATGATTTCCATCCGAGTCGCCGAATTTGCGCACCACGTGTCAAACGTCGCGAAGCCGCTGCGAGCTTCGGCGGTGGTGATGGCGCCGACCCGAACCCGGCGGGCGACCACGCTGGAAAATTCAGCCGCCGCAAAATCGCTGACGAGCAAGACCTCCGGATTTTCACGAAAGAAACGATCGGCGCGGGTATGAAGCAAGTCATCGCTGAGAAGCGCAACGAGGGCGCTGGCATCCAGATAAAAGCTCACCGCCACTCTTCGTCCCGCATCCTCCTGACGAGGGCGGACGCGTCCTCGTCATCGGAGAGTCGCGGGATCCGGTGTTCCCAAAGCCAATCCAGATCGGCTGGCGTGACCGGGCGGGGCGGCGGGCGGACGGGCTTGAGCTCGACCACGGGTTCACCGCGGCGGGTGATCACGATGCCCTCGCCTTTCAGGGCGCGGTCGATCAGCTTCGACAGCTGGTCCTTGGCTTCGGCAACGCTGTGCGTGCTCATGATGGCAAGATAGCCATTCAATGGCCATCTGTTAAGCGCCACCGAATGCCCGAGGCCGCTAGCGGTTGCGCGGCCAGTCCTCGGTCCACAGGAAATCGGGTCCGAGCTGGTCGAGGCTCGGGCAGCCGATCTGACCCATGACGAGATCGATCTCGCCCCGGAAGATGTCGACCGCCTTCCTGACCCCGGCAAGGCCGCCGGCGGCAGCGCCGTACAGGGTCGGCCGGCCCATGAGGCAGAAATCGGCGCCGAGGCACAACGCGATCAGAATGTCGGCACCGCGCCGCACGCCGCTGTCCAAAAGAAGCGTCAGCTTGTCGCCGACCGCAGCCTTGATCGCCGGCAATACGTCGAGCGAGCCCGGCGCCTGATCGAGCTGCCGGCCGCCATGGTTCGACACCTGGATACCGTCGCAGCCAACATCGAGGGCGCGTTGCGCGTCGGCCGGGCTCATGATGCCCTTCACGACGAGCGCGCGGGGGAACAATTTCCGGTAGGTCTCCAGGTCGCGCCAAGTCTGCGCGTTGAACGGCCGCACCGAGGAGGCGAATTTGTAGACCTCCTCGGCATTGGCCCCGGACGGGGCGTAAGCCTGCCAGTTACCGAGCATCGGCGTGCCGCCGCCGCGTCTCAGATATTCGACGATCCAGCCCGGATGGGTCAGCGCCTCGGCGAGGATCGACGGCTTCAGGCTCAGCGCCTGGAACAGGCCGCCGCGGATATTCGAAAACCCGTTGCGGATGTTCCGTTCACGCTTGCCGCCGACCGGGGTGTCGACGGTCAGCACCAGCGCGCCGCAGCCGGCATCGGCGGCGCGGCGGATCAGATCGGCGTTGATCTCGGGCTGGCGCGCGGCATAGAGCTGGTACCAGTGATTTTTCCCCGCGATCTTGGCCGCCGCCTCGATCGTCTCGCTGCTGCCGCCCGACATGATGTACGGAATGTTCGCGTCGCGGGCCGCCTCGGCCAGCATCAGGTCGGCATGATTGCGGAACAGGCTCGTCCCGCCGGTCGGCGAGATGCCGAACGGGCTGGCGAATGTTTGGCCGAAGATTGTCCTCGTCTGATCGCGCTTCGAGACGTCGACGAGATAGCGCGGCAGCAGCCGGTGCTTCTGAAATGCCGAGGTGTTGCGTTCGAGCCCGCGCTCGTCCTCGATGCCGCCCTCGATATAATCGAAGGCGATCTTTGGCAGACGCCGCTTCGCCATCTGGTGCAGGTCTTCGATATTGACGGCGTCTTCGACCCTCATGCCCCACGCTCCCCCAAGCGGCGGCAGGAAACGCCGCGTCGGCCGCAAGATCGCGCATTTTCGAAGCGCGGGAAAATCTTTTGACTAGGCGATGGCGCCGAACCCGGCCTCGGCGATATCGTCGCTGCGTGTCGCGGTCACCGACAGGATGATTTCGATGCCGCGGACGATCTGGTCGAGCGCCATCGAGGGTGTGCCGGGCAGCCGCGCCGCCTGGCTCGGCAAATAGGGCACGTGCAGGAATCCGGCGCGCATTGAGCGGAATCGCGTCGCCGCCAAATGCATCAAGCCGTAGAAGAGATGGTTGCAGACAAAGGTGCCGGCGCTGTTCGACACCGCGGCCGGCAGCCCCGCCTCGCGCATCGCCGCGACGGCGGCTTTGATCGGCAAGGTCGCGAAGTAAGCCGCTGGGCCGTCCCGCATGATCGGCCGGTCCACCGGCTGCGCGCCGCCATTGTCGGCGATACGGGCGTCATCGACATTGATTGCGACCCGCTCCAGCGACAGTTCGCTGCGGCCGCCCGCAAGGCCGACGCCTAATACGAATTCCGGTCGCGTTGCGGCGATCGCTTCTTCCAGCGCCGTAATCGCGGCGCCGAAGCGGCAGGGCAGAACCCGCGTCTCGATCACGAGTTCGTCGAAGCTCCGTGGCAATCGCACCAGCGCCTCGAACGATGGATTAATGCTGTCACCGCCAAACGGTTCGAAGCCGGTGACGAGCGCCTTCATCGCCGCGGCAGCGTTCTCTACGCGGCGGCGCGGATCGCCGCGTCCTTGATGTTGCTGCCGACGAACGGCTCGAACTCGGTGAAATTGTGCTCGAACCGCCGGGTCAGGTCGCGCGCCGTCTCGTCATAGGCTTTTTTGTTGGCCCAGCTCGCACGCGGGTCGAGCACGTCAGCTGGCACGTCGGCCGCGCTTTCGGGCACCAGGAACCCGAAATTCGGATCCTTGCGCATCGCCGCCTTGGCGAGGCGGCCTTCGAGTACCGCGCGCAACAGCCCGCGGGTGTGGCCGATCGCCATGCGCTTGCCGACGCCGTAGGCGCCGCCGGACCAGCCGGTGTTGACCAGCCAGCAGCGCGCCCCGAAGCGGGTGATGCGGTCGCCAAGCATCTTGGCGTATTCCGAGGGATGCCGCGGCATGAACGGCGCGCCGAAGCAGGTCGAAAACGTCGCCTGCGGCTCGCTGACCCCGACCTCGGTGCCGGCGACGCGCGCGGTGTAGCCCGACAGAAAATGGTACATCGCCTGCTCGGCATTGAGCTGGGCGATCGGCGGCATGACTCCGAACGCGTCGCAGGTCAGCATGATCACGTTCTCCGGATGCGGTGCCAGCCCTTGCTGGTCGGCATTCGGGATATAATCGAGCGGATAGCAGGCGCGCGTGTTCTCGGTCAGGCTATCGTCGTCGACATCGGGCATCCGCGTATGCGGATCGAGCACGACGTTTTCCAGCACCGTGCCGAAGCGGGTGATTGTCGCATAGATCTCGGGCTCCGCTGTCGGCGACAGGTTGATCACCTTGGCGTAGCAGCCGCCCTCGAAATTGAAGATGCCGCGCGGGCTCCAGCCGTGCTCGTCGTCGCCGATCAGAGTGCGTGCGGGATCGGCCGATAGCGTCGTCTTGCCGGTTCCCGAGAGGCCGAAGAAGATCGCGCAATCGCCCTTCGGGCCGACATTGGCCGAGCAATGCATCGGCAGAACGTCGCGCGCCGGCAGCATAAAATTGAGATACCCGAACACCGATTTCTTGATCTCGCCGGCGTAGCGGGTGCCGCCGATCATCACCAGCCCCTTGGCGAAGTTGACCAGGACGCAAGTCTCGGAGCGGATACGATCTTGCGCCGGGGTGGCGCGGAAATCGGGCGCGTGCAGGATCGTGAAGGCCGGCTGAAATTCGTGCAGTTCGCCGGTCGGCGGGCGGATGAACATGTTGCGCGCGAACAGCGAATGCCACGGGCTGTCGCTGATCACCCGAACGGGCAGCCGGTACTCCGGGTCGGCGCCGGCATAGAGGTCCTGCACGAATAATTCGCGGCCCTGGAGATAGGCGAGGAACCGCTGGTGTAGGCTGTCGAATTGTTCGGGCGAGATCGGTTGGTTGATCGGACCCCAGGCGACCGTCTTCTTCGTGCCGGGCTCATCGACGATGTATTTGTCCTTCGGCGAGCGGCCGGTGTGGAAGCCGGTGTTGACGACGAAGCTGCCGCCGAACCCGACCTCGCCCTGGCGGCGACGGATCGCTTCCTCGTACAGAAAGGGAGCGGTCAGGTTCCAGTGCACCGGGCCGAGGTGGTGCATGCCCTGTTCGACAAGATCGAAGCGAGGCTTGGGCGCTACGACCGGGTTGTCCACCTGATCCAAGGTTTCCTCCATTGGCCGCCGGGCCGGTCGTTTTAAGCCGGCCCGTGCGCCGCTGCTTAGCTCTGTTGTCGCGAACGATAATCTGCCCGACTCGCGGCGGCAAGCCAGGTGGATGCGGCGAAACCGCCAGTAGCGTCTTGGGCGTCACCGCAACGCCCCGCTTTGAGCGGCGCGAGCAGCCTGGGTCAGCGCAACGAGTGCGGCGCGCGCCGCAGCTGGGGTGAGAACGGGCTCGGCGAAGTCGAGCCGGGCGGCGTCGCTGCCGGAACGCAGGTCGATGCCCTCGGGATCGACACCGGTCATCTGCCAGCCCGAACCCGATCTCTCCAATAGGCGCTCGGCGAACAATGCTATCGCGTCGGCGTGGTCCTGATTCATGTGGGCGATGATCTCGGGCTCCGCCGCCGCCAGCTTGGTCGCGTCGCCGTCGAAGCGCAGCAGTGGGCCGTCTATCCACGAGATCCGGCCGAAGCCGGCGACAAAGTGGCCACGCTCGACGCTCACCCGATAGAGACTGAAATCGCCGAACCCGGCATAGGCGGCGCTGTCGGGATGACGCGCGACGAAGCGGTCGCGTGCCGTCGCCTCGTCGCAGCGCTCGATCCGGCCGAGCACAGTCAAGCGCGGCCCGGCCAGCGGATCGGCGAATTCCCGGGTGCCGTCAAACAGCAGCGACACATGATTGTCGGCGGCGAAATTGCGGGTGTGCTGGGCCAAGTTCGACAGCATCAATAACGGGCTCGCATCGTGGTCGCAGGCCGCTGCGACCAGCGATACGTATGGTCCGCCTTCAAAAACCGTGCCGAGCGCGGCAAAGCCGGTGCGGCGCATCAGCCGCCGCGCTTCCATGCCGAGTTCAGTCTTGTTCTGTGCGTCGGCCATCGCTCCGTCCGCTGCTGCTCAGGGATAAAATACGTCTTGCGACCGAAGAATCGAGTACAGGCGCGCGGCGGCCGCCCAGCGGAAGAGCATTCGCAAATCGGGCAAATACGGCTGTAGCCCTTTGTTCTTGCCGTCGCGCCGCCATATTTAGGCGGGAAAGCCCTGGGCTCGGCATGCCGGTCCGGGAGCGGGGGGCGAGGCAGTGACGAATACGATTGCTTTGGTCGATGACGACCGCAACATCTTGACGTCGGTATCGATGGCCCTGGAGGCGGAAGGCTTCTCGGTGCGCTGCTATGCCGACGGGAACGAGGCTCTGAAAGGCCTCTCGGCCCAGCCGGTCGATCTCGCGGTGCTCGATATCAAAATGCCGCGCATGGACGGAATGGAGCTGCTCGGCCACCTGCGCCGGCAGGGTCAAATCCCGGTGATCTTCCTGACCTCGAAGGACGATGAGGTCGACGAACTGCTCGGCCTGCGCATGGGGGCCGACGATTACATCAAGAAGCCGTTCTCGCAGCGGCTTTTGATCGAGCGCATCCGCGCCCTGATCCGGCGCGGCGAATTGGCCCGCGACCGGGACGAGGTGCAGGGCGAGCCGGCGATGGTGCGCGGCCAGCTCGTGCTCGATCCGACCCGCCATTTGTGCACCTGGCAGGGCGACATCGTCGATCTCACGGTGACCGAATTCCTGATTCTGAAATCGCTGGCGCAGCGCCCGGGTCACGTTAAAAACCGCGACCAGTTGATGGATGCCGCCTATGGCGAGCACATCTATGTCGATGACCGGACGATCGACAGCCACATCAAGCGCTTGCGCAAGAAGTTCAAGGCGGTCGATACGGATTTCGCCCAGATCGAAACCCTTTATGGCGTTGGCTATCGATACCGCGACCGTTGAGCCCAAAGCGGCGCCGGTCGAGGCGCTGCAGCTGGAGCACCCTTCCGCCGAGACAGCACTGGGAGAGGTGGAACGGCCGCGCGCCCCGTCCGGCGGCGAGCGGCGGCGCGGATTTGGCGGGCGGGTATTGTCGCCGCTCACCCGGCGGATCATCGCGGTCAACGTGTTGCCGCTGTTGCTGCTCGCGGTCGGCTTTCTCTATCTCGGAAAATTCGAATCCAGCTTGATCGGCCAGGAGATCGAGTCGCTGCGCACGCAGGGCGAGATCTTTGCCGCGGCGCTCGGCGAAGGTGCGGTGCTCGAGTCGGCCGACGAAGGCGAGGTCCTGTTGCCCGACCTCTCTCGACAGATGATGCGGCGTTTGGTCGAGCCGACCCGCACGCGCGCTCGGCTTTTCGACATACAGGGTAAGCTGATCGCCGACAGCCGGTTGTTGCGTGGACCCGGTGACTCCGTTCAGGTTGCCGAGCTGCCGGCCCCGGATACGCGGGGGCTGGTCCGACGCCTACCCGACAGAATCTATGACTGGGTCGTCGATCTGCTGCCGAACCACCGGCGCTTTCCGCCGTATCACGAGGGCAGCTCGGCCGAGGATTACCGCGAGGCGATGCAGGCGCTGCACGGCGAAAGCGCTTCGGTCGTGCGCAGCGATCCCGGCGCCGGCGGCTTGGTCATCAGCGTCGCCGTTCCGGTGCAGCGCTACAAGCAGGTGCTCGGTGCGGTGCTGTTGTCGACCGGCAGCGGCGAGATCGAGGAGGAATTGCGCACTGTTCGGCTGGAATTGCTGCGCATCTTCGGCGTCGCGCTGCTGGTCACGGTGCTGCTGTCGCTGTACCTCGCGGGCACAATCGGCCGGCCGGTGCGGCGCCTGGCGGCGGCGGCGGAACGGGCCCGCGGCCGCGGCGCCCGGGTCGAGATCCCGGATTTCACCGGCCGCGGCGACGAAATCGGCGAACTGTCGGGCTCGTTGCGCGAGATGACCGATACGCTGTGGCAGCGGATGAGTGCGATCGAGAGTTTCGCCGCCGATGTCGCCCACGAGATCAAGAATCCGTTGTCCTCGCTGCGCAGCGCGGTCGAGACCGCCGCTCGGATCGAGGATCCTGAGAAACAGCGGCGGCTGATGGCGATCATTTTCGACGATGTCGAACGGTTGGATCGCCTGATCAGCGATATCTCCGACGCATCGCGACTCGATGCCGAGTTGAGCCGCCTCGAACTGGCGCCGACCGATATTGGCGCGATGCTGCGTGCTCTGGTCGAGGTGCATCAGGCCACCAGGTCGGAAGATAGCCCGCGTCTCAGCCTCGATCTGTCCGCCGACAGCCGCCTTCATCCGCTGATCGTGCCGGGAATAGAGGGTCGCCTGTCTCAGGTGTTCCGCAACGTGATCGCGAACGCCGTGTCGTTCAGCCCATCCGGTGGTGAGATCCGCATCCGAGCGCGGCATGACGGACGCGCCGTGCTGGTCATCGTCGAAGACGATGGTCCCGGCATCCCGGACGACAAGCTCAGCACGATCTTCGACCGGTTTTACAGCGAACGCCCGGTTGGTGAGAAATTCGGGACGCATTCGGGTCTTGGCCTGTCGATTTCGAAGCAGATCATCGAGGCGCATCGGGGCCGGGTTTGGGCCGAAAACCGCCGGAATGCCAATGGCGAGGTCGCCGGTGCCCGGTTTTTGATCCGGCTGGCCGTGGCATGAGCGAACGGCTTCTGGTGCATGGCACCGCCATCGCGATCGACGGTGGCGCGGTGCTGCTGCGCGGCGCGTCCGGGGCCGGGAAATCCGATCTGGGACTGCGGCTGATTGACGCCGGAGGCCGGTTGATCGCGGATGACCAGAGCGAACTCCACCGCATCGGCGACACCATCGCGGTACGCGCTCCCGCCGCGATTTCCGGCCTGATCGAGGTCCGCGGTCTCGGCATCCTGCGGCTCGACACCGCGACCGATGTCCCACTGCTGCTGATTGCCGACCTGGTCGCACCGCAGGCGTTGGAACGCCTGCCCGAGCGGCGAAGCGAAACGATCCTCGGCCTTTCCCTCCCGGTGCTGTCGGTAGCGCCGTTTGAGGCCTCGGCGGTGGCGAAGCTGCGCCTCGCGTTGCAGGCGATCGGCGGTGCCGGAGGGGTCTCCTTCGCCGATCGCTGAAGCGGTACCCGGCAATCCCTTGCACCGGATTCCAGGCTAGGAGAACGCCACTCTGAACGAAGCGTTCATCATATTGGCGGAAGAACCGTGATGACGAATGGCTCCGACAAGTCTATATCGGAGCCGCAAACCCCTGGCTCGCGTGTGGGTTGACCCAAGTATCCCCCAGTGCGAGCGACAAGTGAGTGGTCACTGCCCTGAGCGACCCCGCTGATTTCTCGACGGCAACGATGATCGGCTGTGCCCGGTGTCTTTCGGGTCGGCGCGCGACCGCCAAGCGGGCTGCCAAGGGCCTGCGATGATCGGTATCGTCCTTGTCACCCATGGCCGGCTGGCGGCGGAATTCGTCGCCGCACTCGAACACGTCGTCGGTCCCCAAACACAGATGGCCGCGGTCTGCATCGGACCGGATGACGATATGGAACAGCGGCGCCAGGACATCCTGCATTCCATTTCCGAGGTTGATCGGGGCGACGGCACGGTGCTGTTAACCGATATGTTCGGCGGCACCCCCTCCAATCTGGCGATCTCGGTGATGGATCGCGGCAAGATCGAGGTCATCGCCGGCGTCAACCTGCCGATGCTGATCAAGCTTGTCAGCTTGCGCCAAAACGAGGGCCTCGAGCGCTCGGTCTCCGGCGCGCAGGAGGCCGGCCGCAAATACATCAACGTCGCCTCGCAACTGCTCGCCGACGCACGACGATGACCCCGGATGGTCCGCATGCCGGCGGCGACGCCGTTCCGGCCGCGACGCCATTGCCGGCGGGCACGGTGCGGCGGGTCGTGACGATCTGCAATCAGCGCGGGCTCCATGCCCGCGCCGCCGCCCGCTTCGTCAAGACCGCGGCGCAATTCGAGGCCGAGATCTGGGTGCGCAAGAACGGCACCGCGGTCTCGGGCCGCTCGATCATGGGGCTGATGATGCTTGCCGCCGCCTCCGGCACGCATATCGAGCTGACCGCGACCGGGCGCGACGCCGAAACGGCCGTCGCGACGCTCGCGGACCTGATCGAATGCAAGTTCAATGAGGACTGACGAGGCCCCCGGGGGATTCGAGAGGGGTCGCGAGCACGGGCTGACCGGCATTGGCGTCTCGCCGGGCATCGCGATCGGCCCCGCCTATCTCGGCGAACGCGGCGACCTCGCGGTCAGTGAGCGCCACATCGCGGCCAACGAAACCGACGCGGAATGCGGCCGCTTTGCCGAAGCGGTCAATTTCTCGGTCAAGCAGCTCCGCAAGCTGAAGACCCGGGCGACGGCGCTGCCCGGCTCGGCCGCCGACGAGATCGGGTATCTGCTCGACGCGCATCTGGCGATGCTGGCGAATTCGCGCCTCGTGCGCGGTGTCCAGAGCCGCATATCGACAATGCGGCTAAATGCCGAACGAGCGGTCCAGCTCGAAATCGAGGAGATCGGCCGCAGCTTCGCCGCGATGAAGGATCCGTATCTGGCGGCCCGCATCGATGACATCCGGGTCGTCGGCGATCGCCTGATCCGAAATCTGATCAAGAAGCCATTCGTCGCCTATGCCAGCGTCAGCGACGGCGCGGTGATCCTCGCCGAGGAGGTGACGCCGGCCGACACCGCGTTGATGGACCCGCGCCGTATTGGCGGTTTCGCCGCGGAATTCGGCGGCCCCGACAGTCACACCGCGATCATGGCGCGCGCGCTCGGCTTGCCGGCGGTGCTGGCGGTTCCGGCATTGCTCGAACGCGCCCGGCCCGGCGACCTGGTGGTGATCGATGGCGAAGAGGGCCTCGTCATCGTCGATCCGGAGCCAGCCACGCTCGAGACCTACCGCCTGCGGCAGCAGGACATCGTGCGCGAGCGGCGCCATCTGGCGCGGTTGCGCCGGGTCCCGGCGGTGACCCGCGACGGCGTCGAGATTCGCCTGGAAGCCAATGTCGAACTGGCCGCCGAGGTCGAACCGGCGCTCGCCAACGGCGCGGTCGGGCTTGGCCTCGTGCGCACCGAGTTCTTGTTCCTGAACCGTGACGACCTGCCGGACGAGGAGGAGCAGTACGAGTTCTACGCCGCCCTGGTACGTGGCATGGGCGGGCGCATCGTCACGCTGCGCACGCTCGATGTCGGCGGCGATAAGTTGCCGGCGGCGCTGTCAGGATATGGCGGCAGCGAGCCGGCCAACCCGGCGTTGGGGCTGCGGGCAATCCGCCTGTCGCTAAAGGAGCGGCGGCTGCTCGACACGCAATTGGCGGCAATGCTGCGCGTCGCGGCGCTCGGGCCGATCCGCATCCTGTTGCCGATGGTGACGACGGTCAGCGAGATACGGCGGACCCGCGAGGCGCTCGACCAGGTGGCACGGCGGCTGCGGCGGCGCGGCTTGCGGCTTCCGGCTGCATTGCCGCCGGTCGGCGTCATGGTCGAGGTTCCCGGAGCGGCGTTGGCCGCCGACGCGCTCGCCGGCGAGGCCGATTTCTTCGCGCTCGGGACCAACGACCTCATTCAATACACGCTCGCCGCCGACCGCAGCGACGAGCAGGTCGCGCATCTCTACAACCCGCTGCACCCGGGCGTACTACGGCTGATTCAGTTCGCGGTCGAGGCGGCGGAGCGGCGCGACATCCCGATCAGCATCTGCGGCGAGATGGCCGGCGAGCCGCGTTACGCGGCGCTGCTGCTCGGTCTCGGACTGCGCGACTTGTCGATGGCGCCGCGCAACATCCCACGCATCAAGCAGCGCATCCGCAGCCTCGATATGGTCGCGGCGACGCGGCGCGCCCGCGCGATTATGGACCAGTCGGATGGCGGCCGGATCGCCGCACTGCTCGACGATTTCAACGCCGCGGTCCCGACCTGCTGATCCTGCTTGCGGCGGGCACGGAGAAGACTTAAAGATATCTTTATATCTTGAAACGCGCTGCGGCGCGCCAGCCTGGGAGTCGCTGAATGCCCGACTACAAAGTCGCCGATATCGGTCTCGCCGACTGGGGACGCCGCGAAATCGCGATCGCCGAAACCGAAATGCCCGGGCTGATGGCGCTGCGCGACGAGTTCGGCGCCGCGAAGCCGCTCTCCGGCGCTCGCATCGTCGGCTGTCTGCATATGACGATCCAGACCGCGGTGCTGATCGAGACCTTGACCCATCTCGGCGCGACGGTGCGCTGGAGCTCCTGCAACATCTTTTCGACCCAGGACCACGCCGCGGCAGCGATTGCCGCTGGTGGCACCCCGGTTTTCGCCTGGAAGGGCGAGACCGAGGAGGAATACGACTGGTGCATCGAGCAGACCCTGCGCGGACCCGAGAGCGGACCCTATGCCGGCTGGCGGCCGAACATGGTGCTCGACGATGGCGGCGACGCGACTCTGATCCTGCACGAGCGGCACCCGGACCTGCTGCGCGACGTGCGCGGCGTCTCGGAAGAAACCACGACCGGCGTGCACCGGCTCTACGAGATGATGCGCGCCGGCAGGCTTCAGGTGCCGGCCTTCAACGTTAATGACAGCGTGACAAAATCGAAATTCGACAATCTCTATGGCGTGCGCGAGAGCCTCGTCGATGGGATCAAGCGCGCGACCGATGTGATGCTCGCCGGCAAGACCGCGGTAGTTTGCGGCTTTGGCGATGTCGGCAAGGGTTCGGCCGCGAGCCTCAGAAGCCAGGGCGCCCGGGTCATGGTCACCGAGATCGACCCGATCTGCGCCCTACAGGCGGCGATGGAAGGTTACCAGGTCACGACAATGGACGATGCCGCGCCGGCCGGCGATATCTTCGTCACCGCGACCGGCAATGTCGATGTGATCACGCTCGATCACATGCGGCAGATGAAGGATCGGGCGATTGTCTGCAACATCGGCCATTTCGACAGCGAGATCCAGATCGGCGCGCTCCGCAACTACGTCTGGGAGGAGGTCAAGCCGCAGGTCGACGAAGTCGTCTTTCCCGACGGCAAACGCCTGATCGTGCTGGCCAAGGGCCGGCTGGTGAATCTCGGCTGCGCCACCGGCCACCCGAGCTTCGTGATGAGCGCCTCCTTCACCAACCAGGTCCTGGCGCAGATCGAGCTGTGGACCAATCCGGGCAAATACGAGAACAAGGTCTACGTGCTGCCGAAGCATCTCGATGAAAAGGTCGCAGCACTGCACCTCGACAGGCTCGGCGCCAAGCTGACCCGGCTCACGCCAACCCAGGCCGAGTATCTCGGCATTCGCCCGGCCGGCCCGTACAAGGCGGATCACTATCGATATTAGCCTGGCCCTAAAGACTTGATTGCACTGTCGATTTATATGTTGCTTGACAAAACAGGATGGTGCTGTCCGGTTTTGGCACGGACAGTACCAACAGGATTGTTGTGCTATAAGATAGGCATAATTCCGTAATCGGGATTCCGCCGAGCCTCGCGTGCTGGCCGCAGATTCGTGCAAAAGCGGCCCTGCGGCGCTCGGTGTGCCACGGCATCGTGCCGACGGGCGCTGTTGGTTTTTCTTTTTTAAGAAAGCGGCTCATAATCTCGCGATTGAAGCACCGGCGCCTCCTCGGAGGCCCGGAGCGCTGAACGGATGCGGACGATGGGCAGCAAATCGTGATCGAGATCGCTGCCGGAATTCTATTGATCGCGGGGCTGGTCTTCGGCGCATTGTGGCTGCGCACCCGCAAGGATCTTGGCGCGCGGCTTGAGGAAGCCAGGGCGGCCACCGCCGCTGCCGACAGCAACCGTGCCCGATTGGCGGCGATCCTCGCCACGGCGCCGATTGCTCGGATCGATGCTGCAGACGACGGAAGCTACGCCGATTTTTGCGACCGACTTGCGCCAGCCGATGTGGGGCGATTCGCGGCGGCGGTCGATCGTTTGCGACGGGATGGCGGCAGCTTCAGTCTGGTGCTTGCCGGTGCCGAGGGCAGTGCCTGGGCAGCGGAGGGCCGCAAAGCGGCGAGTGGCGATGCCGTCCTCTGGCTGGCCGATGCCTCGACGGCGCGGCAAGCCGAGGCGGCGCAGCGCGGCGCCTCGATCGCGGCCCAGGCATTGCGCGAATTTTTCGATGCGCTGCCGCTGCCGGTATGGCGGCGGGATCGCGATCTGAAGCTGATCGATTGCAACCACGCCTACGCGATGGCGCTCGATACGACCACGGAAGCCGCGCTCGCCGAAGGTCGCGAGCTGGCGCCGATCAGCGGCCGCAACCGTGCCCTGGAAATGGCGCGCACCGCGGCGACCGGAACGGTTCAGAGCGAGCGCCGCCACCTCGTCATCGGCGGCTCCCGGCGCTGGGTTGAGGTGACCGAATTGCCCATGGCCGAGGGCGGCACGATCGGTTTTGCGGTCGACCGCACCGAGGTCGAAAGTATCGAAGGTGAACTGTCGCGCCACATCAATGCGCATGGCGAGGTGCTCGAACGCATTCACGCCGGCGTTGCGATTTACGGCTCCGACAAGCGCCTCAAATTCTTCAATTCGGCCTTCACGGAGCTCTGGGGCCTCGAATATGACTGGCTCGCCGGTGAGCCATCGCTCGACGAATTGCTCGAACGCTTGCGCGAACGGCGCCGCATTCCCGAACTCGCCGATTTCCGCCTGTTCAAGCGCCAGCAGCTCGATATGTTCACCACGCTCATCGAGCCGCAGCACGAGTTGATGCACCTTCCCGACGATCGCACGCTCAGCGTGTCGGTGTCGCCGCATCCGCTCGGCGGCCTGATCTTTGCCTATGAGGATGTCACCGACCGCCTGGCGCTCGAGCGTTCGTACAACACGTTGATCGAGGTGCAGCGCGAGACGCTCGACAATTCGTTCGAAGGCATCGCGGTGTTCGGCAGCGATGGACGCCTGAAACTTCACAACCCGGCATACCGCAAGATCTGGGCACTGTCCGAGGCGGATCTGGATGGCGAACCGCACATCAGCGAGATCGTCGAAAAGACCCGCGCATTCTACGATGACGGCGGCGGTGACTGGTCGGTGGTGAAGCAGCAGGTTATCGGCAAGGTGACGGCGCAAACCGAGGCGAGCGGCTCGCTCGATCGCCTCGATGGTTCGGTCCTGCAGATGGCGACGGTGCCGCTGCCGGACGGCAATGCGCTGCTGACCTGCCTCGATGTCACCGATACGGCGCGGGTAGAACGCGCGCTGCGCGAGCGCAACGAGGCGCTCGAAACCGCCGGCCGGCTGAAGAGCGAATTCATCGCGAATGTTTCCTACGAATTGCGGACGCCGCTCAACGCGATCATCGGCTTTGCCGAAATTCTCGCGCACGAGTATTTCGGCCCGCTCACCCCGCGCCAACTCGACTATAGCCGCGGCATTCTCGACAGCTCGCACCGCCTGCTGTCGCTGATCAACGATATCCTCGACCTTGCGACGATCGAGGCCGGCTACATGGCGCTCGAAACCGGGCGCATCGAAATCCGCGAGCTGCTCGAATCGGTGGTGACGCTGACTCATGAACGCGCCCGCAACCAGAGCCTGGCGCTGACCATCGATTGCGGCCCCGATATCGGCGTGATCGCGGCCGACGAGCGGCGGTTGAAACAGGCGCTGTTCAACCTCGTTTCCAACGCGATCAAGTTCACTCCAGCCGGCGGCACGATCCGGCTCGAAGCGCGGCGCGAGAATGGCGAGATCGTGCTCGCCGTCACCGACACCGGTGTCGGCATCCCGTCGGCCGATCAGGAGCGCGTCTTCGAGATGTTCGAACGCGGCAACCCGCAGGCCCGGCAATCCGGCGCCGGGCTCGGCCTGTCTCTGGTCAAGAGCCTGATCGAATTGCACGGCGGCGATATCGAGATCGATTCGGTGCCGGGCCAGGGCACGACGATTTCATGCCGGTTGCCGGTCGGTGCCGTTTCCGAGGTTGAGCCGGAACCGGCTCGCCGGACGGTGGCTGCGGCGGGGCCGGCGGAATAGCTTGCCAATAGTTCGGGGTTAGCGGCCGGGCACGCCCTTCGTCGTCGAGTACTCGAAATGCAACGCCTCGCCCGGATGAACGAGCGGGTGGATCGCGTGCGCCGCCAATGCCGCCTCGGCAAAGCCCGAGAGGATCAGCTTCAGCTTGCTGGGATAGGCGGCGATATCGCCGATCGCAAAAATGCCGTGGTGCGACGTTGCGCAGGTCGCCGGGTCGACCGCGATGTGGTTGTGATCGAGCGCAAGCCCCCATTGCGCCACCGCACCGAGATCGGTCGCGAGCCCGAAAAACGGGAGCAGCCGGTCGGCCTCGAGCCGGCGCATCTTGCCGGCGAGATCGGCGACAATGACGGCCTGCAATTTGCCGCCATCGCCTTCGAGCGCGTGCAGCTGGTACGGGATCACCAGCTCGATCCGGCCGGCATCGGCCAGCTGCTGCAGCCGCGCTGCGGATTCCGGCGCGGCGCGGAATTTCGCGCGGCGGTGCACGACCATGACCCGTTCGGCGACATCGGCCAGGGACAAGGCCCAATCGACCGCCGAGTCGCCGCCGCCGGCGATGACCACGCGACGGTCGCGGAAATCCTCGCGCCGCCGTACGAAATAGAAAACGCTTTCGTCCTCGAAGGCCTCGATCCCGGCCAACGGCGGACGGTTGGGTCCGAAAGCGCCGGCGCCGGCAGCGATGACGATCGCGCGCGCCTGCAAGCGCAGGCCGCCAGCAGTCTCGAGCAGGAAACCGTCTTCGGCCGCTTCGAGCCCGGTCACCGCATGGCCAAGATGGTAGACCGGTGCAAAGGGCGCCGCCTGCTCGGTCAGCCGATCGATCAGCTCGGCGGCATCGATACGCGGATAGCCCGGAATGTCGTAGATCGGCTTTTCCGGGTACAGCGCGGCACACTGACCGCCGGGCACCGCCAGCGCGTCAACGACATGGCAGCGCATCCGCAGCATGCCGCATTCAAACACCGCAAACAGGCCGACTGGGCCGGCGCCGATGATCGCGACGTCAGTGCGCTGAACCGCTTCCTGCATATTTCAGCTTAACGCGGCAGCCGCCGATCCGTTAGCAGCCGGGGCCGGCCCGGCGTCGCGCAGATGGCAGGCCGCGAAATGGCCGGGCAATACTTTCTGCAGCGGCGGCTCCTCGACCGAACAGCGATCGAAGGCATAGGCGCAGCGGGTGTGGAACCGGCAGCCGGAGGGCGGGTTGATCGGGCTCGGCACGTCGCCCTTGAGGATGATCCGCTTTTTTGCCGCCTCGGGATCCGGCACCGGCACCGCCGACAACAGCGCCTCGGTGTAAGGGTGCTGTGGCCGGGTGAACAGCGAGTTCTTGTCGGCGATCTCGACGATCTTGCCGAGATACATCACCGCGATCCGCTGGCTGATGTGCTCGACGACAGCGATATCGTGGGCGATGAACAGATAGGAGAGGCCGAATTCGCGCTGCAGATCGCCAAGCAGATTGATCACCTGCGCCTGCACTGACACGTCGAGCGCCGACACCGGCTCGTCGCAGATGATCAGGCCCGGGTTCAGCGCCAGCGCCCGGGCAATACCGATCCGCTGACGCTGTCCGCCGGAAAATTCGTGCGGGTAGCGGCCGAGCGCGTCGGGCCGCAGCCCGACCTTGCCGGCAAGCTCGGTCACCCGGTCGTTCAGTGCCGGGCCGTGGGCGACGCCGTAATTGGTCAGCGGCTCGGCGATGATCTCGCGGATTTTGAGGCGCGGGTTCAGTGATGAATACGGGTCCTGGAATACGACCTGCAATTCGCGCCGATAGGGCCGCATACCGGCGCGTGACAGCTGGTCGATGCGCTCGCCATGAATCCGGATCTCGCCGGCGGTCGGCTCGATCAGCTTCAGGATCGCCTTGCCGGCGGTGGATTTGCCGCAGCCGCTCTCGCCGACGAGACCGAGCGTCTCGCCCTCCTCGATATCGAACGAGATACCGTCGACCGCATGCACATGCCCGACCGTCTGCTGCAGCAAGCCCTTCTTGACCGGGAAATGCTTCACCAGCCCCTTGACCGACAGCAGCGCCGGCTCGGCGCTTGGCTCGCGCGCGGCGATGCTCATGCCGCTTCCACCTGGTCGGAATGGAAACAGGCGGCGTAATGGCCGGGGCGCTTTTCTTCGAACTCCGGCATCTCGGTCTCGCAGATGCCGGTGGCGAAGGCGCAGCGCGCCGCGAACGGGCAACCCGGGATCGGCTCCTTCAGCGATGGTACGGTGCCGGCGATTTCGGCGAGCCGCGGCGGCCGTGCGGTGCCAAGGCTGGCGCCGAGATGCGGCACCGAGGCGAGCAGCCCTTTGGTGTAGGGGTGCAATGGCCGCCGGAACAATTCGCCGACGGTTGCCTCCTCGGCCTTGCGGCCGGCATACATCACGACCACGCGCTGCGCCATTTCAGCGACCACGCCGAGATCATGTGTAATCAGCACGATCGCAGCGTCGATCTTCGACTTCAGCTCGCGCATGAGATCGAGGATCTGCGCCTGGATCGTTACGTCGAGGGCGGTGGTCGGCTCGTCGGCGATCAATAATTTCGGGTTGCAGGCGAGCGCCATCGCGATCATCACCCGCTGCCGCATGCCGCCCGACAATTCATGCGGATATTGCCGGATGCGACGCTCGGCCTCGGGAATGTGGACGAGCCGCAGCATATCGACCGCTTTTGCCAGCGCCGCCTTGCGGTCGAGCCCCTGGTGCAGTGTCAGCGTCTCGCCGATCTGTCGCCCGATCGTCAGCACCGGGTTCAACGACGTCATTGGCTCCTGAAAGATCATCGAGATGTCGTTGCCACGCACGTCGCGCATCTCGGCGTCGCTCAGGTCGAGCAGGTTTCGCCCGGCAAACCGAATCCGACCCTCGACGATGCGGCCGGGAGGCGACGGGATCAGCCGCAGCACCGACAGCGCAGTGACACTCTTGCCGCAGCCGCTCTCGCCGACGATTGCCAGCGTCTCGCCCGGCAACACATGGAAAGAAACGCCGTCAACGGCGCGGACGATGCCGTCGCGAGTATAGAACCAGGTCTTCAGACCCTCGACCGAAAGCAGCGGTTCAATCGCGGTCTCGATGCGCGGCGCGGGCGCCGTCCGCGCCGCGGTCTGTTGCGTCGGCATGTAGGCGGTTGTCACTGCGGTTACATCCGCCGCTGGAGACGCGGATCGAGCGCGTCGCGCAGCCCGTCGCCGAGCAGATTAATCGCCAGTACCGTGATCGAGAGCATGATGCCGGGAAACAGCACGATGTAATACGCGACCTGAAACAGGCTGCGCCCCTCGGCCATGATGTTGCCCCAGCTCGGGATGTTCGGCGGCGTGCCGGCCCCGATAAACGACAGGATGGCCTCGGTGATCATCGCCGAGGCGGCGATGAAGGTCCCCTGGACGAGCAGGGGCGGCAGCGTGTTCGGCACGATATGCCGCCAGAGGATGCGGATGAAACCGGTGCCGCTCGCCAGCGCCGCTTCGACATAAGGCTGCTCGCGCAGCGTCAGCACGACCCCGCGCACCAGCCGCGTCACCCGCGGCACCTCCGCCACGGTGATCGCGAAGATCACGTTCTCCATGCTGGCATGCGTCAGCGCCATCAGCGCGATCGCGATCAGGATCGACGGGATCGACATCAGCCCGTCCATGATCCGCATCACGATAGCGTCTACCCAGCGGGTGAAGCCGGCGAGGACGCCGATTGCGAGCCCGAGACCGGTGCTGAAGATGGCAACACTGACGCCGACGATCAGCGACACCCGGGCGCCATAGATCGTGCGGCTGTAGACGTCGCGCCCGAGCATGTCGGTGCCGAACCAGTATTCATTGGACGGCCATTTGAGCCGCCGGATCGGTGACAATGCCTGCGGATCGACGGTGCCGAGCCACGGTGCGAACACCGCCATCGCTACCATGAGCAGCAGCAGCACGGCGCCGACGACGATCGTCGGGTGACGGCGGATGTAGTCTCGGCCTCGCCGCCGCGACGCCGGCTCGATCGCGGTCGCGACAAGATCTGTGGTGGGTACGATCGTCATGCGGCGCTCAATACCGGATGCGCGGATCGATCAGCGTGTAGCTGAGATCGACCAGCAGGTTGACCATCACATAAGCGGCCGAGAAGATCAGAATGATGCCCTGGATGATCGGGTAGTCGCGGCGCAGGATCGCGTCGACCGTCAGCCGCCCGAGCCCGGGGATCGCGAATACCGTCTCCGTCACCACCACGCCCGAGATCAGCAACGCCACCCCGATGCCGATAATCGTCGCGATCGGCACCGCCGCGTTTTTCAGGGCATGGCCGATCAGCACCTGCTCGCTGCCGAGCCCCTTTGCCTGCGCCGTGCGGATGTAGTCCTGCGCCAGGACATCGAGCATGCTGGCGCGGGTGATGCGCGCGATCAGCGCCGTGTAGATCAGCCCGAGCGCCAGGCTCGGCAGGATCAGGTGCGACAGGAACGGCCGGAACCCGTCGGTGATGCTGACGTAGCCCTGCACCGGCAGCCAATCGGCCGAGATCGCGAAGACGTAGATCAGGATGTAGGCAAGCACAAACACCGGCACGGAAAAGCCGATCACCGCGAAAACCATCACCGACCGGTCGATCCACGATCCGGCCTTCCAGGCGGCGAGAATGCCCATCGGGATCGACACCACGACCGAGAAGACCAGCGTGGTGACCGTCAGCGCCACCGTCGGCTCGATCCGCTGCTCGACCAGCTTCATGACCGGCAGATTGGTGAAGATCGAGATGCCGAGATCGCCGTGCAACAGGCGCCAGACCCAGCTGCCGAACTGGATATAGACCGGCTGGTCGAGGCCCAGCTGCGCGCGGATGCGGGCGATATCGTCGACGGTCGCGGTGTCGCCGGCGATGATCGCCGCCGGATCGCCGGGGCTCAGATAAAGGAGCGCGAACACAAAGATTGCGACGACGGCCATCACCGGGATCGTCGCCAGGATGCGGCGGATGATGTAGGTGAACATCGGTCAGCCGATCCGCGCCGGGGTCATTTCTTCTCGACGTTCCACAGGAACGCCACCGGCGCGATGATGATGCCGTCGAGGTTCTTGCGGTAAGCTGTCGGGATCACGAACTGGCCGGTCGGCACGTAAGGCAACTCCTTGGTGAAGGCCTCCACCTGAATGTCCTCGGCCAGTTTTTTCTGAGCGGCGGGGTCTGGCGCCTTGAACCAGGCGTCGATCAACTCTTCCATCTTCGGATCGGTCGGCCAGCCGAACCACGCCTTGTCGCCGTTGGTGCGCAGCGGAATATTCGTCGCCGGGGACAGCATGTCGGGCGCGGCGGTCCAGGTGTGAAAGATGTTCCAGCCGCCCTTGTCGATCGGTTCCTTGGAGGCGCGCCGGGTGATCAGCGTCCCCCAATCGTTGGCCTGCATGTCGATATTAAGACCGGCCGCGGCGAGCCGGTCACGGGTCACCAGCGCCTGGTTCTGCACGATCGGCTGGTCGGTCGCCGACAGCAGCACGATGCGCTCGCCCTTGTAGCCGGCTTCTTTGATCAGCGCCTTGGCCTTCTCGATGTTCGGGCCGTGCAGCAGCGCATCGGCGCCGGCCGCGCTCTCGAACGGAGTGCCGCCGCAGACAAAGATCGCGGCGCAGGCCTTCCAGTATTTCTCGTCGCCGGCGACGGCGCGCATGTAGTCTTTTTGGTCGACGAGGTTCAGCACCGCCTCGCGCATCTTCGGATTGTCGAAGGGCGGGAATAGGTGATTGAACCGCAACACGCCGATGCTGCCGAACGGGTCGGTGATCGCGACGGTCACGTCCTTGTTGGCGGCGAAGACCGGCAGGATGTCCTGCGGCGGCTGCTCGTACCAATCGGCTTCGCCGGCGTTGAGCGCCGCCGCGGCGGTCGCGGTATCTGGGATATAGAGCCACTCGACCCGATCGACCTTCGCAACCTTTCCGCCGGAGGCGAGGCTCGGCGGCTCTTTGCGCGGCACGTAATCCGTATTTTTGACGAACACGGCCTTGCTGCCGGGAACCCATTCCGCCTTGACGAATTTGAACGGCCCCGAGCCGATCGCTTCCGGGATCTGCTGGAACGCGTCGGTCTTGGCGAGCCGCTCCGGCATCATGAACGGCACGTTGCTCGACAGTTTGCCGAGCCCGTCCAAGAGCAGCGGAAACTGGAATTTGAGCTTGATCGTGAAGCTCTTGTCGTCGTCGGCCGCGATCTTGTCGACGGCCTCCATGAGTTTCTGGCCGAGGGTGTCGCGCTTCCCCCAGCGCTCGATCGAGGCGACACAATCGGCGGTGCGGACCGGCTGCCCGTCGTGCCATTTGAGGCCGCCGCGCAGCGTGAATTTATAGGTGAGCTTGTCGTCGCTGGCGGTCCAGCTGTCGACCATCTGCGGCTGCGGCTTCAGATCCTTGTTGAGCGCGAACAGCGTATCGAAAACGAGATAGCCGAAATTGCGGGTGACGTAGGCGGTGGTCCAGATCGGGTCGATACTTCTGAGATCGGCTTGCGGGATGAAGCGCAGCGTCTTTGTCGCGGTCTGCGCCGAGGCCGCGTATGGCGCCAAGCCGGCGGCCACTGCAAGCAGCGCCGCGCCGAAAATGTGCCGTCGAAGCATCACGCTCCCCGCTCTGCCGCTTTTGTGTGCATGACCTTAC
>DATARH010000028.1:0-1802 GCA_036264235.1 Allostellaceae bacterium
CGGTGTCCACATCCACAGACGGGTCAACCGATGGACGGTACGCGGATCATGAACGACATGCGGCTCGTGGTCGAGCCATTGATTCCAGCGCTTCGCCGGTACGCACGCGCCCAAGTGCGCGACGGTGCTATGGCTGATGACCTGGTACAGGATTGCCTGGAGCGCGTCATTTCCCGCTGGTATCAGCGCAAGCCTGATGGCAATGCCCGGGCGTGGATCTTCACCATCCTGCACAACCTGACGCTCAACCGACTACGCCAGACGAGGCGGCGCGGCCCCCACGCGGAGCTGGAGGATGTCGACGAGGCCCAGATCGCCAGGCCAGCGACGCAGGAGGAAGGGGTGCATTTCCAACAGGTGCTCCGTGCGCTGCACTCTCTTCCGGAGGAGCAGCGCAGCGTCATGTTGCTTGTTGCGGTGGAAGATCTGTCATACGCAGATGCGGCGAGGGTGCTTGACATCCCGGTCGGGACAGTGATGTCCCGACTTCACCGGGCGCGAGAGCGCCTGGCGTGCCTCATGGATACCGGAACGACCAGGGTTGCCCAGGCCGTTCCATTACGGAGGATCAAATGAGTCCGCCCCTTCCCATCACCGAAGACGACCTGGAAGGCTTTGTCGACGATGTGTTGGATGCCAAGCCGCGCGCGGCAGTGCAGACCTACTTGGACGGGCACCCGGAAGAGGCACGACGGATCGCAGGCTATGTGGCGCAGCGCGCGCTGCTGCGTGACGCCCTGCGTCCGATCGCCGAAGAGCCGGTGCCACCGCAATTGGGCCTGAGCCACCTGATCGAGGCACAGCGCCGGCCGCGCTTGCGCATCTGGTCCACCGCGGCCGCGGCTGTGGTAGTGCTCAGCCTCGGTGGCGTTGGCGGCTGGTCGCTGCGCGGCATGACCATGGCATCCATGAACGGCATCGCCGCGTTGGCGCAGGAAGCGACGATGAACTACGTGGTCTACGCACCCGACCGACTGCGGCCGGTGGAACTCAAGGCGGCGGACCGCGGCGAACTGGTGAGCTGGGCATCGGACCAGCTGCACCACCCCATCTCCGTGCCCGACCTTATGGCATCCGGCTACCGCTTCATGGGTGGACGGATCGTCGCCACGATGCATGGTCCAGCTGCCATGTTACTCTACGACGACGACCACGGCAGCCGCGTCGCGATGCTGATCCGGCCGATGGCGATCGACCGTGACACGAGGATGACCCAGCATGAGGATCGCGGAGTGACGGGGTTTACCTGGTCAGGCAATGGCATTGGCTACAGTGTCGTAGCATCACAACCGGCGGGCGTCCTGCATCCGCTGGCCGACGAGATGCGCCGCCAGGTCAACAGCAGGAAGGCAACCTGATGGCTGCAGCCGCGCCTGTCTGATAGGGCGGCCGGTTACGGTCCGCCAGGAAGGTGGTCATGTGGCATCGCCCCTTCACGGTGCTGATGGCGTTTATCGCGCGTAGGTCGGAGGAACTGGCTGAAAACGGGCGACTTTCGTGTGTCGCGTCTTGGGCGTTTGCCGGGGCAGCCGGGCCAGGAAAAGGGTAGCGATGAACCATCAAGGCGCCTATCTTCCCGGAATGCCCACTCTCGGCTTCATGACCGGCGCTGGCCTTCCCGCCCCTCGCAAGGAAACTGCGCAGGAAAGGGAACAGCGTGTCGCGCGCGAGGCCGAGATGATCGCCGAGGCCCGCGCTTCGGTCGCGGCTGGCCGTGTGGTCTCGCTCGAAGCGGTGTCGGCTTGGATAGACAGCCTAGACACCGATCACGAACTACCACTCCCGCAATCCGGCCGTTGAAT
>DATARH010000066.1:0-17030 GCA_036264235.1 Allostellaceae bacterium
GAGCGAGGAGGCGGCGCAGCGCGATATCGCCTTGCGGGCGATCGCAGAGCGCACCGGCATGGTCATCGCCGGGCCGAACTCGGAGGGGCTGGTCAACCCGCTGCAGCCGCTGGTCGCGACCTTCAGCCCGGTGTTCCACGATCCGAACGACCCGCTGTTGCCGCAGGGGAGCAAGGCAAAACAGATCGCCGTCTCCTGCCAAAGCGGCGCGCTGACCTTCGCGTTTCTCAGCCGCGGCCGCGACCGGCAATTGCCGTTCACCTATCAGGTCAGCGCCGGCAACCAGACCGTGCTGGAGGCGCATGACTATGTCGACTGGGTGCTCGAAGCGGGCGGCGCCGACATTTTCCTGTGCTATCTCGAAGGCATCCGCGACACCGGCCGCTTCCGCGCCGTCGCCGACAAGGCAGCGCGGGCCGGCAAACCGCTGATCGTCGCCAAGGTCGGCCGCTCCGACGCGGGCCGCCGTGCCGCCGCCTCGCATACCGGCGCCCTGGCCCATGCCGGCGCGGCCGACGACGCGGTGTTTCGCCACCACGGCATAATCCGCGGCGAGGACCTCGACCATGTGGTCGATATTGCCACCGCCTTTGCCTATTGCCGCCTGCCGCGCGGCAACCGGGTCGCGATCGTCACCGGCTCCGGCGGCAGCGCTGTATGGATGTCGGATATCTTGTCGGCGCACGACCTCGAACTGCCGGTGCTGGAAGACGACATCCAGCGCCGCATCATGGCGCTGCTGCCGTCCTACGGCTCGGCGCAGAACCCGATCGACGCGACGGCCCAGGCAATCGGCCAGATTGGTTACGCGCCGATTGTCGAGCTGCTGCGGGAATCGCAGCGAATCGATACGATCCTGCTGATCAGCTCGCTCGCGAACCCCGAGCGGGCGAAGAAGCTCGCCGGCGAAATGAGCGAACTCGTCGCCACCACCGACAAGCCGATCCTCTTATCGACCTACACCACCGCGAGCGCCGCCTCGATCGGCGCTTTGGCTGCTGCCGGCATCCCCTGCTACACCTCTATGCCGAGCTGCGCCCGCGCGATCCGGGCACTGGTCGATTACGCCGCCTTCCAGGAGCGGATCAAGCACCGTGCCGCGCCGCCGCCGACCGCCGCCAGCCTGCGCGGTGAGATCGAGCGCGCGCTTGCGATCGCCGGCCCCACCCTGACCGAGATCGCCTCGAAGGAGCTACTGGCGCGTTACGGCGTGCCGCGCCCGCCCGAGGTCCTGGCGCGCAGCGAGGAGGAAGCGGCCACGGCCGCGGCGAAAATTGGCAGCCCCATCGCGCTGAAGGTCCAGTCGCCGGATATCCTGCACAAGACCGAGGCCGGCGCCGTCGCACTCGGCGTTTCGGGCGACGCCGCGGTGCGCGCGGCGTACCGCACAGTGATGGCGCGAGCGCAGGCGGCGCATCGCGGCGCCGAGATCGACGGCGTCCTGGTGCAGGCGATGGCGCCGCGCGGGGTCGAGATGATCCTCGGCGTGACCCGCGATCCGGCTTTCGGGCCGATGCTGATGGTCGGGCTCGGCGGCATCCATGTCGAAGTCTTGCGCGACGTCGCATTTGCGCCAGTGCCGCTAGGCCCGGACGAGGCGCTGGCTCTGCTCGGCGAATTGCGCGGCGCCGCGATCCTCGACGGCGTACGAGGCGCCAAGCCCGCCGACAAACCGGCGCTGGCCGAATTGATGGCGGCGCTGTCGCGCTTTGCGGCCGACCATGCCGACGCTGTCGCCGAGATCGACCTCAACCCGGTAATCGTGCATGCCGAGGGCGAGGGCCTGACCGTCGTCGATGCGCTGATCGTCAAACGCTAGGGAGGACGCCATGAGCGACTACACCGGCTTCAAGGAAATCGGCGTCAGCCTCGATGGCTTTGTCGCCACGGTCGAGATGCGGCGGCCGCCGCACAATTTCTTCGACAGCGCGCTGATCGCCGAGATCGGCGAAGCGTTCGAGCGGCTCGATGCCGATGCTGCCTGCCGCACGATCGTGCTCGCCGCCGAGGGTCGCTCGTTCTGCGCCGGCGCCGATTTCTCGAAGCGGATGGACACCGGCACGGTCCAGGAGGCGGCCCGCAGCGGCGCCGGCCGGCACCTCTACAAGGAGGCGATTCGCCTCTTCCGCACCAAGAAACCGATCGTCGGCGCGATCCATGGTCCGGCGGTCGGCGGCGGTCTCGGCCTGGCGCTCGTGCCGGATTTCCGGGTGACCTGCAGCGAGGCTCGGTTCAGCGCCAATTTCAACCGGCTCGGCTTCCATCCCGGCTTCGGCCTGACCGCGACCCTGCCCCGCCTGGTCGGTCCGCAGCAGGCGGCGCTCCTATTCTACACAGGACGGCGCATTCCGGGCGACGAGGCGGTGCGCATCGGCCTCGCCGACCAGCTGGTGCCGCAGGATGAGGTGCGCAGCGCGGCACAGGCACTGGCGCTCGAAATCGGGCAATCCTCGCCGCTGGCGGTGCTGGCGACCCGCGAGACCGTCCGCCGCGGCCTGGCCGACGAGATCGAGGCCGCGACCGAGCGCGAGCTGGTCGAGCAGGATTGGCTGCGCCGCACCGACGATTTCCAGGAAGGCATCAAGGCTTACGCCGAGCGCCGACTGCCCGACTTCAAGGGCCGGTGATAGGCTGTCCCGTGATCTGGCCGCGCTTGCGGCTCATCACGGGGGGCCACATGCAAACGAGCTTCAGTCTGCCGCGGCAACCGAGCTGGGTCGCCGAATTCCGCGCCTTTATCGCGCGCGGCAATGTCGTCGACCTGGCGATCGGCATCATTATCGGCGCCGCTTTCACCGGCGTCGTCAGCAGCCTCGTCAAGGATGTGATCAACCCGGTTATCGGACTGGCGATCGGCGGCGTCGATTTCACCAACATCTTCGTCGCCCTGAACGGGCAGAGCTACCCGACCCTCGACGCCGCCCAGAAAGCCGGCGCGCCGACCGTCAACATCGGGCTCTTCATCAATGCGCTGATCAATTTCATTATCATCGCCTTTGTCGTCTTCTGGGTCGGTAAGGCGGCGGCGCGGCTGATGCGGCGCGAGGCCGAAGCGCCGAGCGCCCCGCCGGCGCCGACCCGCTCCGAGGTCCTGCTCGAAGAGATTCGCGATCTTCTCAGGCCGCGAAGCTGATCCGTCGTCGGGGCTGCCCGGTAGGTCTGCCTCGCGGAAAACGCGCATTCTATCCCGGTAACAAACTTGTTATTCTTTCAACCGCCGGTTCGGTTTGCCGGCCAAAAGGGAGGAAGGCGCATGGAAGGCCTCTTGAACAATCTCTGGGCGACGATCGCGGCCGGCGTCGTCCTGACGGTCATCGTGGTGCTCGTCGCCCACGCCATTGCCGGCGTCTAGGGGGAGGAGAGGACCATGGAACTCGTCAGCTTCGATTGGTGGTTCTTCTTCTTCCGCTGGATCCACGTCATCAGCGGCATCATGTGGATCGGCCATCTGTGGTACTTCAATTTCACCCAGACGCCGACCATGCCGAAAATCCCACAGGAACTGCGTCCGGCGGTGGTGCGCTACATCCTGCCCGAGGCGCTGTTCTGGTTCCGCTGGGGCGCGATGGCGACGATCATCACCGGGCTGATCGTCGCCTGGATCGGCGGCTTCATCATCCAGGCGATCATCCTCGGCATCGGCCAGCATAATCTGCATGACACGCTGATCGGCTTCGGCATGTGGCTCGGCACGATCATGTGGTTCAACGTCTGGTTCATCATCATGCCCAACCAGAACAAGGTGATGGGGGTGACCCAGGCGACGCCCGACGAGGTTAATGCCGCCCGCCGCATCGCCGGGCTCGCGTCGCGGGTCAACACGCTGCTGTCGATCCCGATGCTGTACTGCATGATCTCGCTGCACTACGTCGGCGGCCCCTGAGAGATCGGGCTCGTCAGTACCGCCGCAGCAGGCTGGCGGCCAAAAGCCGCCACGCCTGCAGCGGGTCGGGCAATGCCAGTTGCGGCGCGAACGGGTCATGCCCGGCGCGCCGCAGCCGTTTGAGATACCGCTCGGCGATCACCGCCGGCAGCACCGCTGCGATCGCCCCGCGCGGCACCGCTCCCTTCTGCTGGCGCGCGGCAGCCAAATTCCGTTCCGCCGCCGCCGCGATCTTGGCGACCGCCGCGCGCAGCGCCGGCGTGCCACGCCCCGCAGCGTAATCGGCCGGATCGAGCCCCGTGGCCGCCGCGATCTCGGCCGGAATGTAATTACGGCCGACGCGGGCATGGAATGGCATCGCGCGGAGCAACCCGGCCAATGCGTAGCCGATCCCGACCGATCGGGCGGCGGCCCGCGCCTCGGGCTCGCGCGTTCCCAGCGTCTCCAGCGCCAGCAGCACAAGCTCCGCTGAACTTCCCTCGGTATAGTGTTCGAGCGCCGCGAGGCTCGGTGGCGGCTCGGGGTTGAGGTCGCGCTCGCGGGCATCGACAAGGCGGTCGAGACTGGCGCGGTCGAGACCGCGCTCCCGGATTGCCTCGGTCAGCGGCAATACCACTTCGTGCCGCCGCGGCGGCTCGCCGGCATAGGCGGCGGCGATCGCGTCGCGCCACCATTGCAGGCGGATCTGCCCGAGCATTGGCTCGCTGACCGCCTCGCGTACCCGCGCGATCTCGTAATTGAAGGCATAGAGCGCGAACAGCGCCTCGCGGCGCTCGGCGGGGGCAAACAGCGCCGTCTGGAACCGGTCGCGATCATGCCGCCGGACCAATTGCGCGGTCGGCGACAACCCTGGCGCCGGATCGGAACGCGGCTCCGCCGGTGTCGTTTCCAAGATAAGAAACCCGAAAATTTCAGGATTCTACACCCCGCCACGCCACAAAGTGGAGGTTCAGACATGGCATTCGAATTGCCGCCCCTGCCCTATCCGACCAATGCGCTCGAGCCCTACACCTCGGCCCGGACGCTCGAATTCCATCACGGCAAGCACCACCAGACTTACGTCACCACGCTGAACAAGCTGGTGGAAGGCACGCCGATGGCGCGGATGCCGCTCGAAGAGGTGATCCGCACCACCTACAAGGACGAAGCGAAGACCAAGGTGTTCAACAACGCCGCCCAGGTGTGGAACCACACCTTCTTCTGGAATTCGATGAAGCCGAAAGGCGGCGGCGCCCCAAGCGGCGATATCGCTAAGGCGATCGAGCGCGACCTCGGTGGTGTCGACAAATTCGAGGAGGAGTTCAAGAAGGCGGCGGTCGACCAGTTCGGCAGCGGCTGGGCCTGGCTCGTCGTTGATAAGGGCAAGCTCAAGATCAGCCATACCCTGAACGGGGTCGACCCGCTGGCCCTCGGCCAGACGGCGCTGCTCGCCTGCGACGTCTGGGAGCACGCGTATTACCTCGACTACCAGAACCGCCGGCCGGACTTCGTCCAGGCGTTCCTGGATCACCTCGTCAATTGGGACTTCGCGGCCCAGAACTTGGCGAAAGCAACGCCGAGTAAATAAGCGACCCGAACACGGAAGAAAGGGCGGCCGAGTAAACCGGCCGCCCTTTCTTATTGAGGCATGCTGCGGCTTGCCCGCGTTACCTCCGCGATTCCGGCTATGGCCGCTTCCTGCGCGAGCATTAGCGCGGGCGCGGGTGTATGCTGACCGCCGGCGCTCAAGGGAGGACCCCATGGGCTGGCTTGACGGACAGGTGGCGCTGGTCACGGGCGGCGGCTCCGGCATCGGCCGGGCGGTGGTCGCGCGCTACGTCGAGGAAGGCGCCCGCGTGGCTGTGATGGAATGGGTCGCCACCCGGGCCGACGAGATGCGCGCCGCATTCGGCGACAAGGTGATCGGCATTGCCGGCGACGTTGCCCGCCTCGACGACAACAAGAGGGCGGTGGCCGAGACGGTTCGCGCCTTCGGTCATCTCGACATCTTCGTTGGCAATGCCGGCGTGTTCGACGTCTACGCGCCGCTCGCCGAATTCGACGAGGAGAAGCTGTCGCGCGCCTATGACGAGCTCTTCGGCGTCAATGTGAAGGGCTGCATCTACGGCGCCAAGGCGGCGATCCCGGAGCTGAAGAAATCCTCCGGATGCATGGTCTTCACCGCCTCGGTGGCGGGGTTCAACTCCGGCGGCGGCGGCGCGCTCTATACCGCCTCGAAGCATGCGGTGGTTGGGCTGATCCGGCAATTGGCGGTCGAACTCGGCCCCGAGATTCGGGTCAACGGCGTCGCTCCCGGCGGAACGATGACCGATCTGCGTGGCCTCGTCTCGCTCGGCAATGACGACCGCTCGCAATTCGCCACACCCGGCATGGAGGATCGGCTGCGCGGCGGCAACCCGCTGCAGATCGCGCTGCAGCCTGACGATCTCGCCGGGGCGTATTTGTTTCTCGCGTCGCGCCGCAACGCGTGCGGCATCACCGGCACGATCCTGACCGTCGATGCCGGCGCGATGCTACGCATGCCGCGCCGCGGCTAAACGATACGAATGGCCTTTCCAGGGAGGCGCCAGTGACGATCGACACCACCGACTTGATCGACACCGAACAAGGCCTGCTGAGCCGCCGCATCTTCATCGAGCCTGACATTTACGAACAGGAATTGGCGCAGATCTTCGCGCGCTGCTGGCTGTTTTTGTGTCACGACAGCCAGGTGCCGCTGCCCGGCGACTTCATAGCAACCTATATGGGTGAGGACCCGATTCTCGTCGTGCGCGGCAGCGACAATGTTGTGCGCGCCTTCCTCAATGTCTGCCGCCACCGCGGCAACCGGCTGTGCCGCGCCGATGACGGCAACGCCGCCAGTTTCACCTGCGCCTATCACGGCTGGACCTACGGCAATGACGGCAGCCTGACGGGCGTGCCGTATCACAAGGAAGCCTATCACGGCGAATTGGACCGCGACCGTTGGGGACTCGTGCCGGTGGCGCAGCTCGATCAGTACAAGGGTCTCTACTTCGCCACCTTCGATGCGGAAGCGCCGCCGCTACGCGATTATCTCGGCGAGATGGCATGGTATCTCGACGCGTTTGTCGACCGCCGCGAGGGCGGCATCGAGGTCGTCGCGACCCACAAATGGGCGATGCCGTGCAATTGGAAATTCCCGGCCGAGAATTTCGGCGGCGACGCCTATCATGTCCCGTGGAGTCACCTGTCGGCGGTGAAGACCTCGTTCAGCACCGGCGTCACCGCCAAGCCGAATGCCGGCGGCGCGATGGTGTCGCCCGGCAACGGCCATGTGCTGATCTGCGTCGGACCGGACGATATCGGCGATCCTCCCATGCCGGTCATCCAGGAGTATGAGCGACAGATCAAGCCGGAGGTCGACCGCCGCCTCGGCCCGCGCGCCGGGCTGATCAACCCGATCGTCGGCACCGTATTCCCGAATTTCTCGCTGCTGCGCGCGACCTCGCGCACCTTCCGGGTGTGGCAGCCGCGCGGCCCCGGGCGCACCGAGGTCTGGTCCTGGGTGTTCATCGACAAGGCGGCGCCGCCCGAGGTGAAGGAGGCGATCCGGCTGGCCGGCGTGCGTGGCTTCAGCCCGTCCGGCACTTTCGAGCAGGACGACATGGACAATTGGCAGGAATGCACCCAGACCTGCCGCGGGGTCATGTCGCGCCGCATGCCGCTCAACACGCAGATGGGGCTCGGACGCGAGCGCTTCGATCCGGCACTCGGCGCGGTCGCGAGCGAGTTCCGCATGAGCGAAAGCAATCACCGTCAGTTCTACGGCCGCTGGGCCGAGCTGATGGCGAACGGCGCCGCAGCAGGTCATTCGCGCGATGCGTAACGACGATCTGCTGCAAGAGGTCGAGCAGTTCCTCTACCGTGAGGCTCGTCTCCTCGATACGAGACGCTTTCACGAATGGCTCGATCTCTTCACCGACGATGTCCGCTACTGGATGGCGGCGCGCAGCAACCGCTATCCGAAATCGAGCAAGGCGATCGCCATCCTGGACCTCGACCGTTACAGCGAGGACGACCGCGGCCGCGAGGACGAGCTCGCGATCCTCGACGAGAGCAAGCAGACACTGAACGGCCGCGTCGCTCGGCTGGAGACCGGCATGGCCTGGGCGGAGGACCCGCCATCGCGCACCCGCCACATGATCAGCAACATCGAGATCGAACCGAGTGACAGCGCGACCGAGATCACGGTGTATTCGAACTTCATCGTCTATCGCAGCCGCGGCGAGAGCGAACAGGATTTCTATGTCGGCGCCCGCGAGGACCGGCTGCGCCGCGTCGATGGCGCGTGGCAGATTGCGCGCCGCAAGCTGACGCTCGATCAGAATGTGCTGTCGGCGAAAAACGTCAGCGTGTTTTTTTAATGGTCGATTCTGTCCTTCGTGAGGAGCAGCGACGAAGCAATCTTGATGCAATGAAGCCTGATTGTTTCGCTGCGCTCGCATTAAGATTTATGACATCCGGAGGACTTATATGACCGAGATCAAGGGCCTGCATCACAACGCCTATCGCTGCCGCGATTCCGAGGAAACGCGCGCCTGGTACGAAGAATTTCTCGGCCTGCGCTTCGTCAGCGCGTTCGAGATCGAAGGCGGTCACGCGCTGCACACGTTTTTCGAGATGGCCGACGGCTCCTGCCTCGCCTTCTTCGAAGTCCCCGGCAAGCCGTTCGACTTCAAAGAGCAAAGCGCGCTCGACCTGCACATCGCGCTCGGCGTCGAGCCGACGGTGTTCGACACAATGCTCGACAAGGCTAAGGCCGCGGGACGCGAGGTCGGCGGCCCGATCGATCATGGGTTCTGCCGGTCGATCTATTTGCGCGACCCGAACGGCTATATCGTCGAGCTGACCGCCAACACCGGCACCCATGACGAGATCATGGACCCGGCCCGCTCGAAGCCGCACGAGGCGCTGGCGCGCTGGCAGGCGACGAAGGACCGGCAAGTGACAGCATAAGGGACCCCGAACATGCCCGAACTTCCGCGCCTCAACCCGGCGATCCGCGCCCTCGAAAGCGGGCAGTCCGCGTTCGTCACCTTCTCGCCGGCCGAAATCGGCGCGGCCCAATCGATCGGCGCCGCCGGCTATGACGGCGTCGTCTTCGAGATGGAGCACAACCCGTACGACATCCGACAGTTGCGCGACTGCATGCAGTACATGCTCGACCGCGCCCAGATCGTGAAATCGGACAGTCTCGCGCCGGCGGTGGCGCCATTTGTGCGCATCCCGCCCAATGGCGGCGAGATGAACCAGTTCATCGCCAAGCAGGTGCTCGACATCGGCGTCTACGGGATCGTCTGGCCGCATGTCTCGACTGTCGAGGAGGCGAGGAACGCGGTGCAGGCCTGCCGCTATCCGCGGCCGCGCGAGGCAAAGTACTACGAGCCGGCCGGCCAGCGCGGCGACGCACCGCGCACCGCGGCGCGTTATTGGGGCATCGACCAGCAGACCTATTACAAGCGCGCCGACACCTGGCCGCTCAACCCCGAGGGCGAGGTGCTGGTCGTGATCATGTGCGAGGAGAAGCGGGCGATCCGCAATTTGCCGAAGATGCTGGAAGAGGTGCCGGGGATCGGGGTGGTGCTGATCGGCGAGGGCGATCTGTCGCAGGACATGGGCTACCCGCGCCAATACGAACATCCTGAAGTCGCCGCCGCAATCGACGACATCCTGGCGATCTGCAAGGACCGCAACGTCCCGTGCGGCCACCCGCATGTCGACAGCAACAATGTCGAGCAGCTGTTGGAAAAAGGCTTCCGCTGGCTGATGCCGGCGCCGTCGCAATCCTTCGCCGCGCTCGACAAGGGACTAAATGCCGCCGGGAGGCGGTAAATACCCTCTCCCGCACTGCGGGAGAGGGTGGCCGACGCAAAGCGGAGGCCGGGTGAGGACGCCAACGCACCGCAAGGGCCCTCACCCTCCCAACCCTGACGGGCTGGGCCCCTCCCTCTCCCGCGATGCGGGAGAGGGTATTTGCTCAATTCAGGCCGTAGAACCCCATCGCACCACCGGCGAGGACGCCGTGCTGCGTCGCGGGCGACGTGCCCTTGAGGCGCTCGCGCACCATCTCGGGAGCGCCGGGGAAGAAGCCATCGCGGTGCGGGTAGTCGGTCGCCCACATGATCTTGTTGGGGCCGATGTAATCGGCCAGCACATTGAGCGAGCCTTCGACCGGCTCGAACGAGATCCAGCAATTTCGCTGGAACAACTCGCTGGGCCGCGTCTTCAACCCGCTGTCGTTGAAGCCCTGATCGTCGAAATGCCGGTCCATCCGGTCGAGCCACGGCGCGATCCAGCCGCCGCCCGATTCCAAAAACCCGATCCGTACCTTCGGGTGCTTCTCGCAGACGCCGCCCCAAATCACCGCAAGGCAGGCCAGCATCATCTCCATCGTATGACTGATGATGTGCTGCGCCGCCCGGCCCTCGAAGCGGTCGATGCCGACCGTGGGCATCCCGGAGGAGCCGCCCTCATGAAAGCCGATCGCCATGTCGACCTCTTCGGCGGCGGCCCAGAACGGCTCGTAATCGGGGTGGTTGATCATCTTGTTGTTGTACGGATTCGGCCGGATGAAGGCCGCCTTGAAACCGAGTTCCTTACGGGCGAACTTCATCTCCTCGATCGCATGCTCGACCGATTGCATCGGCAACATCGCGACCCCGAACAGCCGGTCCGGATAGGGCTTGCAGTAGTCCGCCAGCCAGCGGTTGTAGGCGCGGCATAAGGCCCCCGCCAGCGCCGGATCGTGCACCGCGCCGGCGAAGAGCCCCATGCTCGGATACAGAAAGGCGGCGTCGATGCCGTCCAAATCCATGTCGGGGATGCGCTTGTGCGGGTCGAAGCCGCCGGGGCGCCCCTCGTTGTATTTCATCTCGGCGGCCTTAACCTCGCCCTGCCGCGCGCCGACCCCACCGATGCCGCCCATGCCCTGCTTGCTGCCGAGCAGCTGGCCCTCGACTGACAGCTTCTCCTTGCCGGTCTCGTTGTCGATGACCAGCCGCGGCGCCCGGTCGCGGAACTTCGGGTCCATGTATTTGTCCCAGAGGTCGAGCGGTTCGAGGATATGGCCATCGGCGTCGATGACGTTGTATTGGCGCGCCATCAGCGGGTCCTCCAAACAGGAAAAGCAGCGACTGGACATCGTAGCGCGGCGGACGCGCTGGCGCGAGGCTGAACGTCGTTCAGAATCGCAATGCTGCTGCCGGCTTCCGCGGGACTGTTTCGCCGCAACGCCGCTTTACCGGGGCCGCGGCAATCGTGCTAGGTTTTGCCAAAGGGAAACCGGTCCTCGCCTGGGCCGGACACAGTAGGGGGAGAGACGCCGATGGTCCAAAGCGCCGCGACCGCCACCGCGACATCAGCTCAGACAATCGAGGGCTTTGTCGGCGAGCAGATGGATAATGCGCGGATGGGCCCGCTGCACTGGCGGGTCTTGGCGCTGGTCGCCTCCGGCTACTTCTGCGACGTCATCGACTTCACGATTTTCGGCGCGCTGGTCCCCGACCTGATCAAGAGCGGCTTCGTCACCCAGCAGCAGGTGCCATGGATCGGCAGCATCACCCTGCTCGGGCTGTTCGTCGGCACCCTAGGCCAAGGTGAGTTCACCGACCGGTGGGGCCGCAAGACGGTCTATCAGTTCAACCTCTTGCTGTTCGGCGTGGCGACGATCCTCGCGGCCCTGCCGGCGATCCCGAGCATCGGGTTCGATCCGGGTCTCGGCTGGCTGTTGGCGTTCCGCTTCCTCGCCGGCGTGGGACTCGGCGCCGAGCAGCCGCTGTGCTTCTCCTACACGGCTGAATACGCGCCGAAAAACATCCGCGGCCGCACGATCGCGTTCATGCAGTTTCTCGGCGGCGCCTGGCCCTGGCCTGTCGGCGTGCTGTTGACGCTTGCATTCCGCGACACGATCGGTTGGCGCGGCATCTGGATCATCATCGGCATCGCCGCCCTGATCGTGTTCGTGATGCGCTTCTCGCTGCCGGAATCGCCGCGCTGGCTCGCCACCCACGGGCAGGGTCAGCGCGCGCTCGACCTGCTGCAGCGGATGGGCTTGCGGACCGTGCCGCTCGGCACGCTCAAAAAAGACGCAGCCAGCGACACCAAGAGCGACCCGATCGGCATCGTGCTTCGGCAATACCCGGGCCGCGTCGTCGCCGGGATGATCTGCTTTCTCGCGTTTTTCGGGATCGCGCTGGGGCTCGGCGCCTGGATGCCCAATATCCTGGCGGAACGCGGCTTCACGATCGCCAAGTCGCTGAACTCGATCTTCTGGATGACGCTCGCCTTCCCCTGCGCCAGCGCCTTCATGATGTATTCGCTGGAGCGCTTCGGCCGCAAGCCGACCGCCGTGATTGCCTTTATCGGCACCGGCATTTTCGGGCTGATCTGGGCCAATGCGACCAGCGAGGCGATGGTGCTCGCGATCGGCTTCTGCATGATCTTCTGCACGCAGGTTGCCGGCAACGCGTCGCAGATTTTCATCTCCGAGGTGTTCCCGACCAATGCCCGCGCCTCGGGCTTCGGCCTGTGCCAGGCGGCTGGCCGCATCGGCGCGGCCGTGGCGATCCCGACGATCCTGTGGATCTACACCGGCTGGGGGCTCAACGCCGTCTTCGCAATGCTGGCGGTGCTGGTCGCGGTCGCTGCCTTCGCGGTGACGCGGGTCGGGCCGGAGGCGCGCGGCCTTGCGCTCGACGAGGTCGCCCCACCGACCGCCTGAGGCGTGGTCGAGGTTAGCGACGCCAGTTAATCCGCGTCCTCGGTCTCGCCCTGGGCATCGTTGCGCACGCCACCGTGTAGCAGCCTGTCGTAAATCCCCAGGTAGTCCTGCGTCATCCGCTCGACCGAGAAGCGCCGCTCGAACTGCTGGCGGACCCTGGTCCGATCGAGCTGACGCGCCGCGTCGATCGCAGCAACGGCCTCACCTACATTGGCGACGACGAAGCCGGTGATGCCGTCATCGATGATTTCCGGCACCGAGCCGTGGCCAAAGGCGATCACCGGCGTCCCCACCGCCAGCGCTTCGATCAGCACCAGCCCGAACGGTTCCGGCCAATCGATCGGGAACAGCAGCGCGGCGGCGTCACCCAGAAATGCCTGCTTGTCGGCTTCGCCAATCTCGCCGACGAACTCGATCAGCGGGTTCTGCAGCAGCGGGACGATTTTGGCGTCGAAATAGGCCCGGTCCGGCGGATCGACCTTGGCCGCGATCTGCAGCGGCAGGTTGGCGCGGCTGGCAATTTCAATGGCGCGATCCGGCCCCTTCTCGGGGCTGATCCGTCCAAGAAACGCGAGATAACCGCCCTGGCCGGCGCCCGTCCGGTGCAGCGTCCGCGGCAAGCCGTGATAGACCGTGCCCAGCCAATTCGCCCAGGCGAGCGGCGCGCGCTGGGCGGTTGAGATCGATACCAGCGGCATCATCGGGATTTCACTGAAGATCGTGTTCAGCTCGGGCAAGTCGAGCCGCCCGTGCATCGTCGTTACTGTCTTATCGCTGCACTCCGCGAGGAAGGGCAGGTGCAGATATTCGGTATGGCAATGGATGATGTCGAACTCATCGGCGCGACGCCGGACCCGGTCGAGCATGATTAGATGATGGACAACGGTGTCCTTGACCTGCGGATCGCGCCAGAGCGCGCGCTCGCAGCAGGGCTCGAGGACCGCGCTCGTTCGCGAGTCGGCACTGGCGAACAGCGTGACCTCGTGGCCGAGCCGGACCAGTTCCTCGGTCAGATAGGAAACGACCCGTTCGGTACCGCCATAGAGTTGCGGGGGGCAGCTTTCATAGAGCGGAGCAACCTGCGCTATTCTCATACGCCCCCCACTACCTTTCCCTGCCGCTGTTCTTTTCGCGCGTCTACAAACACGCGGGAAGAGCCTTTGTCTCCGGGGCCGCGACCTTGCGCCACTCCTGGCGGAGGCGGCGTTTAATTTAAGCGAAGTCGCCGCTAGCAGTGCGTAACTTACGCAACTCTTTTGTCGTCGGTTGCGAACGCGAGCCGCCAGAGAGCCGGAAAACCGCCAGCGGGGGAGGAATAGAAGACGGTTAGCGTCTTCCTACCGCGCCGGTCTTGACCAGTTCCGGGGTGGGTGCCGGCATCGGCGGCGCCTCTGAATCGCCGCCAGCGCGTGCCAGCTTGGCCAGTGCCTGCATCAGCCCGGCGACGCCCTTGAGGCGGGTCTTCTCGTCTTCCCAGTCGCGCAGGTAGACGAGCCGCTGGTCGGGCCGCAGTTTCAGCGTGCCGGCATGCTTCTGGATCAATTCGACCAGACCCGCCGGGTTGTCAAAACGGTTACCGCGCAGCGTCACCACCGCGCCCTTTGGCCCGGCCTCGACCCGCTCGACCCCGGCGTCGCGGCACTCGCGCTTGATCGCGATGATCTGGAGGAGGTTCTCGACCTCCGGCGGCAGCGAGCCGAACCGGTCGATCAATTCGGCGGCGAAGGCGTCGCGCTCGCGGGCGCTGGTCAGCTGCGCGACGCGGCGGTAGAGCCAGAGCCGCACGCCGAGATCGGCAACATAAGTCTCCGGGATCAGCACCGGCGTGCCGACCGTGATCTGCGGGCTCCATTCTTCCGCAGGTATGGCATCACCGTCCACACCGCCCTGCGTCCGCGCCGCCGCGACCGCCTCCTCCAGCATGTGCTGGTAGAGCTCAATGCCGACCTCGCGGATATGACCCGATTGCTCGTCGCCGAGCAGATTGCCGGCACCGCGGATGTCGAGGTCGTGGCTCGCCAATTGGAAGCCGGCGCCAAGCATGTCCAAGGTCTGCATCACGTCGAGCCGGCGCTGCGCCGTCGGTGACAGTTTCTTTTTTTCCGGCAGTGTCAGATAGGCGTAGGCGCGCAATTTGCTGCGGCCGATGCGGCCGCGCAGCTGATAGAGCTGCGCCAATCCGAACATGTCGGCGCGATGCACGATCAGCGTATTGGCCGACGGGATGTCGAGACCCGATTCGATGATGTTGGTCGACAGCAGCAGGTCGTAGGCGCGGTCGTCGAACGCGTTCATCACCGTTTCGAGTTCGGTCGCCGGCATCCTTCCATGCGCGACGGCGACCCGTATTTCCGGCACCAGCTTGCGCAACTCCTCGCGCACCTCGTCGAGGTCGGCGATGCGCGGTGCGACATAAAACACCTGGCCGCCGCGATCGCGCTCGCGCAGCACCGCCTCGCGGATCACCACCGGATCATATTGCGTGACAAAGGTGCGAACCGCGAGACGGTCGATCGGTGGTGTCGCGATGATGCTCATCTCGCGCACACCCGAAAGCGCCAATTGCAGCGTGCGCGGGATCGGGGTCGCGGTCAGCGTCAGCACATGCACATCGGCCTTGAGCTGCTTCAGCTTCTCCTTTTGCGACACCCCGAAATGCTGTTCCTCGTCGACGACGAGGAGTCCGAGATGAGCAAAGCGTACATCCTTCGCCAACAGCGCATGCGTGCCGACGACGATGTCGATGCGGCCGGCGGCGATCTCTTCCTTGATCTGCTTCGCCTCCTTGGCCGCGACCAGCCGCGACAACTGCGCGATCCGCACCGGCAGCCCGGTGAAGCGCTCGCTGAAGCTGCGGAAATGCTGCCGCGCCAGCAGCGTCGTCGGCACGACGACCGCGACCTGCGCGCCGCCGAACGCGGTGATGAAGGCGGCGCGCAGCGCGATCTCGGTCTTGCCGAAGCCGACATCGCCGCAGACCAGCCGGTCCATCGGCTTGCCGGCGGCCATATCGCTCAATGTGTCTTCGATCGCGCGGAGCTGGTCTTCGGTTTCGGGATACGGGAATCGCGCGGCGAATTCTTCGTACAGCCCCTCCGGCGGCACCATCACTTCGCCGGGCCGCAATTGCCGCTCGGCCGCGACCCGGATCAATTCACCGGCGATCTGCCGGATGCGCTCCTTGACCCGCGCTCGCCGCGCCTGCCAGGCGACCCCGCCGAGACGGTCGAGCTGGGCCCCGGCCTCCTCCGAGCCGTAGCGCGACAACACCTCGATGTTCTCGACCGGCACGAACAGCCGGTCGTCGCCCGCATAGAGCACCTTCAGGCAATCGTGCGGCGCGCCGGCGACGTCGATGGTCTCCAGCGCCTCGTAGCGGCCGATGCCGTGCTCGGCATGCACGACGAGATCGCCCGGCGCGAGGCTCGCCGCCTCGGTGATGAAATCGTCGAGGCTGCGGCGGCGGCGCGGCGTCCGCGACAGCCGGTCGCCAAGAATGTCCTGTTCGCCGAGCAGCGTCAGCGTTGCGGTCGTGTAGCCCTGCTCGACCGGCAGAATCACGAGCCCGACCGCATTGCGCGGCAGCTTGACGAGCGCATTGCCGTCGGCGATCGAACGCAAATCGCCGAGCCCGCGCTCGCGCAACACTGTGCCGAGCCGGTCGGCCGAGCCGGCCGAATACGCCGCGATCGCGGCGCGACGGCCGCCCTTCCGCTCGTCGTCCCGATAGTCGCGCACCGCGTCGAACAGATTGATGTTGGGGTTGGCGCGCTCGGCCGCGAAATTCTTCGCCGGCCGCGCGCCGGCGTCCAACCCGTCTTGCACCCCTTCCGGCATCGCAAACGGCGACAGCTGAATGACTGACCGGCCGCCGAGTGACCGCTGCCACTCCTTGTCGTCGAGATAGAGCTGCTCCGGCTTCACCGGACGATACAGCGGCGCGCTGCTGCGCGGCGTGACACTGATGCTTTGCCGCGCCGCATAGAAATCGGCGATCGATTCGAGCCGGTGCCGCCGCACCTCGTCGGCCTGATGATCGAACGATACCGCGGCGCCCGGCAGGTAGTCGAACAGCGTCTCCAGGTTTTCGTAGAACAGCGGCAGCCAGTGTTCCATGCCGGCGTGGCGCCGCCCGGCGCTGACCGATTCGTAGAGCGGGTCGTCGCTGCCGATCGCGCCGAACTGCTCGCGGTATCGCGAACGGAAGCGCTGGACAGCGGCGTCGTCGAGCAGAAGTTCGCTGACCGGCCGCAAGGTCAGCCCGTCGAGTGTGCCGGTCGAGCGTTGGCTCAGCGGATCGAACGACCGCAGACTTTCGAGCGTGTCACCGAAAAAGTCGAGCCGCACCGGCTGGTCGGCGCCGGCCGGATAGAGATCGACGATGCCGCCGCGCACCGCGAACTCGCC
>DATARH010000067.1:0-9676 GCA_036264235.1 Allostellaceae bacterium
TCCATCGGCACAAAGGGCAGCGGCACGAATTCGGTGAAGCCGCCGGTCTTCTGCTGCAGCGTACGCACGCGCAACAGGTGCCGCGCCCAGTGCCGGTAGCCCTCGACATGCCCATACATGATCGTGACGGTGCTGCGCAGCCCGACGCCGTGCGCCGCCTCCATGACTTCGAGCCATTCGGCGGTCTTCACCTTGTCGGGACAGATCACCGCGCGGATTTCGTCGTCGAGGATCTCGGCGGCGGTGCCGGGCAGCGACGACAGCCCGGTGTCATAGAGCTCGGCGAGAAAATCGGGCAAACTGCGGCCGAGCGTCTTCGCTCCCTGCCAAATCTCCAGCGGCGAGAAGGCGTGGACATGCATGCGCGGCAGCGCCTGTTTGATCGCGCGGCAAACCGAAAGATACGTCGCGCCGGTGTATTCTGGGTGGATGCCGCCCTGCAGACACGCTTCGGTGGCGCCGCGTTGCCATGCCTCCTCGCTGCGCCGAACGATTTCGTCGAGGTCGAGATTGTAGGGCCGGCCGCGCAAATTCTCGCTGAGCTTTCCCTTGGAGAAGGCGCAGAACTGACACCGGAAGTAGCAGATGTTGGTGTAGTTGATGTTGCGGGTGACGACATAGCTGACGGTGTCGCCGTTCACCTTGCGCCGCAACTCGTCGGCCGCGGCGCAGACCTGGTGAAACGCAGTGCCGCGCGCCTCGAACAGTCGCACGATGTCGGGCTCGCTGAGCGTTTCACCGGCGGCTGCGCGGTCGAGAATGTCGGGTAGATCGGACCGCGGCCGTCCCGGCCGCATCGGCGGGCGAGACGCCTGCGGTCCAGAAGGGGCGGCGGTACCGGCGCCGGCAATCCAATCGTCACCGCGGGCGAGGCCCTGCGCGTCGATCATGCGCAGCACCGGCGTGCGCAATTTCGCGTCGAGCCAGCGCGTCGGGTCGATCGCGTAGTCCGGGTAGATCGCCAGCCGCTCGACGAGGAGCTTGCCGGCCGCCGCGGTGCGGCGCGCCAGCGCATCGAGCGCCGGCCACGGCGCTTCCGGATTGACGTGGTCGGGGGTAACCGGCGACACGCCGCCCCAATCGTTAATCCCGGCCGCGATCATGTCTTCGATCGCGTCGGGCATCAGGTTTGGCGGCGCCTGGATGTTCATCGCCGCCCCGAAGACGAGCCGCGCGACAGCGATCGTCCAAAGGTGATCGGCCTGGTCGGGGTCCGGCGATCCGGCCATGCGGGTGCCCGGCTTCGCGCGGAAATTCTGGACGATGATTTCCTGGATGTGCCCGTGCCGCTCGTGCAGCGCGCGCAACGCCAGCATCGCCTCGATCCGCTCGCGGCGCGTTTCGCCGATGCCGATCAGGATGCCCGAGGTGAACGGCACCGCCGCCGCGCCGGCCCTCGCGATGCAATCGAGACGGCGTCCCGGCTGCTTATCGGGCGAGCCGAAATGCGGCCCGCCGCGCTGCGACAGCCGCTCCGACGCGGTCTCCAGCATGATCCCCTGCGACACCGATACGGCGCGTAACGCATCGATATCGGCGCCAGTCAACAGGCCGGGGTTCAGATGCGGCAGCAGCCCGGTCTCTTTAAGGACCAGCGCCGCCGTTTCGGCGAGGTACGACAGCGTTGTTTCATGGCCGAGCCGGGCCAGTTCGTCGCGCGCCGCCCGATACCGCAGTTCCGGCTTGTCGCCGAGGGTGAACAGCGCCTCCTTGCAGCCTGCAGCGGCGCCGGCCCGGGCGATCGGTAGCACCTCATCGGCCGTTAAATACGCGGCTTCGCCGCGCCGCGGCGGGTGCGCGAAGGTGCAGTAGTGGCAAACGTCCCGGCACAGCTGCGTCAGCGGGATGAACACCTTGCGCGAATAGGAGACGAGGCCGCCATGGCCGCGGTCTCGCAGTTCGCCCGCGACCCGCATCAGCGTGCCGAGATCACCGTAATCAGCCAGCGCCAGCGCTTCGGTTTCGGAGAGCCGGCCGCCCGCTTCGGCGCGATCGAGAGTTGGCGCAAACGTCACGACGTTACCCCCGCCGCAAACAGCGGCTTGCTATGACAGGACAGGTCCCGCGAGCGGGGGCATCACGGCGCGACGGTGGAAGCATTCTCCGCGAGCCACAGGCCCGCCCGCGTGCGTGATCCGAGGCGCGCAAAATGCGCGAGATCGGCCGGGTTGTCGATATCCAAGGCGATTCCGGGAAGGTGCAATACCGTCGGTGCAAGGCCGCGCGCTTTTGCGGCGGCGAGGTGGGGGAAGAAGCTGTCGTCACCAAAGCGCACGGGCACCGCATCAGCCGGAGACATCAGCACCGCGTTCGATCCCATCTCGTCATGCGACGGCGCGATCGTGAAGGACGGCGCCGGGCGATGCGCCGCGAGCAGCTGCGCGATCTCATTGGCGGTGACCAGCGGAATGTCGCCAGGCACGGCCAGCATCCCGTCAGCGCCGGAGGCGGCGACGCGCTGCGCCGCCGCGGTTACCGCGCCGGTAGGGCCCTCGCGCGCGCCGTCGGGCAAGCATTCGGCGCCGCATCGCCTTGCGAGGCGGATCGCATCGGGATCGACCGTTACAAGTGCGATCCCGGCCAAGCCCGGCGCGGCGGCGAGCGCGGCAAGCACGTCTTCGAGCATCGCCAGCGCCAGTGCCTGGCGTTGCTGCGGCGACAGCACCGCAGCGAGCCGCTGCTTGGCGCCTTCGGTCTCCTTGACCGGCACGACCGCCCAGATGCCGGCGGCGCTCACTTTCGCACCCGGTCGGCGGCGGCAAGCACCGTGCGCGCGAGCGCCACGCGGTCGTCGAGCGACACCATCAGCGTTTTCGCCAGCACGACCGGAATCTCTATGCCGTCGACCGCCGCCGCATCCGCCTCATCGGCGACATAGACGTCGAGGAACTCCCGGTAATGCCGCGCCACCGCGGCGGCATCGACCGGCAGCCCGAGCTCGGCCATCATCTTTGCGGTCGGACCCTTGACCGCCTTGCCGCCGATGATCGGCGACACTGCCACGACCGGCGCGGCGCAATCGCGCAAGGCGGCGCGCACGCCCGGAATAGCAAGGATCGGGTCGATGCTGATGAACGGGTTCGACGGGCAGATCACGACTGCGCGCAAAGCACGATTGGCCAGTGCGGTGAGAAGTTCCGATTGCGGCCGGGCTGCCTCGACGCCCGCGAAGACGATCTCCTCGACCTTGGGCTCGCAATGCAGCCGCACGAAATAATCCTGGAAGTCGAGCCAGCCATCCGGCGTCCGCAGCCGGGTGCGAACCGGTTCGTCGCTGGCCGGCAGCAGCCGCGCCGCGATGCCGAGCCGGCGGCGAAAATCGTCGATGATCGCCGAGAGGCTTTCGCCCGCTTTGAGCCGCCGCGTGCGCTCGACATGGGTGGCGAGGTCGCCGTCGCCGAGCCGGAACCAGGTCTCGCCGCCAAGCGCTTCGAGCGCCGCCATGAAAGTCCAGGTCTCGCCTTTCCGGCCCCAGCCGAGCTCCGGGTTGTCGAGTCCCGAGAGGGTATAGAGCAGGGTATCGAGATCGGGGGTGATCGACAGATGGAGATGCTCGAAATCGTCGCCCGGGTTGGCGACGACCGTCAGTGTCTCCGGCGGCAATACGCGGTAAAGCCCGAGCGCCAGCTTGGCGCCGCCGATGCCGCCCGACAGCGCCAGCACCGGACCTGCCGAGCCGCTCATCGGAACAGCCTCATCGGAACAGATCGTGCTCCGGCTCGCGGACCAGCGCGGCGGCGGGCTGCTCGGGCGCCGACCAGGACAGGCCGCGAACCAAGACCATCGGGGTCGCCTCGTCCGCCTGGCCCTGCACCAGCGAGGCCGCCGCGGCGATCTCGTCGGCAAATCCGGTCTCGGTAACTTCGAGCGCCCGGCCGAACAAATCCGGGTGGCCGCGCCAGTCGATCACGGCCGGCAGACCGGCAGCGCCGAGCGCGATGCCCACCGTGCCCTTCCGCCATGGCCGGCCGAAACTGTCGCTGACGATGACCGCGATTTCCTTGCCGGTGAGCTCGCGTAGCCGCCGCCGCAAGCTGTCCGCCGAAGCGTCAGGGTCGACCGGCAGCAGCAGCACCGGTTCGGTGCCGTCGGCACCTCGCTCCTTTGGCGCGACGTTGGAATGGTCGATCCCGGCATTGGCCATCACGAAACCGAGCTTGTGCTCGGCGATGATCAAATTCGGCCGATGCCGAACAATGCGCCGCGACTCCGAAAGGATCGCCTCAACGAGGCGCGGATCCTTGCCGGTTTCGGCGGCGAGGGCGATCGCCGCGGCCGAGGGCTCGACCGCGCCGACATCGACCATCCGGCCTTCGGATTTCGAGACGATCTTCTGCGCCACCACCAGCACATCGCCGTCCTGTGGTGCTAGCCCGCTTTCGGCAAAACCGGCAACCGCCAACGCCCCGAGATCGTCGCCGGGTTTGACCAGCGGGATCCCGGCAAGGCCAGCGATCGTCAGCCGCGCGGGCATGCGCCTCCGCTTTACCCGAAATTCTTGCGCAGCAGCGGCACGACCTGCTCGGCATAGAGCTTGAGGAACCGCGCCTGGTCCGGCCCGGGAGCATGGAACACCAGGTGCCGGAAACCGAGCTCGACATAGGGGCGGATTTTCGCGACCTGCTCTTCCGGGTCGCTGGAGACGATCCAGCGGCTGGCGGCGCGGTCGAGCGGCAAGGCATCGGCGAGGCGCTCCATCTCGACCGGGTCCTCGACCCCGACCTTCTCCTCCGGCGACAGCGCCAGGGCCGCCCAATGCCGGGTCAGCTCCTTCGCCTGCTGCGCGTCGGTGTCGAACGACACCTTGACCTCGATCATGCGTTCCAACTCGGCTCCGGCGCGATTGGCCTTCGCCATGCCTTCGTCGACCTTGGTCGTCAGCTCGGTATAGAGCTCCGGCTTCTTGCCGCTGGTGCAGATGAACCCCTCGGCGATCTGGCCGGCCATCTGCGCCGCCAGCGGTCCGGAGGCGGCGACCCAGATCGGCACCTTCTGCTTCGGCTTGTCGTAAATCGTCGCGTCCTTGGTCCGGTAGAACTGGCCCTCGAAGCTGACCCGGTCCTTGGTCCACAGCGTATTGATCAGCCGGATCGCCTCGCGCAACCGGTCGCGGCGCTCCTTCGCGCCGGGCCATTCCATCGCGGTTGACGGTACCTCGTTCAGCGACTCGCCGGTGCCAACCCCGAGGACGACCCGACCCGGGAACCTCGAGCCGAGCGTGCCGAAGGCCTGCGCCACGATCGAAGGGTGGTAGCGGAAGGTCGGCGTCGCGACGCTGGTGCCGATGACGACCCGCCGCGTGCTGGCGCCGAGCGCACCGAGCCAGGCCAGCGAGTTCGGCGCATGGCCGTCGGTATGCTTCCAGGGCTGGAAATGATCGCTGACGAACACCGAGTCGAAGCCGACCTCTTCGGCCAGGCGCGAGAAATCCAGCAATTGGCTCGGCCCGAACTGCTCGGCCGAGGCCTTGTATCCGAGTTTCAGCACGTCACGCTCCTATCCTGAGCCGTCAAACCTTCGCCAGCACGTCCTCCCGGAAGCGCTTCATATTGGCAATGACGGCGTCGGCCGTATCGCCGCCAAAGCTGAAATCGACCGCGATGACGCCGAGATCGCGCAGCGAGCGCAGATCGGATGCGATTGCCGCGTTGTCGCCCGACCCCAGTCGCCGCTCGCCATTGTCGGCGCGCTCCGGAATGCTCGGCCCGAACTGCGAGAAGCGATAGGCGAGCTTCAGTTCGTTGACGTTGCGCCCGGAGGCCTGCGCCAGGCCGCGCAGCTTGGTCCACTGGACATTCAGGCGACCAATCGTGTCGAGACGGTTGCGTGGGTTGGTGCCGATCGGGTACCAGGCGTCGCCGAGCCGGGCCGTCCGGCGCATCGCCGGGCCGCTTTCGCCGCCGACCCAGACCGGAATGTGCTGCTGCACCGGCCGTGGCTGAAAGAAGATATTGGAGAAGCTGGCATATTTGCCATCGAAGCTGGGGTTCTCGTTGCTCCATAGCTCGCGGCAGGCGGCGATCGTCTCGTCGGTAACGGCGCCGCGCTCCTCGAACGGTTCGGTGCCGATCGCCTCGAACTCCTCCTTGCACCAGCCGACGCCGATGCCCCAGGTGAAGCGGCCTTCCGACAAGACGTCGATCGTGGAGATGATTTTGGCGGTCAAGACCGGCGGGCGGTGCGGCACCACGGTTACCGACGTCACCAGACGCAGCTTCGAGGTCTTGGCGGCGACGAACGCGACGCAGGTCAGCTGCTCGTGCCGGTCGCCGCCGGCGCGGCCGGGGAACTCGCCGGTGTCGGAATAGGGGTATTTCGCCTCCATGTCGCGCGGGATCGCGACGTGGTCCGAGATCGTGCAGTAATCATAGCCGATCCTCTCGCCCTCCACGGCGATGCGGGTCAGGTCGCGCGGGTTCGACAAGGGCCCGCTGACCGGCGCGCCAAATCCGTACTGCATGCCATCCTCCGGCTAATCTCGGCCAACAGCGTAGCCTAGCAGGGCGCGCCGGATTTGGCTCCCGGCGAAATACGCAACCGGGGCCGCGGTTGACGCGGCCCGGCGCTTCGCGCTGTGATCGGCGCAACCAAGACCGGGGACGCCGATGCAATACGATCTGCTGATCCAGGGCGGCGAGGTGGTCGATCCGGCCGCCGGGCTGCGCGGCGCGATGGATGTCGCGATCGCCGGCGGCAAGATCGCGGCGGTCGCGCCGTCGCTGCCCGCCAAAGAGGCAAGGCGGACGATCAGCGCCAAGGGTCGGCTGGTCACGCCGGGGCTGATCGACATTCACGCCCACGTCTTCGTCAACGCGCACGACATGGGCGGCCACACCGATCATTTCTGCAAGGCGAGCGGCGTCACGACACTGTGCGACGCCGGCAGCACCGGCTCGGCGACCTTCGCCGGATTGCGGCAGATCCTCGATCGCGACGTGCGCACCCGGGTGCGCGCCTTCGTCAACCTGTCGGCCATCGGGATTGTCGGCACCTCGCGCGGCGGCGAGCTGTCGCATTTCCCCTATGCCGACCCCGAGGGCTGCGCCCGCACGATCGCCGAGAACCCCGACCTCGCGATCGGGGTCAAGTTGCGCTACGGCCCGAACCTCGTCTGGGAATACACCACCGCGCCGGTCAAGATGGCGCGGCGCACCGCGGCGATGGCCGGCGCGCCGCTGATGATCCACATCACCGACTCACCAATCCCGCTGCCCGAAATTCTCGCCGAGATGGCGCCGGGCGACATCATCACCCACTGCTATCACGGCCGCGCCAACGGCATCATGGGCCAGGAAAAACAGTTCGTGCTGAAGGAGGTCGTCGAGGCGCAGCGGCATGGCATGATTTTCGACTGCGCGCATGGCCGCAACCATTTCAGCTTTCCGATGATCGAGAAGGCGCTCGATCAGGGGTTCCTGCCGGATACGATCTCGACCGATCTGACCGTCACCAGCGCGACGCGCGGACCGGTGTTCGATCTGCCGACGACAATGACGAAGCTATTGCATTTCGGCATGTCACTCGACGATCTGGTGACGCGCGCGACCGCCGCTCCGGCGAAGATCCTCGGCTACGATGGCACGGTCGGCACGCTAAAACCCGGCGCCAATGCCGACGTCACCATCATCGAATTGCGCGACGAGGCGGTCGAGTTGCGCGACAGCGATGGCAACACCGTCACCGCCAAGCGCCGCCTCGTGCCGCAAGTGACGGTAAAGGACGGCCGCGTTTGGTACGAACGGGTCGCCGAATAGAGATGGACAGATTGCAATGCGTCCTTCGAGACGCCGGCTGCGCCGGCTCCTCAGGATGAGGACCATCTCTAATGTCATCAACAAACCTTCCTCATCCTGAGGAGCGGCCCGCGAGGGACGCGTCTCGAGGGACGCACTGACACTGATGCAGCACAGTATGACTACTGACCAGTCACCGACCCTCGACCGCATTCGCGCTTCCGGCGTGTTGCGGGTCGGCACCACCGGCGACTACACGCCGTTCAGCCTGAAGCAGCCCGCCGGCAGATACGAGGGCGCCGATATCGAGATGGCGCATGATCTCGCTGGGCGGCTCGGGGTGGGGATCGAGTTCGTCCCGACCGTATGGGTCGATCTGCTCGACCATTTTGTGGCCGACAGGTTCGACATTGCGATGGGCGGCGTCACCGTCACCGACGCGCGCGCCGAGAAGGCGTTCTTTTCGATCCCGACCTTTGTCGACGGTAAGCGACCGTTGGCACGCCGCGAATACCGCGACCGGTTCACGAACTTTGCCGCGATCGACCAGCCCGGCGTGCGGCTGATCGCCAACCCGGGCTCAGCCAACGAGGCCTTCGTCCGCGGCCATTTCAAAAAGGCGACGCTGATCATTCATCACGACAATGCGACCGTCTTCGACGAGCTGGTCGCCGGCCGTGCCGACGTAATGATCACCGACGGCCTCGAAGCCGACCACCAGGCCGCATTGCATCCGGAACTCGCCGCGGTGCCGGTGGCGCCGTGGACCCGCCTGGAAAAGGCTTACATGTTCGCGCGCGATCCGGCGATGAAAGCGTATATCGACGGCTGGCTGACTGCCGCCTTCGCCAGCGGGCAATGGCAACGCGCGCTCGACCGGGCGATGCCGGCGCACAGCAGAAAGCCGAGCTGATGTGGCGCGCGGCGCTCGCCGCGACCTGCGGAAGCGCCCTGGTCGGCGTGATGCCGTTGTTTGCGCTGCATCTTTACGCCGCCGGCATCGCCGCCCCATCGATGCTGTTCTGGCGCTACGGCATGGCGCTGTGCCTGATGGGCGGCTTGGCCGCAGTGCTGCGCCTCGACCTGAAGCGCGAATGGCGCGACGGCGGTTGGCGCATCGCGCTGGTCGGCATGAGCCTCGGCGCGGCGCAGACGCTGTGCTTCTGGAAGAGCATCGAGACGCTGGAGACCAGTGTCGCGGTGCTGCTGTTCTACACCTATCCGGCGGTGACGCTTGTTATCGACCGGCTGGTCTTTAAGCACCCGATCCGCCCGGTGGCGCTGGCCTGCGTCGCGGTGATCCTGTTCGGCGCAGCACTGATCACGGCGCCGGGTCTGCAGGCCGGCGCGCTCGATCCGCGCGGCCTCGCCTGGGCGCTGCCGTCGCCGCTGTTCTATTCGCTGTATCTGGCGTTCAACGCGCGGCTGCTGCGGCAGCATTCACCGCTGCTCGGCGCCGGCTTTTTGTATATCGGCATGGGCCTGACATTCGCCGTCGCGGCAGCCGTGACGGGCCTCGATGTGCCGGCGAATTGGCAGACCTGGCTCCTGCTTGTACTGGTGGCGGTCGGTCCGAGCGCGCTGACGACGACGCTCTTCTCGTACGCCGTGCCGCGGCTCGGCGCCAGCAGTTACGCGATTGTCGCTAATGTCGAGCTGGTGACGGTCGTATCGATCGGCATATTGGTGCTCGGCGAGACCGTCACCGCGAATCGCATCGCCGGCGCGAGTTTGGTCATCACCGGCATCGTCACACACGCACTATCGCGGCGCGGCGCGTCGGCTGGGTTACAGCCGGCGCGCTCTTCCCGCAGCGGAGCATGGAAGATGAACGCTACATAGACCACAGCTTCACCGAGAAAAATGGGTGCGACTGCGCCAGGCTTGCGCCAAGGAATGCGTTGCGATCTTGCGGCGGCTGGCCGAGGTCGCCGAATGTTCGA
>DATARH010000086.1:0-6729 GCA_036264235.1 Allostellaceae bacterium
ACCGGCGCGCCGCGCGCCCGGGTGGCGCTGCGCGCGCTCGACACGCTGTGGTTCAACACCGGCACGCTCTGCAACCTGACCTGTGACCATTGCTACATCGAGTCGTCGCCGAAAAATGACCGACTCGTCTATCTTAGCGCGGCCGAGGTCGCAGAATACCTCGACGAGATCGAGCGGCTCGGCCTCGCCACCGCGCTGATCGGCTTCACCGGCGGCGAGCCGTTCATGAATCCGGCGCTGCCGGCGATGCTGGAAGAGGTGCTGTCGCGCGGCCTGCGCGCACTAGTGCTGACCAACGCGATGAAGCCGATGCACAAGATGAAGCCGGCGCTGCTGGCTTTGCGTGACCGCTATGGCGCGCGCCTTACGATCCGGGTGTCGCTCGATCATTACGGCCGCCGCGTCCACGAGGAGGAACGCGGCCCGCGCAGCTGGCAGCCGACGATCGATGGCCTCCTCTGGCTCGCCGCGCACGGTTTCGGTATTGCCGTCGCCAGCCGCCGCCTCTCCGGGGAGTCCGAAGCCGAAATCCGCGCCGGCTTCGCCACGCTGTTCCACGAACTGGACCTCACGCTCGACGCCGACGACCCGCTGGCGCTGACCGTCTTTCCCGAGATGGACCCTGCCGCCGACGTGCCGGAGATCACCGAGGCGTGCTGGGGCATTCTCGGCAAATCGCCGGAAAGCGTGATGTGTTCGAGCTCGCGCACGGTCGTCAAGTTCATGGGCGCCGCCCGGCCGACCGTGATTGCCTGCACGCTGTTGCCCTATGACCCGCGCTTCGATCTCGGCCCGACCCTGGCCGACGCGGCCGGTGCCGTCGCGCTCAATCACCCGCATTGCGCCAAGTTCTGCGTCCTCGGCGGCGGCGCCTGCAGCGCGGTTGAACAAAAACCGCGAACGCCTGCGGATTTACTTCGCGTTTAGGTGTTATAGCGATAATCGCCGAAACGGACGGCGGAGGAAGCGATGCGGCGTCTCCTGATTATAGTTGCGGCCTCTTTGATCGGCATCGGCCTGCCGAGCGTCGGCTATGCCGACGGCTTGCCTTCTTGTCCTTGCCCGCCGCTGGCGAAAGCGAAGGTCAAGGTGAAGACGGTGCATCATGTGCGCCATCGGCGGTTCGCCCGCGGCCCAATCGTCGTCGGCCTACCCGGCCCCTACGATCTGCACGCCGCGCCGCCGAGCCCACTCGACAGCGCCTACCAGCCGGCGATGGTCGCCTATTTCCGTGATCCGAGCATCACCGGTTACTGGCCGGGTTCGGCGGCGGCTTATGTCGGACATGACGACGCCGGCTACGACACCGCTGCCGCTGAACATGTCGACGGCGTCTTTTATCACCGCACCGGCTCCCCGATCGCACGCGCGCTGTTGCCGCCGCCAGCGATCGACAACTTCCCGTTCCGCAAATACGACGGTGCGATAGTCCGAGAGTATGACGGCGTGATCGGCGAATACGTGCAGCTGTCGGCGCGCGACGCCGCGCTGGCGATACGGGTTGCGAATGTGAAGCCCGTGCCGTTTCTCCCGGCGGTTCCGCGTTAAGCCGGCTTAGGCCGCGCGCTGCCAAAGACGCCGCGAGGCGATCGCGGCGCCTTCCACCATCGCGCGTAGCTTCTTGAACGAGATGTCGGGGTCGAGCTTGCCGTAGCCGGCAAAGGTGCCGAAGCCGCAATCGCTGCCGGCGATGACGCGTTCGCGTCCGACGATGTCGGCGAACCGACAGAGGCGTTCCGCCACCAGTTCCGGATGCTCGACATAATTGGTCGAGGTGTCGAGTACGCCCGGGATCAGGATCTTGTCGTCGGGCAATTTCACCTGCTGCCAAACCGCCCATTCATGCGCGTGCCGCGGGTTGGCGGCTTCGACGACCAGCGCCATCGGCTTCGCCCGGACGAGGATTGGCGCAACCTTGGCAAAATCGATGTCGTGGTCGTGCGGACCCTCATAATTGCCCCAGCAGATATGGATGCGGCAGCTTTCGGCCGGCACATTGCGCAGCGCATGGTTGAGGGTCTCGATGTGAAACGCGGCGCGCGTCAGGAAATCGGCCTCGCTCAGATCCTGGAACGAGGTGTGGTGCGCCATGGCCAGATCGGGGCAATCGAGCTGCAGCACGAAACCGGCCGCGACGATCGCTTCGTATTCCGGCTGCATCGCCGCCGCGATCGCTTCGACATAGGCCTCGTGCGACGGGTAATGGCGGTTCGTCTGGAACACTGGCACCAGTCCCGGTGAGGCCGCGGTCATAAAGCCCTCGACCGCTTTCACCCGCGCCAGCGCATCCTTGAGATTGGCGAGGTCGGCTTCGAGCGGCTCGCGGTCCTTGACCTCGATCGGGCCGACGCAGACCGCGCGGCGGGCGATGTTCTCGCCGGTCATCCGGGTGATCGCGGCCGAGAAATTCGGGTGCGGCCCGGTATCGAGCCTGGGCTTCGCCGGCTCGTGGCCGGCGAAGCCCGACAGCCGGTCGGCGACGTAGGTCGAGTAGCCCGGCTTCGACATCTCGCCGTCATTGATGATGTCGACGCCGGTCTCGGCCTGGCGCTTGACGATGCCGAACACGGCCTCTCGCGTCAGCCGCGCCAGCTCCGCCTTGTCATAGGCCTCGCCGCGGTCCTTCGTCACCAGGAGCTGCCGCAGTTCCGGCGGTCGCGGCAGGCTGCCGACATGCGTCGTCAGGATACGGTCCCGGCTGGTCTGCATGGCGCCCTCCCTATCGTTGTTCCGAAAGGTGCACCGCTTCGCCGAACCCGGCAAGGCTGCTACAGGTCGGCTTCCTCGCGCAGCCAGTCGCGGAACGCCTTCACCTTGGCGCGTTCCAGCGCGCCCGGAGCGGTGACGATGTAGTAGGCAAACAAATCCGGCAGCGACAGCGAGAACAACCGCACCAGCCGGCCGGCCGCGATGTCGTCGGCGGCGATCGAGCTGTAGGCGAGCACGACGCCATGGCCGGAGATCGCCGCATCGAGCGCGAGGTAGCCGGCGCTAAAGCTGAGACCCGAAGCCGGCGGCACGCAGGTCACCCCGGCCGCTTTCAGCCACATCGCCCAGGTCGGCGCCAATGGGTCGCGGTCGACCGCCTGGTCATGGATCAGTGCGTGATGCGCGAGATCGTCCGGGGTGCGCAGCGGCGGCCCCGCCCCCAGCAGGCGCGGGCTGCAGGCGGGGAACACCTCGTTCTGCAGCAGCGTCTCGACATGCAGTCCCGGATATCGGCCGGTGCCGTAGCGGATCGCCAGGTCGAAATCGCCCTTGCTCAGATCGACAACGTCGTCGCTCGCCGAGATACGCACGTCGATCGCAGGGTGCCGCTCCTGGAACCGGTGCAGACGCGGCACCAGCCATTTCGCGGCGAGAGACGGCGATGCGGTGACGGTCAGCGTGCCGGTGTCGTTGTGTGCGCGCAACCGGCGCACCGAGGCCTGGATGCCGGCGAACGCCTCGGAGAGCCCCGGCAACAGCACCCGCGCCGAGGGCGTCAGCTCGACCGCGCGGTTCAGGCGGTGGAACAGCTTGACCCCGAGGTCTCCCTCCAGCGCGTGGATCTGATGGCTGATCGCGGCCGGGGTGACATTCAGCTCGTCGGCCGCCCGGGAGAAGCTCTGCAGCCGCGCCGCGGCCTCGAAGGCGCGCAGGGCGCTCAGCGGCGGCAAGTGCCCATTCATGAGAATTCCTAATCCGACACTGAGAAAGTCTCGTTTGTCTGCTGACTGGCAACCGCCTAAATGGACGCATGCCTGCTTCCGGGCAAGGCCTGGAAGCCAAAATCGGTTTAGGAGCCCTAAAATGACAACTCACACGCTCTGGCACCCGGCCCACCTGCGCCGCGACGCGATCCGCGCCCCGGTTGCGCTTGATCGGCTCACCGGGGCGTTCAAGCACGCCATCGATACCGTTCGCACCTGGCGGGGCCGCAGCCGCGATCGTGCGGAGCTCTCGGCCCTCAGCGACCGCATGCTCAGCGATATCGGTATCACTCGCGCCGACGCGATCTTCCTCAGCAACAAGCCGTTCTGGAAGGAGTAGATCGATGACCATCACGCACATCCCGGCCGCCAATTTCAGCCGTGCGGTCCGACAGTTTTTCGGGGTAGTTTCCCGCAAGGTTTCATCCGCCGCCGAGCACCTCGCCACGCGCGCCGGCGAGGCGCCGTCCGAATACTACCGCTTTCCGTGGTTCTGATCGGCCCGATCGCCAAACTCTGAGGAGGATGCAATGACCGCTTTGGACCAGCTTCCGTATGTCGAGGCCGAGCTGAATTATCTCGGGCCGACGACCGAACGGCCGCGCTATTACGCCTATGACCGCACCGACAGCGATCCGCCGCCGGTGATGCCGCTTGAGCCGCACCACATGCAGATCCACGATCTGCGGCCGATCGGCCACGAGTTGTCGCTCGACGTCCAGGGCTTTGCGCTCGTCGAGCAGCGCAGCGCCGTCACGGACTTCTGGGACGATGACGAGGTCCGCCGCGTCTATTATCCGGAGGCCGAACGCTTCCTGCTCGAGCACACCGGCGCCAGCCGCGTCTTCATCTTCGACCATCTGCAGCGCCGCCGCGTTCCGGGTACCCAGGACCGCTCCCGAGGCGGACCGCGCCAGCCGGCGACCCGGGTGCATGTCGACCACACCGCCCGCTCCGGGCCGCAGCGCGTCCGCGACCTGATGGGCGACGAGGCTGAGGAATTGCTGCGCGGCCGGGTTCAGGTGATCAACCTCTGGCGGCCGATCCTCAAGGAGCCGTTGCGCGACGCGCCGCTCGCGGTCTGCGACTCCCGCACCGTCGAGGCCGACGACCTCGTGCCGTCCGACCTCGTCTATCGCGACCGCACCGGTGAGACCTATTCGGTTAAGTACAACCCGGCGCACAACTGGTATTACGCGCCGGAGATGCGGCGCGACGAGGCGCTTCTCTTGAAAATCGCGGATACGCGGGAAGACATCTCGGCCCGCTTTATGCCGCACACCTCGTTCACCGACCCGACGACCCCGCCGGGCGCGGCAATGCGCGAGAGCATCGAGCTGCGCACGCTGGTGTTCCACCCGCACTGAGCGGCGGCGCCAAGACCAAGACAGGGCCCGGCTCTCTCGACGAGCCGGGCCCTTCTGTTGCGGAGCAGATGATGACCGACAACCTGCCCTGGCACGATGGCGAACGCGCGGTGCAGCGGCGCCTCGGCTTTGTCGAGGGGGCGGAGCGGCGCGGCGGCAACATCCGCGATTTCATGCCGGACCAGCACCGCATCTTCTTCGCGCAGCTGCCGTTCGCGGTTTTGGCGACGCTCGATCGCGCCGGCGATCCGTGGGCGACGCTTCTCTCCGGCCCGCCGGGTTTCCTGTCGAGCCCCGATCCGAAGAGGCTTCACATCGGCGCCTATCCGGAAGAGGGCGACCCGGCGGCCGCAGGCATTGCCGCCGGAGAACGCGTCGCGCTGCTCGGCATCGAATTGCCGACGCGCCGCCGCAACCGCATGAACGGCCGCGTCACCGATCTCGACCCGTCCGGCTTCACGGTCGCTGTCGAGCAGAGCTTCGGCAATTGTCCGCAATACATTCAGCGGCGCGATTACCGCGCGCGCCGGCCGCCACGCTATCCGGCTGTCGAACCGCTCGCGCGAGACGACCATTGGGCGCTCGATTTGATCCGCGGCGCCGACACGCTGTTCGTCGCCTCCTCGACACCACCAGACGAGGCGATCTCAGGCGGCGGGGTCGATGTCTCGCATCGTGGCGGCCGGCCCGGTTTTGTCACGATCGCCGGTGACGGTGCGCTCGAAATTCCCGATTACCGGGGCAATCGATACTTCAACACGCTCGGTAATCTCGTCGCCTACCCGCGAGCCGGGCTGCTGTTCATCGATTTCGACACCGGCGACGTGCTGCAGGTGACCGGCGCCGCCAAGATCGTCTGGGACGGGCCGAATGTCGATGCGCTCGCCGGCGCAGAACGGCTCTGGCGGGTAGTGCCAAGCCGCATGGTCCGACTGCGCGGCGCCTTTCCACTGCAGCTCGGCGAACCCGAGTTCTCACCACTCCTTACGACACCCGCTACCGCCTAGGGCGGGTGGAGCGAAGCGCAACCCGCCGCGGCCAAAACAACGAGGGGAACGTCACCACTTGTTCCGGAGCTCGCGCAGCTTAAGGAACACGGTCTTGTGGTCCGGGTGTTCCGGCAGATCGGGAAAGGCCTCGCGCAGGCGGCGGATCACGCTCGGGCTGCTCAGCCGGAAGAAGGTGTTGATCTCCTTCTCCTCGCCGAGCGTCGTCACATGCGGATGCGCGGTATCCTGCCGCTCCATCTGCGGCAGCATCGCCTTTGCCTTGGCGTTGTCCGGCTCACGATCGAGGGTGAAGCGCAGATTGTTCGCGATGTAGTCATGGCCCGGATAAACCAGCGTGCTGTCCGGCAGCTTCGCCAATTGCGTCGCGAACGTGTTGTAGAGCTCGTTCGGGTGGCCGCCATTGTGACAATTGCCGGCGCCGGCGTTGAACAGCGTATCGCCGCAAAACAGCGCCGGCTTGTCCCCATGCGCCAGGACGCAGATGTGGCTCATCGTGTGGCCGGGCGTGTCGAGACACTCCAGCTCGACCGTCTTGCCGATCTTGATCGTGTCGCCGGCCTTGAGCCCGCGGTCGATCCCCTCGATCTGGTCCTTGGCCCCGGCATGCGCCAAGAGCTTGGCGTGCGTCGTGCCGATCACCTGGTCGTTGCCGCCGGTATG
>DATARH010000287.1:0-17558 GCA_036264235.1 Allostellaceae bacterium
TCCAGCGCGTCGAGATCGCGGCCAATGCCGCGTTCCCGGGCGAGCGCCTCAACCTGGCGAAAGCGGCGGTCGAATTTCGCCGTTGCCCGCCGCAACGCGGTTTCCGGCTCGACCTCGAGCTTGCGCGCCAGATTGGCGACCGCGAACAGCAAGTCGCCAACCTCCTCTTCGAGCGCTTCCTTACCGGCGCCCGCAACGATCTCGGCCTCGACCTCCGCAATTTCCTCCGAAATTTTCGGGAGCACCGCCTTCGCGTCCGGCCAATCGAAGCCGATCCGCGCGGCCCGTTTCGACACCTTGGCGGCGCGCAGCAGCGCCGGATAGGCGAGGGCGACACCGTCGAGGACGCTCCTCGGTTGGCCATTTTGTTGTACCCGCGCCTGCCGTTCGGCCGCCTTGTGCTCCTCCCAGGCCTCGTTCTGGGCCGACACCGACGCGATTTCGGCACCGCCGAACACATGCGGGTGCCGCCGCACCATCTTGTCGGAAATTGCCGCGGCGACATCGTCGAACGCGAAGAGCCCCGCCTCCTCGGCCATGCGCGCATGAAACACGACCTGCAGCAGCAGGTCGCCAAGTTCGTCCTTCAGCGCCTCCATGTCGCCGCGTTCGATCGCGTCGGCGACCTCGTAGGCCTCCTCGATCGTATAGGGGGCGATCGTCGCGAAATTCTGCTCGATGTCCCACCGGCAGCCGCCTTCCTTGTCGCGCAGCCGCGCCATGATCGCGAGCAGCCGACCGATCGGTGCTTCCTTCGGCGATCCGTTCATCAGTCGATCCACAGCTTGCGGCGCTTATGCCATCGCTCGATCGAGCCGCCGGAATAGCCCTGGTGCACTTCGTCGCCGGGGCCGATCTGCGGTTCGACCCAATCGGCCTTGTCGCGCAGCAGGATGTGCACACTCATCGGCGGTTTCGGCAGCGGAGTGTCGATCGCCGAAGCGAACGGATGCACCAGCTCCGGCCAATTCTCGTCGCTGACCCACAGCGGCGAGCCGCATTTCGCGCAGAAATGCCGCTCGGCCGAGCCGGGCTCGCCGTCGATTGGCGCGTGCCACATTCGGACCGAGCGGTGGCCGCGCACCTTCATTGTCTGAGCGTCACCCATGATGTTGATCGCATAACCGCCGCCGCCGGCGCTCTTGCGGCAGATCGAGCAATAGCAGCGCTGGTAGGGGTAGGGGGTGTGACTCTGGAGCGTGAAGCTGACGGCGCCGCAGCGGCACGAACCTTCGAGACGCATCGGCATCCGGTCACTCCGGCTTCAGCTGCTTCTTGAAGAAGATGCGTTCGTGGCCGGGCGGGTAGTCGAGGCGGGCGAATTCGCGATACCCGAGCCGCGGGTAGAAGTTCGGCCCCTGGAACGAGAAGGTGTCGACCCAGGCCGAGTGGCAGCCGAACTCGATCCCGTGGCGCTCGGCCTCGGCCATCAGACCACTGCCGATCCGGCCACGGCGCAGTTCGCTCTCGATCCACAGCAGATTGACGAACAGCCAGCCGGCATAGCAATTGCCGACCAGCCCGGCGCGGATCTTGTCGCCGTCGTCGCGGACGAAGATGCCGAAATACGAGTAACGCGAATCCGGCAGGAACGGCGCGTTGTAGGCGCCGAGCCCCTCATCGACGATCTCGCGATCGGCCCAGGACGGATTGTCCTCGAAGCTGAGCCGAAGCCCGCGCGGCAGGTTCATCGCGATCCCCGAAGGCCGGTGCCTCCCGGCCGTGCTATCGTCGCTGGATACACCGGTTCGCGACTGGCAGGAAGGGATGGATCGCGAGGCCGAAACCGAGCTGATCCGCCGCGTCTATGCCAAGCAAGTGCTGGCCGCGGCCGGCACAGCCGACCGGCGGTCGAAAAGGCTTTCGCGACGGTGCATCGCGAAGCCTATCTCGGTCGCGGACCCTGGCCGATCCTGCGTTGGGGGCATGGCTATCTGCCGAGCCCCAGCCGGCATCTGGCGTACCTTTACGACGATGTTCTGGTGGGGATCATCCCGGAACATAACCTGAACAACGGCCAGCCGTCCTTCCTGGCGGCACTGATGGCGGCGGCGGCACCCCGAGCCGGCGAGCATGCGGTGCATATCGGCGCCGGGGTCGGCTACTACAGCGCGATCCTGGCGCAGCTTGTCGGCCGTCGCGGCCGTGTGACCGCGATCGAATACGAGGCGACGCTGGCGCGGCGACTGGCCCGCAATTTCGCCGGCACCAAGAATGTCCGCGCTCTTGCCGGCGACGGTACCCAGATCGAGTTCGATCCGGCAGACGTGATCTTCGTCAACGCCGGCGCGACACTGCCGGCCGCGATTTGGCTCGACCGGCTCAGCGAGGGCGGGCGGCTGATCCTGCCGATGACGGCCTCCGGTTTTCCCAATGTCGATCTGCAGCATGGCTGCGTGTTTCGGATCGAGCGCCGCGGCGACGAATTTTCCGCGCGGCGAATTTCCGGCGTCGGGATTTTTCCATGCACCGGGGCGCGCGACGCCGACAGCGAGGCGGCGCTCGCCGCAGCCTTTGCAAAGGGTGGCGCCGAGCGCGTCACGCGCCTTTACCGCCATCTCGATGTACGGGAGGAGGAGTGCTGGGTGCGCGGCAAGAACTGGTGTCTCGCCTATCGTTGAGGAAACCAGTTGTCGCATAATATATATTATGGAAAATAATGGCCCAGACTGATGAGCGGCCGCTATGGTTCAAGGCCCGGCGCTACGGCTGGGGCTGGACGCCGGCTTCGCCCGAAGGTTGGATCGTCACGATTGTCGCCGGCGTGGCGCTGCTCGCCGGAAATTATCTAATTGCCATTCTCGGCGGTCCGTCGGGCGAAATCCGCTCGGTCGACGATCTAATGCCGCGACTGTCGCCCTCGGTCGTCCTTGTCGCGGTGATCGTGTGGAACACGCTGGTGCTGATCCCGACGATCTGGATCTGCTGGAAGACCGGCGAGCGCCCGCGATGGAATTGGGGCGGCCGAGGTCGCCGCGGCTCTACCCCGCCGGATCGAGGCGCTTCGTCATGAATACCCGGTCATAGCCGGCTTCCTGCGCGCGGCCTGTCTCGGCAAAGCCGAGCCGCGTGTAGAGCGCGATGTTCTCGACCATCTTTACGTGGGTGTAGAGCCGCAATTCGCCGTGGCCGAGCCGCCGCGCCTCGTCTTCGGCGAAGGCGATCAGTTGGCGGCCGAGCCCGCGGCCCTGACGGTTCGGGCGCACCGCGATGTTGTCGAGCAGCAGATGATCGGGTTGCGGCTGCAGTACGAGCAGCGCGGCGATGGTCCTGTCGTCCTCCTCCAGGACGTGGACCCGATCGGCGTCGATCAGCGCACCGTAATTGTCGAGCATCGGAGCCGGCGGCTTGCCGATGCGCTCGACGTAATGAACATAGGCGGCGGTCACGATCTCTTCGACCGTATGGCGATCGTCCGGACCGGCGAGACGGATCATGGGTCGGCCATTTCGATGACGAGCCGGTCCTGGCCCGGCTCGACCCCGGGCGGCAGTTCGGCCACGAGCTCGGCGTAGTCGAGGCTCTGATCCATATGCGTCAGCAGCGCCCGCCGCGGCTGAACCCGTTTGATCCACCCCAGCGTCTTCGCCAGATGGCTGTGCGTCGGGTGCGCCTCGCGGCGCAGGCAATCGACGATCCAGACCTCGACCCCGGCAAGCGCGGCAAACGCCGCCTCGTCGAGTTCGACGACATCGGTCGAATAGGCGAAGTCGCCGATGCGAAAGCCGAGGGTCGTGCTGAACCCATGACTCTGTACGAACGGCACGACCGGCACCCCGGCGGCGCGGAACGGCCCCGAAATCGCATGCGGCTCCAGCACCGGCCGATAATAGAACTCGCCCTCACCGACCGGCTTCAGGACATAGCCGAAACGGGTGCGGATTTCCGCCAGGGTGCGCGGGTCGGCATGGATCGGGATTGCCTGTCCCATCAACCGGTTGATCGTGCGAAGGTCATCGATGCCGTGAAGATGGTCGGCATGCGGATGGGTGTAGATCACCGCGTCGATGCGCGAAACCGCGCCGTCGATCAGCTGCTCACGCAGATCGGGCGAGGTGTCGATCAGGACGGCGCTGCCGCGGCATTCGACAAGGATCGAGCTGCGAAGCCGCCGGTTGCGGGGGTCGGCCGGGTCGCAGCGGCCCCAATCGGGGCCGATCGCCGGAACCCCAGTCGAGACGCCGCAGCCGAGCACGGTGATCTTCATGCGGCGGGGATCTTCATGCAGCGGGTCGGCTCGCCTTGGTGAACAGCTTGAAAAAATTGTCGGTCGTTATCGCCGCCAGCGTATCGGTGTCGGTCCCCTTAATCTCCGCGACCGCCGCCGCCGTCGCCGCGACGAAGGCCGGCTCGTTGCGCCGGCCGCGATGCGGCACCGGTGCCAGATAGGGCGCATCGGTCTCGATCAGCAGCCGTTCGAGCGGCACATCGCGCACGATCGCGCGCAGCTCGTCGGCGTTGCGGAAGGTGACGATGCCGGAGATCGAGATATAGAAGCCTAGCGCCAACGCGCGCTCCGCCAATCCACGGCCGCTGCTGAAGCAGTGCAGCACGCCGGCCGGCGGACGCTCCCCTTCGAGGATCGCGGCGATTTCGTTGTCGGCCTCGCGGGCATGCACGATCAGCGGCAATCCGGTGTCACGCGCCGCTGCGATGTGGGCGCGGAACACCCGTTCCTGCACATCGCGCGGGCTGTGTTCGTAGTGGAAATCGAGGCCGGTTTCGCCGATCCCGATCACCCGCGGATGCGCCGCCAGCTCGTTTAGCCGCTCGGCGACGATTTCCGCGTGGTCGGCGGCTTCATGCGGATGCGCCCCCACCGAGCACCAGATGTCGTCATGCGCCTCGGCGATGGCGCGCACCCCGGGAAACTGGTCGAGTCGGGTCGAGATTGTCAGCATGGTTCCGACCCCGGCGGCGCGCGCCCGCGCGACGATCGCCTCGCGCTCCTCGGCGAAGTCCGGGAAATCGAGGTGACAGTGGCTATCGACGAGCATGCCGTATCGTACGCCTAGCCGTCCGCCGCCGCTTCGGTCTCGACAAAGCGCGGGAAGATGCCCTGCGGCGCCGGTAATGGTCGGCCCGGCGGCAACGCCGTCGCCAGATCGGCAAACGCCCGCGCATCGTCAGGCACCGCCAGCTGGTCGAGCAATTTGCCTGACGCCTCCGGTACAAAGGGCTGCGTCAGGATGGCGAGGTAGCGCAGCGTCTCGGCCAACACATACAGCACCGTCCCCATCCGCGTCGGGTCGGTGCGGCGCAGTGCCCATGGCGCCTGCTCGTCGACATAGCGGTTGGCGTCGCCGACGATTCGCCAGATCGCTTCGAGCGCGAGGTGAAACGACTGCTCCGATATCAGCACCCTCACCTGCTGCAGCAGCCTGCGCGCATCGCCGAGCAGCTTGTCGTCCGCTTCGGTCAGTGCGCTGGGTTGCGGCACGACGGCGCCGCAATTGCGGTTGATCATCGACAGCACGCGCTGCGCCAGATTGCCGTAATCGTTGGCGAGATCGCCATTGAGACGCGCCACCATCGCCCGGTGCGAGAAATCTCCATCGCTGCCGAACGGCAATTCGCGCAGCAGGAAATACCGCAAGGGATCGAGACCGTAGCGGTCGACCAGCTCCTTCGGCGCGATGAAGTTGCCGAGCGACTTCGACATCTTCTGGCCTTCGACGGTCCACCAGCCATGCGCAAAGACGCGGCGCGGCGGTTCGAGCCCGGCGGCCAACAGGAAGGCGTGCCAATAGACCGTGTGAAAGCGCAGGATGTCCTTGCCGACCATGTGCAGTGCGGCCGGCCACAGGGCGGTGTAATTCGGGTTGGTCACATCGGGGTAGCCGATCGCGGTGATGTAGTTGATCAATGCGTCGAGCCACACATAGATCACGTGCTTCGGGTTGCCAGGCACCGGAATGCCCCAGCTGAAGCTGGTGCGCGAGATCGAGAGGTCCCGGAGGCCGCTTTTGACGAAGCTGATGACCTCGTTGCGCCGCGAGCGCGGCGCGATCGAGCCGGGATGCGCGTCGTACCAAGCGAGGAGGCGCTCCTGCCAGGCCGACAGCCGGAAGAAATAATTTTCTTCCTCCAACCATTCGACTTCGGCGCCGGTCGGTGCAAGCCTGGTCCCGTTCGGGCCGGGGATTAGCTCGGTCTCGTCGTAGAAGGCCTCGTCGCGCACGCAGTACCAGCCGGCGAACTGCCCGAGATAGATCTCGCCGCGCCGCTCCAACTCCTGCCACAGCACCTGCACGCCGCGGATATGGCGCTTCTCGGTGGTGCGGATGAAATCGTCGTTGCTGATGTTGAGGAGGCGCGTCATCTCCTGCCAGGCGGGCGAGATCCGGTCGCAGAATTCCTGCGGTGGGATGCCGGCGGCGCGCGCCGACTGCTCGACTTTCTGGCCGTGCTCGTCGCTGCCGGTCAGGAAATAGACGCGCCTGCCGTCGAGCCGCATGAACCGCGCCAGCACATCGCAGGCCACAGTCGTATAGGCGTGGCCGAGATGCGGCTGGTCGTTGACGTAATAGATCGGCGTCGTGATGAAGTACGGCCGGTCGGCGGTCATCGGGCCCTCCAGCCGGCAAATATGGGGCCGGATCGGCCTCCGATCCAGCAGCGCCGGCGCCTGCGGCAATCTCTAGCCCGCGGCGCGCTCGATCGCAAAGAACGCGCCGAGCAGCGCCTGTTTGCGGTCGAGATTGTGCCCGTCGGCACGGTTGAAGCTTTCGCCGATCTCGTCGCGCAGCCCGGCCCAGACGCGTGCCGGCGCCCGCGCCACCAGAGGTTCGAGTCCCGCGATCCCGATAGCTTCCGTGCTCGCATGCCCTGCCGCCTGCCGGGCCAGCCGCGCCAGAACCTGGCCGATTAACTCTTCGACAAGGCGGTATGAATCCTCTGCGTCGGGGCGCGCGAGGCGATCGGCAAAGGCATGCAACTCCGGCACACGCGGCCGCGTCAGCAAATCGAGCAGCGAGCGGTAGAGATCGAGGCCGCCGGCATCGGCAAGATCGAGCGCGGCACCGATGCTGCCGCCAGCCAGCGTGGCGATGGCCTCGGCATCGGCGGCGGCAAGATCGGGACGATAGCGGCCGAGAAGCCGGCGCACGGTGCCGACCGGCAGCGGCGACAAGGGTAAGCGTCGGCAGCGCGAGCGGATCGTCGGCAGCAGCCGCCCGACGCTGTGCGCGACCAGCAGGAGTAAGGCCAGGCGCGGCGGCTCTTCGAGGATCTTCAACAGCGAATTGGCGGCGCTGCGGTTCATCTCGTCGGCGCCATCGACGATGACGACCCGCCAGCCGCCTTCCGCCGGGGTCAGGTGCAGAAAGGTCCCGATCTCGCGCGCGTCTTCGACGACGATATCGCTGCGCAGCCGTTTGCGGCGCGGATCGTAGGCGCGCTCAACCGTCAGCAGATCGGCGTGCCCGCCAGAAGCGATGCGGCGGAAGACGCCGCTGTCCGGCGCGATCGCCAGCCCCTCCCCGCCTTCTCGCTCGCCCGGCGGCGCCAGCACAAACCGGGCGAGACGAAACGCCAGCGTCGCCTTGCCGATCCCGCGCGGTCCGCTGATGAGGATCGCATGCGGCATCCGCCCGCTTTCGGCCAAGCGGCGCAGGCCCGCTTCGGCCGCCTCGTGGCCGATCAGTTCAGGATTGGCGCGCGGTTCCGGTGCGGACGCGGTGTCGTCGCTCGACTTCATTCGTGAAAGGATACGCCGAGACGATCCGCCACCGCCGCGACAATCGCGCGATGCACCGCCTCGACATCGCCGGCTGCCTCGATCAGCACGCAGCGGCCGGGTTCGGCGGCGGCGATCTGGCGAAATCCGTAATGCAGCTTTTCATGGAAGCCACGGTCGAGCCGCTCGAACCGGTCGGCGGCGCCGGGACGCGGCGCCGCCCGTCGCAGTCCCTCCTCGACCGGAAGGTCGAGGATCAGCGTCAGATCGGGGCCGAAATCGCCAAGCGCGAGGCGGTGCAGCCGCCGCAAATCCTCGAGCGGCAGGCCCCGCGCATAGCCCTGATACGCCAAGGTCGAATCGGAAAAGCGGTCGCAGACGATCCAATTCCCCTGCGCCAATGCCGGCTCGATCGTGCGGATGACGTGGTCCCGCCGCGCCGCATACAGCAGCAGCGCCTCGCCGAGCGCGTCCCAGCGCTCGGTCTCGCCCTCGATTAGCAGCCGTCGGATGGCTTCGGCGCCCGGTGAGCCGCCGGGTTCGCGCGTCTGTTTGGCGACAATGCCTGCGGCCCCGAGCGCCGCGACCAGGCGTTCGACCTGGGTCGATTTGCCGGCCCCCTCCGCGCCTTCGACGGTGATGAAGCGGCCGCGCGCCCTCCTGCTCGCGTCGGCCTGGGCGCGCGCCGCGGTCAGCGCCTGTCGCCCCAGATCCAGTAGCCGGCGACCGTTGCCATCCGTCCGACCACGCCCATCTTGCCGTCATCGGCGGCAGCGAAGAGCTTGGCCTTGGCCGGCGGTGTATCGGGTGCGGTGACGACGACTTCGCCGACCGGCTGGCCTTTCTTGACCGGCGCCGGGATCGGCTTGTCATACGAGACCGCAACCTTCATGTCCTTGCGCGCCCGGCGCGGCAGCGTCACGACAAGGTCCTTGTCGACGGTCAGCGCCACCTTGGGCTCGGCGCCAAGCCAGACATCGGCGTCGTCGACCTTGTCGCCGGCGGTGAACAGCTTGTAATTCTGGAATTCGCGAAACGCCCATTCGATCAGCCGTTCGCTTTCCGACGCGCGCGCCTTCATCGTCGGGTCGCCGCCGAGGACGAGGATGATGCGGCGCTTGTCGCGCAGCACCGACGCGGTCAGGCTGTACCCCGCCTCCTCGGTGTGCCCGGTCTTGAGCCCGTCCGCGCCCAAATCCTTGTACAACAGCGGATTACGGTTGCCCTGGTTGATGTTGTTGAAGTTGAAATTCTTCTCGCTGTAATACTTGTAGTACTCTGGAAAATCCTGGATCGTCCGCATCGCGAGCGTGGCAAGGTCCCGCGCCGTCGAATAATGCTCGGGATCGGGCATGCCGTCGACATTGACGAAGTGGCTGTCTTTGAGGCCGATCTGCTTCGCCTTTTCATTCATCTGATCGACAAAGGCGCCTTCGCTGCCGGCGAGTCCTTCCGCCAATACGATGCAGGCGTCATTGCCCGATTCGATGACCATGCCGCGGATCAAATTCTCGATCGAGATCTTCGAACCGATCGGCACGAACATCTTCGAGCCCTGGGTGCGCCAGGCATGCTCGCTGACCGGCAGTTCATCGTCGAGCTTGGCCCGGCCCTCCTTCAGGTATTCGAAGACCATATAGGCCGTCATCATCTTGCTCATCGAGGCCGTCGGCATGTGCTCGTCGGCATTCTTCTCGAACAGCACGGTGTTGGTGTCCGCCTCGTAGAGGAAGACATGCGGCGCCAGAGTGTCGATACCGGGCCCGGCCGTGGCCGAAGGCGCCTGTGGGATCGGCGGTGCCGCCGACGCCGCGGCCGCCGGCGGTTGCGCGGTTCCCGCCTTCGCTTTCTGCTCCCGCGCCGCCGCGTCGGGTACCGCCACCGACAAGCCGGCGATGACCGCCGCGGTCGCCGTGACGGCGGCAAGCCGACCGATTCCGTAGTCCCGCATCCGTGCCTTGCCCATTCGCTATTCCTTCACGATGCGCGCGTCCGGGAACCCGCTGCTGACGAGGCGGGAGAGCAGGCGGTCGGCTTCCTCCGCGGTGGCGACAGGACCGAGCCGCACCCGATAGAGGGGACTTCCGTGGGCTGCAATGTTGGTGACCTCGACATTGGCCAAAGCCGAGAAGCGGGAACGGGCGCGCTGTGCATTCTCCGGCACGGCAAACGCTCCGGCTTGTATAAAAATCCGCGATGATCCCGAAGGCGTAATCACCCTGTCCGGTTCGGCTGGTGGCGAGGGGGCCGGTTGCGCGGCTCGCGGCGGCAGCGTTTCGGCCTGCGCCGTGGCGATCAGCCATGGCCGATGTGACGGTTCGACCGCTGGCGCGGAGTGTTCTTCCGTCACGACGCGAGCCGGTTCCGGCGGCGGCTCCCGGATCGGAACTGGTGAGGGTGGCGGCAGCTCGGCGACCGCGATGCTTCGCGCCGGTGCCGGTGCGGGCCGGGGCGGTGCCGGCACCGCGGTACCGGCGGGAACCGCGGCCGCCGCGAGCACGACATCGCCAGTGCTGCCGCGCTTGGCCGCTTCGGCGACCCGGATGCTTTCGTCCTTGAGGATGCGGACATCGACATTCGCCGTGCCGGTACGTTCGAAGCCGAGCAGCTGCGCCGCGCGGCGTGATACATCGATGATCCGGTTCTGGGCATAGGGGCCGCGGTCGTTGACCCGCAGCTGCAGCCGCCGGCCGTTTTGCTGGTTGGTCACCTCGACAATGCTCGGCAGCGGCAGCGTGCGATGCGCCGCCGTCAACTCGTTGAGATCGAAGATCTCACCATTCGCCGTCAACTTTTTGTCGAAGGCCTCGCCGTACCATGAGGCGACGCCGGTTTCGTCGTAGCTGTAATCGACCTTTGGGTAATACCAGACGCCGTTGATCTGGTACGGCGCACCAACCTTGTAGGTCGGATGCCCGGGACGGTAGCGGCCGCCGGCAACGCGCGGTTCGGTCGATGCGCACGCAGCCAGCAACAACCCGATCGCCGCCAATCCGGCGAGCTGCCATAGCCTGCTGCGGTTCCCCCCTGCCGCGCTGCCCCCCGCGCTCATTGTTCGATTCTGGCGGCTCAGCCTCGGCCGATATTGTCCGCGATCATGCCGACCGACGCGGCGAACGGCACCGACTTGTTCCACTTCATGATCGCGCGGAAATTGTCGGTGACCAGAATCGCCGGGCCCGATGGTCCGTCCGGAACGAGCAGCGAGGCATCGCCGCCGCGACCGCCGAGCGGCCCGCCATTGGCGGCGCGAACGCCGAGGCGGCTCCATTCCGTCAGCGACCGCCTGGTTTCCAACCCGGCAATACTGGTGTCGAGATTTCCGGGAATCCGCACCTGCTGACCCCAGGTCTCGTCGCCGCGCCAGCCGAGCCGCGCCAAATAATTGGCGATCGAACCGAACACATCGGCGCGGTCGTTCCAGATGTCGCGCCGACCGTCGCCGTCGAAATCCACCGCATAGCTGAGGAAGGTCGACGGCATGAACTGACACTGCCCCATCGCGCCTGCCCAGGAGCCGGTCATCATCTCCGGACGGATGTGGCCCTGGTCGAGGATGCGCATCGCGGCGATCAACTCCGGCCGGAAGAAGCTCGCCCGGCGTCCGTCATAGGCCAGCGTCGCCAGTGCCGATATCACCGGATAGCTGCCGGTGGTCTTGCCGAAATCGCTTTCGATGCCCCACAGCGCGACGATGAACCCGGGCTGCACGTTGAATCGCTGACGCACCCGCTGCAGCATCTGCCAATTCTCGGCAAGCTTCTCGCGCGCCGAATCGATGCGCTGCTGGTTCACCACCTTGTTGATGAATTCGGCGAAGCTGAGCCGGTGCTCCGGCTGCTTCTGGTCGAGCTCGATCACATGCGAATCGAACTGCGCGTAGCGCAAAGCGGCATCGACCGTCGCCGGCCGAATCCCCTGGCTCAGCGCGTCGCGCTTTACGCCCGCAAGAAAGGCGCTGAAATCGCCTGTCGCCGCCGCTGCCTTGCCGTCCCCCAGCGGCAATGCCAGCAACGGAGCCGCCGCGATCAGCTGGCGACGGCTCAGGCGGAACGGCATCATCGAAGAGCCCCCGCTGACTTGAATCCCCCGCCGCCTTCTGCCACAAACCAGGTGGTTTCTGCAAGATTCTTGTGGAGAATCACAAAGATAGCGCGCGCGGCAGCCAGAGTGAGATCGCCGGGACGTAGGTGACGAGCATCAGCACCAGGAACAGCACGCCGTAAAACGGCCAAATCTCGCGCATCACGTCTTCCATACGTACCCGGCCGACGGCACAGCCGACAAACAGCGTCGCGCCGACCGGCGGATGGCAAAGACCGATCCCCAAATTCATCAGCATGATCATCCCGAAATGCACGGGATCGACGCCGAATTTCGTCACCACAGGCAACAGGATGGGCGTCGTGATCAGGATCGAGGGCGCCATATCGATCAAGCATCCGAGCACCAGCAGCATTACGTTGATCAGCAGCAGGATCACGTATTTGTCGCTGGAAATCGTCAGAAAGAAGGCGGTGATCTTCGCCGGCATCTGCATCAGTGCCATCATGTAGCCGACGCTCGCGGCGCAGGCGATCAGCATCATCACCATCGCGACGGTGCGCAACGTGCGGTAGACCAGCAGCGGGAGGTCGCGCCAGCGATAGTCGCGATAGACGAACATCGTGACGACAAAGGCATAGACGCAGGCGACGGCGCCTGCCTCGATCGCCGTGAAGATGCCGCCCATGATCCCGCCGAGGATGATCACCAGCGTGATCAGCCCCCAGAGCGCATCGATCGTGATCCGAAACGCGTCGCCGAGCGGCACCGCCTCGCCTTTTGGGTGGTCCCGCCGATAGGCCAGCACCAGGCACAGCATCATCAAGGAAAAACCGAGCAGCAGCCCTGGCCCGATCCCGGCCATGAACAGGCTCGCGATCGAGATCGTGCCGCCGGTCGCCAGGGAATAGATCACCGCATTATGGCTCGGCGGCACCAGCAACCCCTGCACCGAGGCCGAGATCGTCACATTGGTCGAGAAGACGCGCGGATAACCGGACTTCTCCATCTGCGGGATCATCACCGAGCCGATCGCCGAGGCGTCGGCGACCGACGATCCAGAAATCCCGCTCATAAACGTCGTCGCCATGATGTTGACCAGCGCGAGCCCGCCGCGCACCCGGACGACGCCGATCAGGACATTGGCGAAGGCGACGAGCCGCCGCGCCATGCCACCCTCGGCCATGATCGCGCCGGCGAGCACGAAAAACGGGATCGTCAGCATGGCGAATTTGCTGACGCCGCTGGAGATTTGCAGCATCACCGCTTCGATCGGGATGCCGATCCACAGCGCGCCGGCAAGCGCGGCAAGCGCAAGCGCGTAGGCGATTGGCACGCCGAGGGCGATGCCGAGGAACAAGCCGCCAATGACGATCAGCACATCCATACGGTCAAATCTCGGGAATCAATCCGGCGCCGCGACGCGCCAATCGATCTGCGGCGGCGGCCCGATTAGCATGCGCTCGACGACGAACAGTAGTGTCACCACGCCGCCGATCGGGATCGGCAGGTAGGTCACCCCGACCGAGAGCGTCGGGAATTCGGCGATCGCTTGCTGCCAGGTCGCGGCGCAGAGCCGCGCTCCCCAGATCACCATGAAGAGGCTGACCAGCGCGAGTAGCCCCTCGGCGGCAAGATCGAAGAGGCGCTGTCCCCAGACCGGCATGATGTCGCGCAGCGCGGTCACCCGCATGTGCACCCCCGAGCGGTAGCACATTGCGGCCCCAAAGAACGTCAGCACGATGCTGAGCAGGATCGCCATGGGCTCGGGCCACGACGACGCGCTGTCGAGGACGTACCGGGTGTACACGCCCCATGGCACGATCAGCGAAATCACCACCAGCGCCGATCCGGCAATGACCGCGCAGATCACATACAGCGCATCCATCGCGCGCCGCAGTGGGTGGGCGGCATATGTCTTATCCTCGTCCGCAATCGGCGAGGGATCGGTAAGCTGGTGCATCGAGAAGCGCGCTCAGCTCACCGCATCGATGCGCTTGATGATATCGGCGAATTTGGCTCCGTATTTGTCCCAGACCGGCTTGACCGCATCACGGAAGGGCTTCTTGTCCTCGATCGCGTCGATCTCGATGCCGGCCGATTTCATCTTGCTCATCGCCTCGGCCTCGGTCTTGTTCCACAAATCGCGGGCATCGAACTGCGCGTCGCGTGCGGCTTTTTTAATCAGCGTCTGATCGTCCGGGCTTAGCTTGTCCCAGCTGACGCGCGAGAACACCAGCATCTCGGGTACGATCAAATGCTGCGTCAGCGAGTAATACTTCGCGACCTGGTAATGGTTGTCGAAGACGAAGCTCGGCGGGTTGTTCTCTGCCCCGTCGATGACGCCGGTCTGGAGCGCGCTGAACACCTGGTCGTAGCCCATCGCCACCGCGTTCGCACCGAGCGCGTTCCCCATGTCGACGAACATCGGGTTGCCGATCACCCGCACCTTCAGCCCCTTCAGATCCTCGATCTTCTTGATCGGGTGTTTGGTGTCGTAAAAGCTGCGCGCGCCGGCATCCATCCAGCACAGCCCGACCAGCTTGGCGGCTGGGTTGTTGGTCACCTTATCGAGCAATTCCTGGCCGATCGGCCCGTCGACGACCTTGTTCATATGCGTGGTGTCGCGAAACAGAAACGGCAGGTTCAGTACATTCAAATCGTCAACCACCGGCCCCAGCGTGCCAACGCTGACGCGCGGCATCTGCAAGGCGCCGACCTGCGCCTGCTCGATCATCTCTTTTTCGCCGCCGAGCTGCATCGAGCCGAACATCTGCACGGTCAGCCGGCCTTTGGTGGCCTCGTCGAGCTTCTTGCCGAGGTTCTCGACCGCGACGACGGTCGGGTAACCGGGCGGATGCACATCGGCCGCCTTGAGAACCATCTTGTCCTGCGCAGCGGCACGTCGGCCCACGGAGCCGCCGACCGCCGTCGCGGCGGCCGTCGCCAAGAAATCACGTCTGCGCATCGCTTCTCTTCCCCCTGCTGCCAGTGCGCTTTGATTGACCGCACCGCTGCTGCGTGATAACAGAGATTTATATGATAACCTGACAAATGTCGAGCCGGAAACAACCTGTGCCCAGGTCGAGCGAGCCCAGTCCGGTGCTGCGGCCGGTCACCCCACATCGCGGCCTGACGCGGGAGATCGCCGAGCGCATAGCCGGCGAGATCGCCGGCGCAAAGCTGCCGCCCGGCGCCAAACTGCCGACCGAGCAGGAAATGGTCACGGCAATGGGCGTCAGCCGCACCGTCGTGCGCGAGGCGGTTGCGGCGTTGCGCGCTCAGGGTCTCGTCATCACTCGTCAGGGAGCGGGTGCGTTCGTTGCCCCCGACATCGAGAGCCGGCCGTTCCGGCTTGCCTTCGACGGGCTGCCGTCGATCGCTGAGGTGCTCGAAGTGATGGAATTGCGCGCTGGCGTCGAGGTCGAGGCGGCGGCGCTCGCCGCCGAACGCGCCACCGCGGCGGCGCGCCGCCGGGTCGGCAAGGCGCTCGCCGCGATCGACACCGCACTGCGCCGCGGCGAGAGCGCGATCGATGAGGATTTCGCGTTTCACCGCGCGATCGCGGCAGCGACCGGCAACCCGCAATTCCTGCACTTCCTCGAATATCTCGGCCGCTTCATCATTCCGCGCCAGAGCATCCGGGTCGCAGCGCACCGTCCGGAAGGCCAGCGCGCCTACCTCGAAACCTCTCAGCGCGAGCATGTCGCGATTCATGACGCAATCGCGACAGGCAACCCTGGCGCCGCGCGCGAGGCGATGCAGCGTCACCTTGGCAACAGCCAGGCGCGCTATCGCCGGTTGGCCGCCGAAATGAACGCGACGACTGCGGCAGCGAGGACATGACTGCTGGAGGTGCAAGCGCGGAACTCGGCAAGCGCATCGCGCCGACGGTGTTGGTGCTGATGGGGGTGTCCGGCAGCGGCAAATCGACGGTCGTGCAGGAATTGCTGCTGCGCAGCTTGCCATCCGCTCTCGTCGCGCAAAATCCTAATCGTCGGCGGCCGCGGCAGCAGCGGCGGGCGTGACAGCGGCTGGCGGTCGCTCGCGCAGGAACAGCAGCAGCGGCAGCGCGCAGAGCGCCACGATCATCAGCCACTGGAAATTGTGGATATAAGCAACCATCGCCGCCTGCCGCGTCACCTCGTGATTGAGGGCGATAACGCCGCTCGGCTCCGTCAGGCTGTAGGGCGCCGGCAGATACGGCGCCTGCGCCAGCGGGTTGTCGGGGCGCAGATGCTCGACTAGCCGCGAATGCACCAGCTGCGTGTGCTCGGCCAACGTCGCGACCAGCGAGCTGATGCCGATGCTGCCGCCAAGATTGCGCATCAGGCTGCGGATCGCGGTGCCCTGGGTCAGGATGTGGCGCGGCAGAGTCGACAGCGCGACCAGGTTCAGCGGCACAAAGGTGCAGCCGAGCCCGAAACCCTGGATCACGCCGGACATGATGATCGGCCCCTCCCCCATATAGAGCGAGAAGTGGCTCATCTGCCACATCGACACCGCGGTCAGCGAAAACCCGAACAGAATGATCAGCCGGTTGTCGACCCGGCCGATCAGCCGTCCGACGAGGAACATCGAGACCATCGTGCCGATACCGCGTGGCGCGGTGACGAGCCCGGTCGTCAGGGCCGGATAGTTCATCAAATTCTGCAGCATCGTCGGCAGCAGCGCCAAGGTGCCGCTCATGATCGCGCCGACGCAGAACATCAGGATCGTGCCGGCTACGAAATTGCTGCTGGTCAACAGACTGCGGTTCAGGAACGAACGTTCGCCGGTCGTTGCTGTGTGCACGGCGAACATATAGAACGCCAGGCCGCAGACGATCGCCTCGACCCAGATCTCGCGCGAGGTGAACCAATCCTTCAGTTCGCCGCGGTCGAGCATCAATTGCAGCGCGCCGACCCCTAGGCTCAAGGTGGCGAAGCCGAGAAAATCGAACGCCTCGCGGTGAATGTGGCGGCTCTCGCGGATGAAAACGATGATGCCGAGCGTGCACAGCACGCCGATCGGCAGGTTGACGTAGAAGATCCAGCGCCAGCTGTAATCCTGGGTCAGCCAGCCGCCGAGCATCGGGCCCATGATCGGGCCCATGATCGTGCCGGTGCCGAACACCGCCATCGCATGGCCGTGCCGCTCCGGCGGGTTGATCTGCAGCAGCGTCGCTTGCGACAGCGGAATGAGACCGGCGCCGCAGATGCCTTGCAGGGTTCGGAACAGCACCAGCTCGCTGAGGCTGGTCGCGGCGCCGCATAGCGCCGAGGCGATCGTGAAACCGGCCACCGATGCGAGGAAGATATATTTGATCCCGAAACGGCCGGCGAGCCAGCCGGTCAGCGGCATCATGATCGCCGCGGCGACGATGTAGGAGGTCAGCACCCAGGCAATCTGGTCTTGCGAGGCCGACAGGCTGCCTTGGATGTGCGGCAGCGCGACATTGGCGATCGTGTTGTCGACGCCCTGCATGATGTTGGCGAGCATGATCGAGGCGGTGATCATGCCGCGGTTGGCGACCGGGAAGTATGCTCCCTGTCCCCTCACCCGGATTGCTTTCTACGCGGCCTGCACCTGCTCGACGGTTGGCGCATTACCCGCGACGGTGGTGCGGCGCATGTCGCGGATAAGGCTTTCGTCGAAGCGCCGCACCCGGTGCATCGTCTGCCGGTTATCCCACATCACCAGATCGTATTGCCGCCACTTATGCACGTAGACGAATTGCGGCTGGGTCGCGTGTTCGATCAGGTCGCGCAACAGCGCGCGAGCTTCCGGCACGGGCCAGCCGACGATCGTACCGGCATGGGATGCTAAATAGAGCGATTTGCGCCCGGTCACCGGG
>DATARH010000160.1:0-2261 GCA_036264235.1 Allostellaceae bacterium
GGGCGATCTGCGGGCTCGTCGGCAGCAGTCTGCGTAAGGCGCGTCCGCGCTGCTTTCGGGTTCGGGTGCGGGCATATCGCTGCTGCCGGTCGCAATTCGGGATCGGGGCGTGGACAGAGCCGGTCGAACGGCACGCCCAACTTGGTGGCCAAGCTCGATAGATCGGGAGCCGATCGCCCGCGGCAGCGGTAAACGAGCCCGCCTTCCTCTGTAAGTCCTTCGAACACCTCGACCAGTTGATTGCTGCTCATATCCAATATTCAGGCTGTTGCTCGCGTTTACGCTACATCAAGGTTCGCCGGCCGATGCGTGAACACCTTCACTCTGCCGCGAAATTTTTAGTGGCCGGTTGCCCTCGGGGATGCGCTTATCGCAGGTCAGATGCGGAGCCGGCGCTCAGCGCGAATCGACAGTTCCCCCTTGGCGGGATGGTTTGCGAAGTCCGGCAAGCGTTTGCATCGGCGGCGCGGCCGGGCTAATCAAACCCGATGCCGCCGAAACGCAACCCCCTAAACCTGAACCCGCTGCAGCTGAAGACGCTGACCCTGCTGCAAGAGCTCGCCCGTGTCGCCGGCAAGCCGGCGCCCGAGGGCGAACCCGATGGGGTGGCGCTGACGCAGCTGCCGGGCCCGCATGGCGACCATTTCCACATCGGCGAGGCGGTCGTCGCGGCCCGCGACGCGACGGGCTTGCGCAACCCCGCGGTCTGGGCCGCGCTCGAGCGCAAGGGGCTGATCCGGCCGAAACTACCAGAGGCGGTGATCCTGACCCCCGCCGGTCAGGGTTACGACACCGGGTTGCGTGACGCGATTCTGCACCGCGCCGCGCACTGACACGTCAGCTGTCACCAGACACAGCATCCGTCACCAGACGAAGCGCGGCATCACCCCGATCGGCTGTAGCCCGTGCTCTGTCAGCGCGGCGGCAACGCGGCCGCAATCGAGCTCGTCGCCGTCGGAAAATTCCGCGGCGTGCACGCCGCCGGCGATCAAGAGGCTGTCGAGCCCGGCCCGCGCGGCGCCGGCGATGTCGGTACGCAAACTGTCACCGACGACGAGGATGCGGCGGCCGTCGACGATGCCGAGCAGTTCGAGACAGCTGAGATACACCGACGCGTCGGGCTTGCCGTGCCAGCGCACCTTGCCGCCGAGCCGCTCGAATTCCTCGGCCAGCGCGCCGGCGCACAGCGCCGGCTTGCCGTCATGGATCACGACCAGATCGGGGTTGGCGCAGACCATCGGCAGCTGCCGCGCTTGCGCCGCGATCAGCACCGGCGCGTAATCGGCGAGCGTGTCGTCCCAGCCGGCCGGGCCGGTGTTGAGGATGAAATCCGCGGTGCCGACGCCCTCGACAAAGGCGAAATCGAGGCCGTCGCGGATCTCGAGGTCGCGATCGGAACCAATATGCAGACAGCGCCGGCCGAGCGCGGCGTAGAACGGGTCCTCGCGTTTGTGCAGGTATTGCCAGCACTCCTCGCCGGACGACATCACCGCGTGATAGAGCGCCCGCGGCACGCCGATCCGCTCGATGCGGCGGACGACATCGTCGCTGCGGCGCGGCGCGTTCGACAACAGCACGATGCGTTTGCCGGCGTCGCCGAGCCGGCGCATGCAATCGAGTACGCCGGGAAACGGCGCTGTGCCGTCATGGACGACACCCCACAAATCGAGGATCACGCCGTCGTAATCCGGCGCCAGCGCGCGCATGCCGTCGATCAGCCGAGGGATCATCGCGCGCACTCTACCACGGCCGGCGCATCGGCTCCGACCGCATCGGCGACCGAGGCGAACCCATCGCGCCGCAGCAATTCGGTGAGCCCGGTCTTGATGCTGTGCAAGAGCGCCGGCCCGGCGAACACCAGCGCGGTGTAGAGCTGCACCAAGGAAGCGCCGGCGCGGAGTTTGGCGTAGGCGTCCGCGGCGCTGGCGACCCCGCCGACACCGATCAGCGGCAGCTTCCCCTGAGTCAGCCGGTACATGTCGGCGAGCACCGCCGTCGATTGCGCGAACAGCGGCCGGCCGCTGAGCCCGCCGGCCTCATCGGCTCGCGGGCTCTTCAGCCCTCTCGGGCGCGCGATCGTCGTGTTGGACACGATCATTCCATCGATGCCGGTGGCGAGCGCGACCGCCGCGATGTCGGCCCGCGCCTCCGGGGTCAGATCGGGAGCGATCTTGAGCAGCAGCGGCGGTGCTGTGCCCGTCGCTGCCCTGGCCGCGAGCAACGCTCGCAGCAACGCCTCCAGCATCTCGCGTGCCAGGGCA
>DATARH010000164.1:0-14680 GCA_036264235.1 Allostellaceae bacterium
GCGGGCGCCCAGCAGTATGGGGCCGACCGTCACCCCCTCGCCGGCGACCGTCATCAGGCAATTGAATGCGATATTCGCGGCGTCGAGGTTCGGCATGATCAGCAGGTTCGGTTCTTCGCTGAGTCCGTGATCGGGACAGACGCGGTCGAGGATCCGTTTGGACAGCGCGGCGTCACCCTGCATCTCGCCGGAGGTTTCGAGATCGGGGGCCGCGTCGCGGATCAGCACCAGGGCATCGCGCATCTTGCGCGCCGAGCGACTATCGGCGTTGCCGAAGCTCGAATGCGACAGCAGCGCAACCCGCGGCACCAGGCCGAAGCGGCGTACCTCCTCCGCCGCCAGCAGCGCCATTTCGGCAAGCGCCGCCGCGCTCGGGTCGTAATTGACGTAGGTGTCGCAAATGAACACGGTCTGACGCGGCAGCATCAGCAGGTTCATCGCGGCAAACCGATTGACCCCGTCGCGTCGGCCGATCACGGCGGCGATCTGGCGCAGATGCTCGGCGTAGGTGCCCGACGTCCCACACAGCACCCCATCGGCACGGCCGTCGCGTACCAGCCTTGCGGCGACCCGTGTCGGATGGCGGTCGCCGGGGGCCACGATTTCGACATCGGCACCGATCGCAAAACGCAGCCCGAATTCCCGCCGACGCTCTGCGATCTTCTCCGCATCGCCGATCAGAACCGGCCGCCCAAGCCGCTCGTCGATGACGATCTGAGCCGCGCGCAGCACCCGCTCGTCCTCGCCTTCGGCATAGGCGATGCGGCAGCTCCGCTCGGTCGCGGCGGCGAAGACCGGCTGCATCACCGTGCCGGAGTGGAAGACGAAGCGCGCCAACTGGTCGCGGTACCGCTTGAGATCGGCGATCGGACGCGTGGCGATCCCGCTGGCCATCGCGGCCTTCGCGACCGCCGGCGCGACCGTCGTGATCAGGCGCGGATCGAACGGGCGCGGGATCAGGTAATCCGGCCCGAAGCGGTCGCGCGTGCCGTAGGCCATCGTCACGACCTCGGATGACTCGGCTTCGGCGAGTGCTGCGATCGCGCGCGTCGCCGCCAATTTCATCGGCTCATTGATCGCGGTCGCGCCGACGTCGAGGGCGCCGCGAAAGATGAAGGGAAAGCACAACACGTTATTGACCTGGTTGGGATAGTCGGAACGGCCGGTGGCGATCACGCAATCCGGGCGGGCGGCGCGCGCCAACTCAGGGCGGATCTCGGGCTCGGGATTGGCGAGCGCCAGGATCAGCGGCCGCCGCGCCATGCAGCCGATCATATCCGGCTTCAGCACGCCGCCCGCCGACAGACCGAGAAACACATCGGCGTCGGCGACGAGATCGCGGAGATTGCGGGCGTCGGTCTCCTGGGCATAGCGCGCCTTGTGTCGGTCCATCAGCTCGGTGCGGCCTTGGTGAACCACGCCGGCAATGTCGAACACGAACACCTGCTCGCGTCGCAGCCCCAGCGCCACGAGATGGTCTAGACAGGCCAGCGCCGCCGCCCCCGCGCCGCAGCAGACAAGCTTCACCTCGCCGATGGCCTTGCCGACGACCTTGAGCCCGTTCAGAACGGCCGCGGCGACGATGATCGCGGTGCCGTGCTGGTCGTCGTGGAACACCGGGATGCGCATGCGCTCGCGCAGCCGCCGCTCGATCTCGAAGCATTCCGGCGCCTTTATGTCTTCGAGATTGATGCCGCCGAAGGTCGGTTCGAGGCTGGCGACGATGTCGACGAGCTTGTCCGGGTCGGTCTCGGCGATCTCGATGTCGAACACGTCGATGCCGGCGAATTTTTTGAACAGGCAGGCCTTGCCCTCCATCACCGGCTTGCCGGCGAGCGGGCCGATCGCGCCGAGCCCGAGCACGGCGGTGCCGTTGCTGATCACGGCGACCAGATTGGCGCGGGAGGTCAGCTCGTCGGCCTCGGCCGGATCGCGCACGATCGCGGCGCATGCGGCGGCGACGCCCGGCGAATAAGCGAGAGCAAGGTCGCGCTGGTTGCTGAGGCCTTTGGTCGGCAGAATCGAGATCTTCCCGGGGGTCGGCAAGCGGTGGTAGTCGAGCGCGCTGCGGCTCAGTTGCTCGTCTATTTCGGTCGCGGGCATCTCGGTCGTGGCAGCAGGATCGGAATTCGGCGGCGACATCGCTGGTTCCTGTGTCAGGCGGCCGAACCATAGCGGTCGCGGCGAGGGCGCGAACATGACAATTCGATTGGCCGCGGCGGAATACGGGAATGGGCCGGTGTTGGCGATCCTGCACGGATTGTTCGGCTCGGCGCGCAATTGGGATTCGATTGCCCGCCGGCTTGCCGCGCACCACCACGTGATCGCCTTCGACCTGCGCAATCACGGCGCGTCGGATTGGACCGACGGCATGAGTTACCAGGAGATGGCCGAAGATGTCCTGGCCATGCTGGACGAGCGGGGTTACCGCCGCACCTCGATGCTCGGCCACAGCATGGGCGGCAAAGTCGCCATGGCCGCGGCATTGCGCGACCCGGACATGATCGAGCGGCTGGTCGTTGTCGATATCGCGCCGATCGGTTACCGCGCGCACCACCTGGGTCTCGTGCAGGCAATGCGTGGCCTGGACCTGTCCGGGATCACGCGCCGCGGGGAGGCCGATGCCCGGCTCGCGGCCGCCGTGCCGGACGCCGCCGAGCGCGGGTTCCTGCTGCAGAATCTGTTGTTCGAAAATGGCCGCGCGCGCTGGCGGTTAAATCTGGCGGCAATCGAACGCGAGATGCCGGCGCTGGCCGGTTTTCCGACGCCCGAAGCCGGGGCAGTCTACCCCGGTCCGGCATTGTTTGTTGCCGGCGGCCGTTCGGATTATCTGCGGCCGGAATCGGAGCCGGCGATCCGCCGATGGTTCCCCGAAGCGCAAATTCGGCGCATCGAAAATGCCGGGCATTGGCTGCACGCCGAGCAGCCGGGTGCCTTTCTCGCAATCGTCGAACCTTTCCTCGCCGGCGAAATTTGACGAGAAGCCGATAAAGTCCGCGACGATATCGGCCAGGAGCGAGCTTTCTGGCGGCGGCGACAATGGGTTAGACTGCGTCCCGCTTGTCGAATGCAGGCGGTGCCGGCACCAGGCGTGGCGGCACCGGTCTGGGGGCTTAATGTCGAGGGTCATGGCCGCGGCGTTTGTCGCGGCGTTTGCCTGGAGCGCGACTGCCAGCGCGGCGGACAAGGTCGTCCTGCAACTGCACGGCCCAGAGCAGTTCGAGTTCGCCGGCTATTACGCGGCGCTGTGGCAGGGCTTTTACGAGCAGGCCGGAATCGAGGCCGAAATCCGCCCGGGCGGCGGACAGCCGCAGCTCGATCCGGTCAAGGAGGCAACGGAAGGCCGCGCGCAATTCGGCACCGGCAGCGCCCACCTCGTGGTCCGGGCCGCGCAGGGCCAGCCGCTGGTGCTGGTGGCGCCCATATTCCAGCAAAGCGGCGCCGCGCTTTATTACCGCGGCGATAGCGATCTCTCGTTCCCGGCCAGCCTGACCAAGGCGAAGATCGGACGCACGCCGGCGACCGACATCCTCGATATCGAGCTTGCGAGCGCGGTCAAGGCCGAGGGCATCGACCCGGCCAAGATCAAGGCGGTACCGATCGAGCCCGGAAAAGCCGTCGCCGCGCTGGCCGACCGCACCGTCGACGCCGCGATGGGCTCGGCCTGGGATGTGCCGTGGCAGGCGCGGCAGCGCAATCTGTCGCTGAAGTCGTTCAGTCCCGGCGATTACCGGGTCGAGTTTTATGGCGACACGCTGTTCACGTTGCAGCGGACCGAGCGGACGAACCCGGACTTGGTGCGGCGTTTTCGCGATGCGAGCCTGAAGGGCTGGGATTACGCCTTCCAACATCAGGACGAGGTGATCGCCCGGATGGTCGCCGAGACCAAGGCCTCGCCGCCGGCCGGAGACGCGGCCGGGTTCTTCCGCTACCAGGCCGATCTGGCGCGGTCGCTGGCCAATTATCCGAACGTGGCGCTCGGCCATTCCAATCCCGACCGCTGGCTCCGCATCGAGACGAGCATGGCGGGCGCCGGCGCGCTGGTGCGGACCGCTGACCCCGGCGATTTCCTCTACGACCCGGAGGCGACCACCCGCGGGCGCAACGACGAGCGCGCGGCGCTGTTGCTCGGCGCGGCGCTGATCGTGTCAGTGGCGGTCGGGATCGTGCTGATGCGACGCAGCCGGCGCGCCGCGCCGGCGATTTCGGCCATGTCCCCGGGTCCAGCAGCCTCACCGGCCGAGCGAGCCACCACGCCGCCACCAGCCTTCGCAGCCGCGGAAGCGGATTTGGCAGCGGTGACGCCGAGCCAGCCTAACGTCGTCGACCTCAACCAACTCCTGTCGCGGTCCGAGCGAGGCTTGCGCGAGCGGCTGCCCGACCGGATCGGGTTGCGCCTCTCCCCCGGCAGCGGGTTGTGGCGCTGCCGCACGGATCCGGCCGAGGTGCGCCGGCTGATTTTCGAACTCGTCGCCGCCGCAGCCGACCACATCGAGGGCGATGGCGCGATCATCCTCGGCACCCGGAACATCATCTTCGACGAAGGCAGCGTCGGCGATTACCCCGGCGCTCGGATCGGCGAATACGTCCGCGTCACGGTGCGAGACGACGGTCCCGGCCTATCCGAGGAAGCGCTCGGCCGGGTCTTCGAGCCGGGCGCTTCGGCGCGGCCGGCGGTCGCGATCGCCGACCCGATCATGCGCTCGCTCGGCGGCTACGCCCGTGTCGAGAGCGCCGAGGGCGTCGGCACCGCGGTCCATCTTTATTTCCCGCGTGAGACGGCGCCGGCCCGGTTCAAATTCGCCAGGGCGGCGGAGTAAACCCGGGATCAGCGCACAAAACCGGCGCTGCGCGGGATCGCCAGCGACAGCTCCGGCAGGCAGATGATCAGCATCAGCCCGACCAGCAGGGCGAGGACATAAGGCCAATAGGTTTTCGCATGTTCGCCGACCGGAACCTCGGCGAAGCGCAGCGCCATCAACAGACCGACACCCATCGGCGGCAGGAACAGGCCGATCCCGACCGCGGCCGTCTGCACGATATCGAAATGGATCGGGTTGATGCCGAGCCGGTTGGCGATCGGAAAGACGACCGGGATCAGCACCACCGCGGCCGGCAGGCCCTCCAGTACCATGCCGAACACCATCGTGATCAGCGCCACTCCGAGCAGGAACAGCCAATGCGCCGATTCCAGCGGCTTCAGCAACTCGCCGAGCAGCAGGGGCACGCCGGTGACACCCATCAGGTATTGGAAGATCGTCGCCACGGCGAGCAGAAACACGACAACCGCTGTCAAGACCGCACTGTCGTAGCCGATCCAGACGATCTGTCGCCAAGTGAGGTTGCGGTAATAGAGCCGCGCCGCGGCCAGTGAATAAAGAGCGACGATCGCCCCGGCTTCGGTCGCAGTGAAGGCGCCGAAATAGAACCCGCCGAGAATCACCAGCGGGATCACCAGCGGCACCGCCGCGTCCCGCAATGAGCGCAGCAGGAAACGGAAGCTCGGTCTGGTGTCCTTGGGCCAGCCGAGCAGATGCGCCTGCAAGGCGACCAGCAGGCACAAGCAGATGCCGATCACCGCCGCGGGGACAAACCCGGCGAGAAACAGCGCGACCACCGAGATGTTGGTCACCTCGCCGATCACGATCAGGAAGATCGCGGGTGGCACCAGCATCCCCATCGCGGTGCCGGCAGCAATCAGCGAGGCGCCATCGGCCGGGCGGTAGCCGGCCCGCTTCAGCGGCGGCATCAACGTCGAGCCGAGCGCCGACACCTCGGCCATTTTCGAGCCGCAGATGTCGGAGAAGAAATATGAGACGACGATCACCGACATGCCGAGGCCGCCGCGCAGCCAACCGACCAGCGCCCGCGCCAGATCGACCAGCGCATAGGACATGCCACAGCGCTCCATGATCGTGCCGGCGAAGATGAAGCTCGGGATCGCCAGTAGGATCCAATTTTGCGACGCGCCGATCAGGCTGGAGGCCAGCATTTCGAGCGAATATCCGCCGAGCACAAGACCGGTGACAGCGGCGGCGCCGAGTGCGAACACGATCGGCACCGACAAGGCGGCAAGAATGGCGAAGACGAGGCCGGTCGCGGCGAGCAGCATCTCAATCGTCTCCCGCCGCCAGCGCGCCGCTTTCGCTGGCCACGGGTGCCGCCTCTTCCGTCACCGGCGGCTCGACCGCGAGCGACAGCGCCGAAATGGCCATCAGCACCCCGCCAACTGCCGGCGCGGCATAGAGCCAGGCTAGATTGAGCTGCAGAGCGGGCGAGGTCAGGGCGGTGTTGATGATCGCCAGCCGTGTGCCGTACCAGGCCGCAAGTCCGCCGAACACGGCGATCAACAAATTGCTGGCGATGTGGACCGCGCGCTGCGGCACCGGCGGCAGCCGGTGCGTCACCACCCGCAAGGTGAAATGCGCCCGTTCGGCGACACCGATCCCGGCGCCGATCATCGTCAGCCAAGCCAGCGAATATTCACCGACCTCTTCGACCCAGAAGAAGTTGATCGGGTCGAGGTCGAGCCAGTCGGTGACCGGCACCATCACATAGCGCAGGAAGACGCCGACGATCATGTCAGCGATGGCCAGCGCCAGCAGGGCGATCAGCACGAACCTCGGCACAAACAGAACGATGTCGCGTACCGATCGGCCGTTGCTCGCCCCGGCGACGGCCTGCCCGGAAGCGTTCACGCCGCGCTAAACCTTGGTCGCGACGATCTCTTCCCACATCTCCGGGAATTGCTGCTTGTAGGCGGGCCAGACCTTGTCCTGCGCCACCCGGCGGAAGGCTTCGACATCGGCCTTGTTGACCGTCATCCCCTTGGCTTCGAGCAATTCCTTCGCCTTGTCGAGATTGTCGACGCTCTCGGTCAGTTCGCGGACCTTGGCCTGCGCGGTGCGCGAGGTTTCCTGGATCAGCTTGCGCTGGCCGTCGGTCAGGCCGTTCCACAGGTCCAGATTGATCACCGCCGCGGTTGGCCCATAATTGTGATAGGTCATCGAACAATATTTCGACACCTCGTAGGCCTTCAGCGCGAGGATGTTGACGATCGGCAAATCGGCGCCGTCGATCACGCCCTGTTGCGCCGCCGGGATGACCTCGCCCCAGGCCATCGGCACCGCGACGCCGCCAAGCCCGTTGATCGTGTCGGCGAAGACCTTTGCCTGCTGCACCCGCAGCTTGAGCCCGCGCAGGTCCTTCGGTTCGGCGATCGGCCGCTTGCTGTTCCAGAAGTGACGGAAGCCGTAATCGTAGAAGAACAGGACCTTGAGCTTGTATTTTTCCTGGAACTGCTTGTCCAAGCGCTCGCCGACCGCGCCATTGAACATCTTGTAGGCCTGGTCATAGCTGGCGACGAGATAGGGCACGAGAAAGACACCCATTTCCGGAAATACGGTCGCAGCGGCGCCGCCCGGATCGCCCATCGCGATATTGCCGGATTTGACCGCGTTGATGATCTCCAATTCCTTGGTCAGCAACGTGCCGCCATGGAATTCCATCTGGAGCTCGCCCTTCGAGCGCTCGGTGACCTCCTTCGCCATGGCGGCAAAGGCCACGGCCGACGATTCGGGCTCAGGGGTGACGTGGGCGAAAACCAGCTTTTTCGGCTGCGCTTGCGCAAAGGCGGGAGCCTTCGCGAGCGCGAGGGCCCCGGCCGCGCCGACGGCCTGCAACACTCGACGGCGCGTCGTCGGTGCGATGAATATTGTGCGGTTCACGGCGTTCCCCCTGATTGGTCGCGATTGTTGCCGCGACTATAGCAGCCGGGGGAGGCGCGGCAATGCGCGCCGCCGTTTAAGATGCGGCGGTAATGACACAGGCCCGCATCTTGCCGGCAATCGGGCCATCACCGAGGCGCGCGGCAATCGCAGCGGCGGCCGCCTCGGTAATCTCCTGCAGGGCTCCGGGCCGCCGCGCCTCGATCTCGTTGCGCAACGGCGAACCCTGGCAGAAACCGATCGCCAGCTCGCGGGCGGATTGGAGCCGGCTGGTGTACTCGACCGGTTCGACCGTGACCTGCGGGAACCCGACTGCGTGCAGCTCATCCGCGATGGTATCGGTCCGATAGTAGCCATGCGGCGTGCGCGCCAGGAACATCGGCGGATCGGCCGGGAACAATGCGGCGAGGAGCTCGGTCGTGAGCTTGCCGAAATCGTTTTCCTCGATCCTGTCCCAGACGCTGAAGACGAAACGGCCGTCCGGCTTCAGCACCCGGAGCGCCTCGCGGTAACCCGCCGCCTTGTCGGGGAAGAACATGACGCCGAATTGGCACACGACCGCATCGAAGCTTGCGTCGTCGAATGGCAAGTCCGTAGCGTCGGCCTGGCGCCAAACGGCCCGCTCGGAGCCAGGCTGAGCGGCGGCGAAATCGAGCATCGCCTGGTTCAGATCGGTGGCGGTAATCGCGACTTGGGAAGGCAGGACGCGACATAAGGCGCGCGTCACCCGGCCGGTACCAGCCGCGCACTCCAGTACATGACCGGCCGACAGATAACGAAGCCGCTCGGCCAGATCGGCGGCATAGGGTTCGAACAGCGCCGGACCGAGATAGCGATCGTAGAGGGCCGGGATCGAACCGGCGAACACAGTATCTGATGCTTGCATCCGTCCTCGCGGGATAGAGGCTGGCGTAAGACCGCCGATCACAGCGCCAGCTTCGACAAGTCGACCCAGCGGCGCTCACGCTGGCTCTGGTAGCAGGCCTCGGCGAGCTGCACGCTTTTCGCTCCTTCGAGCAACGGCGCTGGAAACGGTGTGCCCTCCGCGACATGGCGCAGGAACAATTCCCAGCCGGCGCGGTAACCGTTCTCGAACGGATCGATGTCGGGCATCTCCTGCCACTGCTCGTCGAACACCATCGCCTGCGGCTGTTCCGGGCTGAAGAACGGTTTCGGCGTCGCCGGCAACGGCTGGATGAAGCAGCGGTGCAGGCCGGCGACCGCCGAACCGGCGGTGCCGTCGACCTGGATTTGCAGCAGGTCGTCGCGTTTGACCCGGTTGGCCCAGGACGAGCTGATCTGTGCCAGCACGCCGCCCTGCAATTCGAACATCGCGAAGGCGTGGTCCTCGACATCGACGTCGTAGCGTTTTCCGCTCTCGTCGATGCGGCGCGGCTGCAGCGTCGCGTGCCGGCACGACACCGCCTCGATCGGCCCGAGCAGCCGGTCGAAAATGTAGCGCCAATGCGCGAACATATCGAGGATCAGCCCGCCGCCGGTGGCGCGCCGGTAATTCCAGCTCGGCCGCTGCGACGGGTAGAGGCCACCGTCGAATACCCACCAGCCGAAATCGAGCCGGATCGACAGCACCCGGCCGAAAAACGCGCTCTCATAGAGCCGGCGCAACTTCTTGAGACCGGGCAGGAACAGCTTGTCCTGCACGACGCCGCCCTTCTTGCCGGCGCGTTCGGCGGCGCGGGCTAGACCGAGCGCGTCTTCCAAAGTGTTGGCGATCGGTTTTTCGAGATAGACATGCTTGCCGGCGGCGAAGGCAGCGCGGGCGCGTTCCGGCCGGCCGCCCGTCGCGGTCGCGTCGAAGTAAATATCGATCTTCGGATCGGCGAGCGCGGCGTCCCGATCGGTGTGCCAGGCGAGGCCGCCGCTTTTCTCGGCCAGCGCCTTCAGCTTTTCGGCATTGCGGCCGAGCAGCACAGGCTGGGGCATCAGCCGGTCGCCGGTGGCCGGTCGCAACCCGCCTTCACGCCGGATGTCGAGCAGCGCCCGCAGATGCTGCGTTGTGCCAAGCCTGCCGGTGGCGCCGTCGATGACGACGCCGATGTTGCGAATGCCCATAGCCGCGACCTGCGTTCTTGAAACGGCAGCGACAGCGCTATGGCAACGCCGCCGACCCGTCAAGCGCGCGGGTCAGAACGCGAATTGCGAGCGCAACACCACAGCATCCATCGTGCCGCCGACCGGCGTGCCGAGCACGGTGCCCGCGGCGCCGCCGCCGGCCGCTGTCGAGAACCGCTTGTCGATGCTGCCATGCAGGTAATCGAACATGAAGCGGATGTTGGCGTTCGGGTACCAGTTCAGGCCGACGGCATAGACGGTCTGCTTGCCGCCGCCGACTGCATTGCTGGTTGCCGCAGGAGCGACCCCGGCGGTGAAGTTGTCGTTGAGACTGATCGTGCTGAAACGGCCGACGAGTTCGAGCGCACCGAGGCCGTACTCGCCATCCCAGGGCGAGAAGCGATGCTCCGGCACCGGATTGGTGTAGGCACCGCTCGTGGGGGAGTATTTGCGCTGCTCGCCGGTGAGGATCCAGCTGCCTTCAATGTAACCGCCGTCGAAGCCATTGCTGGCCAGGCCGGTACGATCGACCTCGACATGATAATATTCACCTTCGACGAAGAAGTTGCGGTAACCAACCGCCCCTTCGACACCATAGACGGCGGCGTTTGTCACCGGGTGCGCGAGCGTGCCGAGCGAACCGGTGCTGAGGATCGAGGTCGGATCGATGCGCAATTCGGGGCGGTCGGAGAGCGTGATTGTCTGAAAGCCGCCGACAGTCGGCGGTTTCAGCAGGCCGCCGACATCGCCGCCCAGGTGGACCGAATACTCCGGCGTCTGGAGCACCTGGTACGTCGCACGGCCAAAGGCGCCGTATTGTTCGCCGGAGGTATGCGCCGCACCGGATTGCGGTCCTGTCAGATATACGCCGGCCCAGTAAAGGTAGTTGTTGGAGCGCAACCCAAGCGCCGAGCGGAAATCATTGGCAAAAATGTTGCTCGCTACCGCCTGGATCGAGGCGCGCTCGACGAGCAGAAGATCGTTCGAGCTGGTCGCCTCCTGCAACGTAAACGGCGTGTCCATATAGCCGATGTCGATGGCAACCGGCCACGGACCTTCGTTGAAGCCGTTATAGGTGATCTGCGCCGTCTGAATGCCGCTGCCGACAGCGCCTGGCGTGCCGTCGGTCGAGCCGCCGAAATCGTAGATGAGGGTATAGAGCCAATCGGCATCGAATTTGCCAGTGACCCCGAGGCGGGCGCGGCGCGCGTTGACGCCGCTGTTGAGGTCCTGGACGGTGGCCGCCTTCGACTGTGGGTGGTAGTCGAGATAATCGCCGACGTCGAAATGCAGACGGCCGGTCAGGTAGATCGAGTTGCGGCCGTCAGCACTTTCGATGCCGAACCGGTTGCCCGGCCTTGTCTGCACCGCCTGCGCCGCAAAGGTCCCATCCGGCAATTTCGCACCAGGCGGGGGGATCGGCGCCGGCGGCACCGCAACGAAGGCCTTGGCCTGGGCGGCCGCTTCCGCCGCGCGGGTCTCCGAGACAGCGGCACTGGCGGCACCCTGCTGCGCCTCGGCGGCGGCACGGCGGGCGGCGCGCAATTCCTGCTGCGCCCGCAACGCCTCGCCGCGCGATTGCTGGACCTGCTGACGAGCCTCGCCGAGTTCATCCTTCAGGTGTTGCAGCTCGGTCTGAAGACCCTTGATCTGGCGCTCGATGGCGTCGATCCGGTCACCCGGCACCCCCTGCGCATTAGCGGCCGAAGGCACGAGCGCCATACCGACTGCCAACAACCCGCCAACGCCGAACCCGGCTGATATTTGTCGCATCGTTCCCCCGAGCGCTTCTTCGCGTGGAAGTAGAACGACGCCATGCAATAGTTTGGTGACGACGCGGTGACATTCGTGTGACGTGGCCGCCGCGCGGCACTCTGCCGCGCTGTCGCGTCACCAAGCCGTCACTCGATTGTCACGACTTTGTCGCGGCGATAATCGACTCGCGCAGGATCGCCGGGATTTTTTCGAGGATGTCGTCCGATGTCGAAAGCGGCGGCGACAGGCACAGCGTGTCGCCGATCGCCGGGTCGGCGCCCCCGGCGCGGGCCCGCACCAGCAACCCGCGCGACATCGCCTCGCGCGCGACCTTGACGCCGAGCCCGAGTGCCGGCGCCTTGGCCGATTTGTCTGTCACCAGCTCGATGCCGCACATCATGCCAAGCCCGCGCACATCGCCGACATTCGGCAGGTTGCGCAATTCGTCGAGCGCGGCGAGCAGCCGCCGACCCCACACGGCGGCGCGTTCTACGAGGCCCTCGTCTTCGAGGATCTCGACATTGCGCAGCCCGACCGCGCAGCAAGCCGGATGCCCGCTATAGGTCGCCGCGTGCATGTAGCGCTTGTCCATCGGCGCGTTGAGGATCGCGTCGTGCACCCGCTTCGACAAGATGTTGCCGCCCAGCGGCAGATAGCCGCTCGTCACGCCCTTCGCGAAGGAGACGATGTCCGGCTCAACGCCCCAATGGCCGAGCGCGAACCAGCGGCCGGTGCGGCCGAAGCCGGTGATGACTTCATCCGCGATCAGCAGCACCTCGTATTTGTCGCAGATCTCTCGCAGCTTCGGGAAATAGCTGTCGGGTGGCACGATGACGCCGCCGGCACCCATGACCGGCTCGGCGATGACTGCCGCGACCGTATCAGGCCCTTCGGCGAGGATCGCCTTCTCGACCGCCTCGGCGGCACCGATACCGGGCTCCTCGTTGCCCTGCCAGCGATAGGCGTACGGTGCCGCCACATGCACAAAGCCGGGCATTAGCGGCCCGAACATCTTGTGATAGGCGGCCATGCCGGTCGCGCTCATCGCCGCCATCGTGACGCCGTGATAGGCGTGGACGCGCGAGATGATCTTGGTCTTGTTCGGCTTGTCCTGGACCTTCCAGAAAAACCGCGCGGTCTTGAACGCCGACTCGTTCGATTCGGCGCCGGCGGTCGTGAAATACACCGCCGAACTGTTGGAATAGGCGTGGCGCACAATCTTTTCGCCGAGCCGGATCGCCGGCTCGTTGGTGGCGCCGACATAGGCGGAGGCAAAGGCGATCTTGCGCATCTGCGCCGCCGCCGCATCGGCCAGTTCGCCACGGCCGTGCCCGACATTGACGTTCCACAACCCGGCCAGCCCATCGATCAGCTCACGGCCGTCGGCGAGGTGCAGCATCGCGCCCCTGCCCTCGGTCACGAACAGCGGCGTCTTGTGCTCCTCGGGATGGTGCAGCGGGTGAACGAGAAAGCGCCGGTCGGTTTCGAGCAGTTCGGCGGTCGCGTCCATCGGGGATTCTCCTATAGCCGCGCGGCCGTGGATCGGGCCGGGCGATGAGGGACTGTATGGGCTCTGGATGCCTCGGCGATGCCCTCAACGTAGGATCAGCGGTTCGGCAAATCGAGGGGGTAGATCGGGCGCCGCACGTTCTTAAAGGTCAGCTGGCTGTAATCCGAGGTGCAGACGCCGATCCCGGCGCAATCGACGACCGCCTTGGCCATCGCCCCGAGGCCGGCGCGCCAATGCACCCGGCTCTTCAGCATCACATAGCGTTTCTGTAGCGGGTCGATGCCGAGGGTGAAGAAGCAGTTGAGGTCGCTCGGCTCGACATGCCGGGAGATCAGCGCGATCTCGACCTTGCCGGTGTCGATGACGACGCTCGGACCCATATCGGTGGTGACGCCCCGCCCCATCGGCCCCTTGTTGCGGAAGCGTCCGTTCGAAATGGTTTTGACCGTGCCCCTCACTGTCAGCGGCGGGCTTTCGCCTGGAATTTGCGGCATCGCCGTCTTGCCCCCGACCGACAGCGTCACCTCGGCGCCGATCCCGGCGGCAATCGCCTGTTGCACCGCCTCGGGGTCATAAATCGCAAAGGCGGCGACGTTCTCCAGCCCCGCGCGCAGGACCGCGGCGAGCACGATTGTCGTGTCCATCGTGCCGCCGGAGGCGCAATTGTCGTAATGGTCGAGCAGCACGATCGGTCCCTCGCCAGCCGACGGCACCGGCATCGCCTTGGCCCGCGCCAGCGATTGCTCGAGCGGCTCGATCTTGTAGACAAACGCCTCGCGCTCGACCCAGGCGCGGTCGAGCAGTTCGTCGCGCAGCCGCTCCGCCAGTTCACGATCACCGTTCGTCACCACCACGGTACTGAGGCCAGCATTGCTGATGTCGGCGTGCGGGAAGCCGGTGAAGAGGCTGGCGGCGAGCGCGCCCTCGTTCGTCATCGACGCGCAACGCGCCTGCAGCTCGCGGTTCGGATGATCGTCCGAACCCTGCCGCATCACATGCGGCAGCATAGGCACGTTGCCCCAGGCCATCACCGGCTTCACCTCGCCGCGCATCGCCGCCAGCAGGATTTCGCCGGCGCGCTTGGCGGTGTCATAGGTATCGACATGCGGGTAGGTGCGATAGCCCGTGACCACCGTCGCGTTGTCGATGATTGCATCGTAGAGGTTGGCGTGCATATCGAGCGACACCGCGATCGGCGTCACGGGGTCGATCGCGCGGATGCGGCGCAGCAATTCGCCCTCGCCGTCTTCGTGGCTCTCGGTGACCATCGCGCCGTGCAGGTCGAGGAACATGCCGTCGTAGCCGCCCTCTTTCACCGCCGCGCAGATCGTGCCAGCGATATGCTCGAAGGCGGCGTCGTCGACCGGGCGCGACGGCGATGCGCCAGCGGCGATCGGCAGGACGATCTCCGCCTTCTCGCGGGCGGCGAGGTCGAGATAGGCGCCAAGCCCCGAGCCGGTGCCGCGGAAGGCGGCGACCGCCGCCTCGCCATAAAGCGGGCCGGGACCGTGCCCAAACCGTGCCAGCGGCGTCGGCACCGGCGAGAAGGTGTTGGTCTCGTGCTTCATCATCGCGATCAACAGGCGCATCGTCCGGTACCTCCTGCTGCTCGGCC
>DATARH010000179.1:0-5946 GCA_036264235.1 Allostellaceae bacterium
TCGATGCTGGCCGGCTGCACCTGGTCGTCGCCGATCGGCGCCTCGGCCTCGATTTCATGGCCGAGCGACACCGCCGCGCGCAACATCTGCGACGGCAGCAGCCCGGTCGAGCGGTCGCTCTCCGCCATCGGCAACAGCGCGCCCTCTTGCCCCTCGCTCATCCCGCCAACGTCCTTCGCAGCGCCGGGTTCGTCTTCTACGGCAAGCCGCGGCCGACCGAAATAGCGAGCATCGGCGGCGCGGTGCTGGAAAAGGACTGCGTCTATATCGTGCCGCTGCTGGAGCAGCTGGCGCTGCGCAAGCGCAACACCGCCTTTGCCAACCCGAAAAGCTCGATCGGCCGGCTCGACGTCTTCGCTCGGGTGATCACCGACCAGGGCACCGAATTCGACCGCATCCGCGAGGCCTATCGAGGCCCGCTCTATGCCGAGATTTCGCCGCGCGCCTTCAGCGTCGTGGTGCGCACCGGATCGCGTCTGGTGCAGCTGCGGGTGCGGCGTGGCTCGCCCTTGTTCCGCGACACCGCGCTGAAGCGGCTGCATGCCGAGATCGGGCTGGTCGAGACGCCGGGCGGGGAGGGACCGAGCCCGGACGCAATCAAGGACGGGCTCGCTTTTACCGTCGATGTCGCCGGCGACAAGGAGACCGGCGTCGTCGGCTACAAGGCGCGGCGCCACACCGATGTCATCGATGTCGATAAGATCGGTCATTACGACCCGCTCGATTTCTGGGAGCCGGTGCATGTCCATCGCGGCCGCGGCGGGCTCGCGGGGGTCGTGCTCGATCCGCACGATTTCTACATCCTCGCGTCGCGCGAGGCGGTGGTCGTGCCGCCCGATTTCGCCGCCGAGATGCTGCCCTACCACACCTTTGTCGGCGAGTTCCGGGTGCATTACGCCGGCTTCTTCGATCCCGGCTTCGGCTCGGTCGAGGCCGGAGGTAGCGGCAGCCGCGCCGTGCTCGAAGTGCGCGCGCACGAGGTGCCGTTCCTGGTCGAGCACGGCCAGGCGCTGGGCCGGCTGATGTACGAGCCGCTGATCGCGCGGCCCGACCGGCTCTATGGCGGCGCGATCGGCTCGTCCTACCAGCGCCAGGGGCTGGCGCTGTCGAAGCACTTCAAGCGGGTTCCGCTCGCCTAGTCACAGCCCCATAGCCGCCGCACCCGGTCGCGGTGGCGGAATAGCCAATAGACGCAGAGGAGGGTATGGCCGGTCTCGATTTGCCCGGCATCGAGTATCGCTTCGAGCTCGGCGATTCTTTTGACCACGACGCGGATGTCCTCGTTTTCCTCGGCCAGACCATAAATCCCGGCGGCTCGTCTGGAATCGACGCGGCCGCAAAACAGCATCACGCTCTCGTCGGAATGGCCGGGCGAGGGCAGGTAACGCTGGATCGGGATCAGCTCGCCGACGGTATCGATCCCGGCTTCCTCGCGGGTCTCGCGGCGGGCGACCGCCTCGTAGCCTTCGTCGCCATCGACCAGGCCGGCGACGGTTTCGAGCTGCCACGGCGACATCTTGGCGTAGACCGGCGCCAGCCGGAACTGCTCGACCAGCACCACCGCCTCGCGGTCGGGGTCATAGAGCAGGATCGCTACGGCGTCGCCGCGGCGGACCAGGTCGTAGACGCGCCCGCCGCTCCACTCGCCGGAGTAAAGGCGGTGGCGGAAATGCACGACATCCATCCGCAGGAACCGTGAGAAGCCGGTTTCGGTCTTGTCGAGTTGCATGTCGGGATGCGGCGGCGGGGCATCGGCAAAACTCGGCGGCTTCATCGGTACTCCTGCGAAATCAGGCGATGATCGGATCGTCGAGCACGGCGCCGGGCGCGGCGCTCTCGATTTCGACCACCCACAGGTCGGGGTCGCGGCCGCGCTGGCGGGCGATGTAGGCGTCGGTATCGGCTTCAGCGACCGGTTCCGGCCCGGTCGCGCGCATCCAGCCGAGCGTCCCGTCCGGTCGGCGGGCTTGCGTTAGCACCGTGCCTGTGCCGTCGCGAGCCATAAACTTCAACAGCACCGCGCCGGCGTCGGCGTCCCCGCGGGCCGTCACAGCGACACCGATCGTGGCCAGGTCGCAGCGGCGGATCAGCGCCTTGACCCAGATACCGGTCTTGAGCCGCGCCTCCATCCGGGCGGGTTAGATGCGCGACAACCGTTCGACCGCGGCGATGTCGCCGTCGCGGTAGATCGCGACGAGATCGCGCTCGTCGAGCAGAACATAGGTGTTGCTGCCTTGATCGCAGCCGAGTTCGGCGACCGGGTATTCCGGCTGCCGCAACAGGCTGTCGAGCTGGGCGCGCAAATCCGGCTGGCGCGCGATCAGGGCGGCGAGTTGGTCGCGGCTCTTCCGGCTGTAGCCGAAATGAAACCGGCCGGCGCAGGCCTGCGGGCTCATCTCGGTCGGCGCCTCGCCGCTCGTCGGGGTGACGACGACGGTCGCATCGCGGAACGTGATCGCATTGCGCTCCGGCGTCGCCCAGGCGCCGAGGAAAGGGTTTGCCGGTGGCATCGCGCAGGCCGCCGGCAGCGTTGCAGCGATGACGAAAACGCTGCGCCAGAGGCGCCGCGCGGATCGACGGGCTCGGACCATTCTCACGACCGCCTCACAGGAGCGTCCGGAATGTCAAATATTATAGCGGTCCCGGCAGTATTGCCTAATGAGTCACAGCCGTTCCAGGGTCCGGTCGAGCCATAGCTGTCGCGACAGCGCGCGCTGGATCTTGCCGCTGGTCGTTTTGGGCAGAGCGCCCGGCCGCAACAAGATGATCTGGTACGGCACGATATCGTGCTCTCGCACGATCGCTTCGCGGATGCGGCGGGTCAGTTCGCCGGTATTGATTTGGTTACGCTGCGCGCGTTCGACCTCCTGCACGACGATCAGCCTCTCGTCAGCGTCCCCGTTGGAGATCGCGAACGCGGCGCCGGCGTGCCGGCGCAGCGCCGGATCGCTGCTCTGCACCGTGTCCTCAATGTCTTGCGGATAATGGTTGGCGCCGCGGATGATGATCAGGTCTTTGATTCGGCCAGTGACGAACACCTCGCCCGAATCGTCCAGAAAACCGAGATCGCCGGTACGCAGCCATTTATCGTTACTCTCGCCGGCAATCCGGGCGGCAAAGACCTTCTCGGTCGCGACCGGGTCGCCCCAATATCCTTGTGCAGCGTTGGCGCCGGCGACCCAGATTTCGCCGATGTTATTGGGGCCGAGCCGCATCCGTGTCTCGGGGTCGATAATGGCGATGCGCTCGTCGACGAGAGCGCGGCCGCAACCGACAATGGCTTGGCAATCGCCTTCGTCCGGCGCCGGCTCGATTTGGTGACGCCCCAGCGCCGATCGGCTGACCCGTCGGAACACCGGACCGGCGCCCCGCCGTCCGCCGGAGATCAACAGGGTCGCCTCCGCCATGCCGTAGCCAGGCCACATTGCCTCGGGAGAGAAGCCGAACCCCTCGAACGTCGTTGTGAAGCGCTCGATGGTGGCGGCGCGGACCGGTTCGGCACCGACAAAAGCGAGCTTCCAAGATGAGAGATCGACACCGTCGAGTTGCTCCGGACGAATGCGCTCGACACAGAGGTCATAGGCGAAATTCGGGCCGCCCGCGACCTCGGCGCGGTAGTGGTGAATTGCCTTCAGCCAAAGATGCGGACGCTGCAAGAATGTCAGCGGCGGCATCAGCACACACGAAGCGCCGACATACAGCGCCTGCAGCGCATTCAGAATCAAACCCATGTCGTGGTAGAGCGGCACCCAGCTGACATAGGTCGAGACGCGCGTATTGCCGCAAGCGATGCGGATCATCTCAAGGTTGGCGAGCAGATTGCCGTGGCTGACCATTACTCCTTTAGGGGCCGAGGTCGAACCCGAGGTGTATTGCAGGAACGCGATGTCGTCGCGCCGCGGCTGATGCGGCGAAGCGCGATCCGGATCGGGATCGTCCAACACTGTATCGACCGCGATCCATTCCAGCCCTTCTTGGGGAAACCGATCGCGCAGATCGCCGCGCGCGCCGGCGATGACATCCATTGTGGTGAGGGCGAGACGCGGTCCGCAATCGGCCACGATGGCGCTGCTCGAGTCGCGTTTGCTCTGGCGACGGGGCAGCATCATCGGAACCGCGATGATCCCGGCGTAAAGGCAGCCAAAAAAAGCGATGAGGCAGTCTATGCCCATCGGAAACAGCAGCAGCGCCCGATCTCCGGCCGCGGCGTTACGGCTTAGCCGGCGCGCCAGCGCGGCGGCACGCCGGTCGAGTTCGGCGAAGCTGATCTCTGCCACTTCGCTGCCGCGGTCCGACAGCAGGACATAAGCACGGTCGTTCGGCTGCGAGGCGGCCCGAACTCGAAGGACATCGGCGAGCGAGCTCGGTTCGATGCGGCCGGCCTCTATGTTAGCCGACGGCATCGCCGGCCGCACCTCGCGCGGCGATAAAATGCGCCAACGCCGCGATCGTCGGGTACTCGAATACAAGTTCCGGGGTGAGTTCGGCGCCGAGCCATTCCTCGAGCTCGACAATAAAATAGGCCGAACTTGCCGAATCGAGCCCCAGTTCGGCAAAACTTGCTTCCGGTCCGACCGTGATCGCCGGGTCATCCAATGTCTTGGTCAGATAGGCTATGCACCAGTCGCGGATTTCGGCTTCGGTCACGGTGCCGGGCGGCACGGCTTTCCTCCGTCGGGAACGGTCGATGCGGCCGGAAGCCGCCCCGTTCGGTCCAATGGGAGCTTCGTGCCGCCTTCTGCCAGTAGCGGCACTCCGGAAGACCGGTTCTGTTGCCAGTACAGCGGGGCGGAGGCTACAGTTTCCGCTCCGGAAGGGTCAAGTTGGGGGACGAATGCGGGCGGCTCGCAGTCTTCGGCTGCGTCAACGAGGCTGCCATGCCTGAGGGTGTCGCGCTCGATCCGGCATCGCAGCTGATCCCGGAGCGGATGGGCGCGCCGCCGTCGCGCTGGGACCTGCTGGAACGCCTTGACAGCACCGGAATCGGGCGGCGCGCCGATGGCTCGATTACCGTGCGCCGTCGCGCGCCGGGCGGCTGCTTCCTGTACGGGCCTTACCTTCATCTGCGGCCGGGTGCGTATCGACTGACATTCCGATGTCGCATCGGAATCCCGCGCCTTGCGGCGCAGCCCGTGCTCGGTATCGACATCTGCGTGCTCAATCGGTTCCAGTTGGGATGGCGCGACTTCACCGTTTCGGAGCTGGCCGCGGGCGGCGGCTCGCTCGAATTCGTAGTGCCGCCCGAACACAACCTCGGAACCGGAAACGAGGCACGCTTCGAGTTTCGCTTCTTTCACCTCGGCAATGCCGAAGTCGCGATCACCAGGGTTGAGCTCGTTGCGCTGCCGGCACTGCCGGCGCTGCCGAAGCCGCATTGGCGGCTGCTCGGCCGTCTCCAGCTGAGCCCGCGCGGCAAGCGGACCGCTGACGGCGGCGTCATCGTGCGCCGCTTCGCCCCGAGCGGTCTTTTGCTTTATGGCGGCTGGCCGTATCTGCGTTTGCCGCGCGGTTCCTACCGTCTGGCGCTGCATGCCCGTGCGAACAGTGCTCGCGACCCGCGAAAGCCGGCGCTGTCCGTGGAAGTCTTCGGCGACAGCCGCTGGCATCGGGGCGTTCGGCTACCGTTCGTTGCTCCACCTTCCAGCGCGAGCGGCATTCGCATGGCAGCGCGCGACGCGAGCACGGAAGAAATCGCATCGGGGCCGGTGACCTTGGATTTTGCCGTGCCGTTGGAGATGGCGGTCGAAGCCGGGGCCGATGCACCGTTCGAGATCAGAATCGGCCATTTTGGAAATGCCGCATTGACCATCGATGCTGTCGATCTGCTGCGGGTCGACGATGCGCCTGTGTCGGTGACGGCGCCCCGGACACGTCCCGCCGGTCGGCCGCGAATCGTCATCATCGGGAATTGCCAGTCGGAAAAGCTGCGTCAGGGCTTTGTCCATG
>DATARH010000190.1:0-14860 GCA_036264235.1 Allostellaceae bacterium
TAATTGGTTGGCTCGCCGGCAAACTCCGATGTGTCGGATAGCGGAAATTCAGACGACGCACTGCTAGGAAAGACGTTTTGGAGGACAAAAAAGCCGGCATTTGCCCGTATTTCGGCGCATGGATCACCGCTTCATTACGCCTTTAAAGAACAGCCGCTTCGGTGCGGCAAACCAACGCCGGCGGCGCTTGCGTAATTTTTCGCTTCCGCTTACCTAGGGCGCGTCAGCCCGTTCGGGTCCGGCGCCGGCTGAACGCAAGGCGGCGGCGGTTCGATCGCGTCCCTGATGCGCCGCACGCGGGTGTGGCGGCCTTGCTTACAGTCCTGGAGTTCTTGCTGATGGCGACCGGTACAGTCAAATGGTTCAATTCCCAGAAGGGGTTTGGGTTCATCAAGCCCGAGACGGGAGGTAATGACGTTTTCGTGCATATCTCGGCTGTCGAGCGTGCCGGCTTGGACGGCCTGCAGGAGGGGCAGCAACTGAGCTACGAGCTTGAGCAAGGCCAGCGCGGCCGCGTCTCGGCCGTCAATCTTCGCCCGGTCTAGCACCGGGATGGGTTGGGGCGCTGCGGCGCCCCAACCCATATTCCGATAACTTGAGAGGAGACCTCATTGGCTAAAGAAGACCTGATCGAATTCGATGGCGTCGTGCTCGAACTTTTGCCGGACGCCCGGTTCAAGGTGCGGCTCGACAACGGTCACGAGACGCTCGCCTATTCGTCAGGAAAGATGAAGAAAAACCGCATCCGGATCCTGGCCGGCGACCGGGTCACTGTCGAGATGACGCCGTACGACCTGACCAAGGGGCGCATCAATTTCCGCCACAAGGATACGACGGCGCCGCCGATGCCGGTGTCGCGCCCGCAATTCCGCCGCCGCTGAGACGCCCCCGCCCCTGCGGCAATATGGCTGAAGTCCTTTAACAGGATTGACTTTCTGGCAACGTATCTTACGTAACCCACAGGGCGATCCCTCGCCCGGTTTTGCGCAAGGCAACCGATTCTCAATGCAATTTAGCGAACTTGGACTATCGCCCGAGCTGCTTCGGGCGGTCACTGACGCCGGCTATATCAACCCCACGCCGATCCAGCAGCAAGCAATCCCCCTCGTCATCAGCGGCCGCGACCTTCTCGGTTGCGCCCAGACCGGCACCGGCAAAACGGCGAGTTTCGCCCTGCCGATGATCGACAAATTGACCGCGGGGCGGTCCCGGGCGCGAATGCCGCGCTCCCTGATCCTCGAACCGACGCGCGAATTGGCGACCCAGGTCGAAGCCGCCTTCGAGGTCTACGGCAAACAGCACAAGCTGACGACGGCACTGTTGATCGGCGGCGAAAGCTTCGGTGATCAGGAGCGCAAGCTTGACCGCGGGGTCGACGTGCTGATCGCCACCCCCGGCCGGCTGATCGATCTGTTCGAACGCGGCAAGATTTTGATGACCGATGTCCGCATCCTGGTCATCGACGAGGCCGACCGCATGCTCGACATGGGATTTATCCCCGATGTCGAGCGCATCGTGTCGCTGCTGCCGAAGCGGCGCCAGACACTGTTCTTCTCGGCGACGCTGCCGCCGGAAATCCGCCGCCTCGGCGACGCGTTCCTCGACAATCCGGTGTCGGTCGCGGTCGCCCCGCCAGCCTCGCCCGCGGCCACCGTCGCGCAATCGCTGCTCGTCCTCGAGCCCGAGGAAAAGCGCGAGGCGCTGCGCCGGCTGATCGCCAGCGAGGACGTCAAGAACGCCTTGATATTCTGCAACCGAAAGCGCGACGTCGATATCCTGCAGCGCTCGCTGAGCCGGCATGGCCTGGACGCCGCCGCGCTGCACGGCGACATGTCGCAGCCGAAGCGGACCGAGACGCTGGAGCGCTTCAAGAACAGCGAAATTCGCCTTCTCGTCTGCAGCGACGTCGCCGCCCGCGGCCTCCATATCGAGGGGCTCAGCCACGTCTTCTGCTTCGACGTGCCGTACCACGCCGAGGATTATATCCACCGAATCGGCCGCACCGGCCGCGCCGGTCAGCCGGGCCGCTCGTTCATGTTGGCCGCGCCGGAGGACGGTAAGGCGGTTGCCGCGATCGTCAGCCTGATCGGCAAGGACATACCGGTCGTGACAATTCCCGGGGTCGATCCGGCCGAACTGGACATGCAGGGCGGCGATCGCCGCCGCGGCCGGTCGCGCGGCCGCTCCGCCAATGGCGCAAGCCCGCGGCAGCCGGCCCGGTCGCGGTCGTCACGCCCGGCCGAGCACCAGCCGGCGCGCGAGCGTCAGCCAGAGCGGCACTCGCACCGGCCCGAGCCTGCCGCTCGACCCGAGCCACACCGGTCCGACGACAACGTGACGCCATTCCCGCGTCCGGCGCAGAGATCGCGGCCGCAACCTGCCTCCCGCCAACCGCAGGAAGAGCGCCGCGTCGTCGGCTTCGGCGATCATATGCCGGCCTTTCTGCGTTAGAGTGGTGCCCGCCCCGATCAGGGGCGGTGCGACCGGACGCAGGAGGCTCGGGTGAAAACCATCTTCGTCATGGTCAAATGCGATCTCGGCCAGGCCTACAACGTGGCCGATGCCGCGGTCGGCGAGATCGAGCAGGTCTCGGAGGTCTATTCGACTTCGGGGCAGTACGACCTCCTGATGAAATGCTATCTGCCCGACACCGCCGATATCGGCCACTTCGTCACCGAGCAGCTGCAGACCTTGCCCGGCGTCAAGGACACGTTCACGATCATCGCCTTCAAGGCGTTCTCGCCGGATACCAGCGTCTGAGGGAAGACCGCAGATGAGCGACGACGGGTGGGTCAAGGCGGCCGATCGCGGCAAGCTCGCCGAGGGCGAGGTCCTCGGGGTGATCGTCAGCGGCAAGGAGATCGCGCTCTACGATCTCGACGGCAGCCTGTACGCCACCGACGACGTCTGCACCCATGCCTATGCCAAGCTTTCCGACGGCTGGCTCGACCGCGACGAGATCGAATGCCCACTGCATGCCGGCCGCTTCGACCCGAAGACCGGCAAGGCCACCGCGCCGCCCTGCACCGAGGATCTAAAGACCTATCCGGTGCGGGTCGTCGGCGACGAAATCCAGGTCAAGCTGGACTGATCGCTATTCGTACACCCGCCGGTACAGCTCGATGATCTCGCTCTCGGAGGGTACCCGCGGGTTGTTGTCCGGCGAGCCGGAGGCCAGCGCCTGCGACGCCATCACCGGCAGCAATTCGTCGTAGCGGCCGCGGTCGATGCCGTAGTCGCGTGGGCTCGGCACCTTTAGATCATCGTTGAGCCGGCGCAATTCGTCGAGGAGGCGCGCCACCGCCGCCTGGCTGCCCTCGCCTTCCTTCGCGACCCCCATCGCCTGCGCGCAATCGGCGTAGCGCTCCAGCGCCGCCGGCGCCGAGAACGCGGTGATCTCCGGCAGCAGCATCGCGTTCGAGAGGCCGTGCGGCACATGGAAGAACGCCCCGATCGGCCGGCTCATGCCGTGCACCAGGCAGACGCTGGCGTTGGAGAACGCCATTCCGGCCTTGGTGGCGCCGAGCATCATCGCTTCGCGGGCGGTGCGGTTTTGCGGATCGGCACAGGCGGCGCGGATGTGATTTGCGATCAGGCCCATCGCGGTGGTCGCCAGGCCGTCGGTGAACGGGTTGGCGCGGCGGCTGACATAGGCCTCGATCGCATGCGTCAGGCTGTCGATCCCGGTGTCGGCGGTCAGCCGCAGCGGCATCGTCAGGGTCAATTCGTAATCGACGATCGCCGCGGTCGGGCAGCAGGCGAGCCCGGCGATCAGCATCTTCTCGTCGGTCTCGGTGTCGGTGATCACGGTGAAGCGCGTCACCTCCGAGCCGGTCCCGGCGGTGGTCGGGACCGCGACGATCGGCGGGCCCGCTTTCGGGATTTCGTTCGGCACCTTGTAGTCGCGCATGCGGCCGCCATTGGCATACAGCACCGACATCGCCTTGGCGGTATCGATCGGACTGCCGCCGCCGATCGCGACGAGGCTGTCGAAGGCGCCGTCCTTGAGCCGTGCCGCGCCGCTCTCGACGATTTCGGTGGTCGGATCGGGGACGGTGTCGGAGAACACCGCCCAGGCGATGCGGGCGCTGTCGAGCAGTGCGGAGACACGGTCGAGAAGGCCGCTCGTCGCGATATACGGGTCGGTCACGATCAGCGGGCGCGTGAGTCCGAAGCGGCCGAGCACCGCCGGCAATTCGGCCAGTGCGCCGCCGCCGATGATGATCTGCCGCGGGATCGTGATCAGCGCCGCCGCCATCCTGGTCTCCCTCGCCTATGCCGGCTTTTTCAGCCGAAACCGCAGAACGCCGTCGGTCTCGCTCGCCTCGACGAGTTCGCAACCGGTCGTGCGGCAGAAATGCTCGAAATCCTTGGTCGCGCCGGGATCGGTCGCCAGCACTTCGAGAATGCCGCCGGCCGGCACGGTCTTCAGCGCCCGGCGAGCCTTCAGCACCGGCAGCGGGCACAACAGCCCGGTCGCGTCGAGGGTCGTCGTCGGTTCGGCTTCTGCGCTCATGCCGCCGTTTTAGCGGAGCGGCGGCAGAGCCGGCAATCGCTCAGACCCGCTCGACGATCGCCGCCTTGAGAGCATCGATCCGTTTTTCGTCGCGCTTGTAGAGCGTCCATTGCTTGATCCGCGTGGCGCGGACCGCGCCGATCTCGAGCAGGAGCCGCATGTGCTCGGTCACGGTCGGTTGGCTGACGCCGAGCTTTTCCGCGATCAGCAGCCCGCACACGCCATCCTTGACGAGATCGCCATCGACCTGCTCGCGGAAATGGGCGCGCGGGTCCTTCAGCCAGTCGAGGATCTGCAACCGGCGTTCGCTGGCGAAGGCGCGAAGGATGGGCGCGAGCTGCACTTAGATAATTGGCTAATTTCTTAAATTATGCCAGAGTGCCGGCCCATGCAAAACCCTTTCCGCATCGCCCCGGACGCCATCACGGCGACCGAGCGCCTGATCCGGCCGCATATCCGCCGCACCCCAGTCATCTCTGTTGATCGCGGCGATTTCGGGCTCGATCCCGGGCCGCTGGTCCTCAAGCTCGAATTTCTGCAGCACACCGGCTCGTTCAAGCCGCGCGGCGCCTTCGCCAATCTGTTGACCCGTGAGATCCCGGCTGTGGGGGTCGTCGCTGCTTCCGGTGGCAATCACGGCGCCGCTGTCGCGTATGCGGCGATGCGGCTCGGCATCCGCGCGACGGTCTTTGTCCCGACGGTGACCTCGCCGGCGAAGCTCGACCGCATCCGTACTTACGGGGCCGAACTGGTGATCGGCGGCGAGCGCTACGCCGACGCGCTGACGGCGAGCGAAGATTTCGCTGCCCGCACCGGCGCGCTGCAAATCCACGCCTATGACCAGCCGGAGACGCTGCTCGGCCAGGGATCGGTCGGGATCGAGCTGGAAGAGGACGCGCCGGAGATCGACACGCTCCTAGTCGCGGTCGGCGGCGGTGGGCTGATCGGCGGCGTTGCCGCTTGGTTTGCCGGCCGCGTGCGCATCATCGGGGTCGAGCCGGAGGCGGCGCCCACCCTGCACGCCGCATTCGAGGCGGGACAGCCGGTCGATGCGCCGGCCGGCGGCATCGCCGCGGACTCGCTGGCGCCACGTCGGGTCGGCGAATTGATGTTTCCGATTGCGCGACAATACGTCGAGCGCGTCGCGTTGGTTACGGACGAGGCAATCGTCGCGGCGCAGCAAATGCTGTGGGACCGCATGCGCATCGCTGCCGAACCCGGCGGCGCCGCGGCGATCGCGGCGCTGCTGTCCGGCCGCTACGTCCCGGCGCCCCACGAACGGGTCGCGGTCCTGCTCTGCGGGGCCAACAGCACCGCCGTCAATTTCGGCCGCAATTAGCTGAATTTCCCTGTCCGCGGGAAGCCTTGCGGCACGCTGCGGCCGGCGCCGCCGCGGGCACCGCGCCACGGGGTCAGGTCGAATTCGGTCCGGGTGCGGTTTTCGCCCTGCTTCCAGGAGAGGCCATCGGATAGCCGGAATACCTTGGCGTCGGCGAGGCCACCGGAGCGGAAGCGCTGCAGGATCACGCCGCGGCCGCGCGCCATATCCGGGATTTCGGCGAGATCGACGACCAGCATGCGCCGGTTCTCGCCGACAAAGGCGGCGGCATCGCCCTCGGCCGGCACGCAGATTTGCGCCGGCGCGTCGGCGGCGGTGTTCAGCACCTGCTTGCCGGCACGGGTCTGCGCCAGCGCCTCGTCACCATCGACCAGGAAGCCACGGCCGTCTTTGGCCGCGACGAGCAATTTAAGGCCGGGCCGGTGCGGGAACATCGCGACGATGTCGTGCTCGTTCGGCAGGTCGATCATCAGCCGCAACGGCTCGCCCTGGCCGCGGCCGCCGGGCAATCGATCGACCCCGAGCGTATAGAACCGGCCGTTGCTGCCGAACACGACCAGCCGGTCGGTGGTCTCGGCCTGCAGCGCAAATCGCGGCGCATCACCCTCTTTGTACTTCTGCTCGGCGAGGTTGATGTTGTGGCCCTTGACCGCGCGAATCCACCCTTTCTCCGAGCACAGCACCGTCACCGGCTCGCGCTCGACCAGCGCCGCGACCGGAATTTCGACCTCGGCCGGGGCGGCCCCGATTAGCGTCCGACGGCGGCCGAGCTCGGTCTCGCCGCCGAACTCGGCGGCAGTTGCGGTGATTTCGTTCGCCAGCGCCCGCCATTGCCGCTTGATGCTGCCGAGCAGGGATTCGAGACCGCTCGCCTCGCGGGCCAGCTCATCCAATTCCTTGCGCAGCGCGATTTCCTCGAGGCGCCGCAGCGCGCGCAGCCGCATGTTCAGGATCGCCTCGACCTGCATTTCGGTCAGGTCCCAGCGCGCCATCATCTCGGCCTTCGGGTCCTCGGCCTCGCGGATAATGTGGATCACCTCGTCAAGGTTGACGTAGACGATCACCAATCCGCGCAGCACCTCCATCCGCCGCGTGATCGCCGCGAGGCGATGCCGGCTGCGCCGCTGCAACACCTCGCGCCGGTGGTCGAGGAAGGCTTGCAGCACTTCCTTCAAATTCATCACCCGCGGCACGCCGGCCGGGTCGAGCACGTTCATGTTGAGCGGCACGCGGGTTTCCAGATCGGTCGTCCGGAACAGCTGCTCCATCAGCACTTCGGCATCGACATTGCGGTTGCGCGGTTCGAGGACGAGCCGGATGTCCTCCGCCGATTCGTCACGGACATCGGCCAGCAGCGGCAGCTTCCGCTCGGCGAGCAGCGCGGCGATGCGCTCGACCAGCTTGCCCTTTTGCACCTGATACGGAATCTCGGTGACGACGATCTGGTAGAGTCCGTGTCCTTGCGTCTCTTTTTGCCATAGCGCGCGCAGGCGAAAACTCCCGCGGCCGGTCGCATAGGCCTCCGCGACCGCCTCGGGCGGCTCGACCAGGACCCCGCCGGTGGGGAAGTCCGGGCCCGGGATGTGCGCGGCCAGCTCCTGTACGGCGCAATTCGGGTTCTCGATCAGGTGCTGCAGCGCGTTGCAGATTTCGCCGACATTGTGCGGCGGGATGCTGGTCGCCATGCCGACCGCGATGCCGGCGGCGCCGTTGGCCAGCAGGTTCGGGAAGCGTGCCGGCAGTACGAGCGGTTCCTCTTCCTCGCCGTCATAGGTGGCGCGGAAATCGACCGCGTCCTCATCGAGGCCTTCGAGCATCGCCGCGGCGACCGCCGAAAGACGGCTCTCGGTGTAGCGCATCGCCGCCGCGTTATCACCGTCGACATTGCCGAAATTGCCCTGGCCGTCGACCAGCGGGTAGCGCTGCGAGAAATCCTGGGCGAGGCGGACCAGCGCGTCATAGACCGCGAGTTCGCCATGCGGGTGAAACTTGCCGATCACGTCGCCGACAACGCGAGCGCATTTCTTGTAGCCCGAGGCCGGATCGAGCCGCAGCTCCTGCATCGCGTGCAGGATGCGGCGATGCACCGGCTTCAACCCGTCCCGCACATCGGGCAGTGAGCGCGACATGATCGTCGACAGCGCATAGGACAGATAGCGCTCGCCGAGCGCGTCGGCGAAATCGACATCGCGGATCTCGCCGGTAAAGGCGGTATCGGACATGCCTTCGGTGACCTCGTCTACTGGGTGGTGGCGATCGTAGCAGCGCCGGTGGCGCGCCGCATCCGGTCGCAAAAGCGCTGACGCTGCTCAGGCAGGCCGCGGCCTTGCGGCGCCAGCAGATGGTGTTCGAGGAAGTATCCGGTAAGGGCGAGCCCGGCGGCGATCGCGGCGGCGTCGGCCGGCGAATCGCACAACAAAAATCTAGGCAGCGGCAGCAGTTTGTTGTGGTAGGGCGCGCCGGCGTCGCGCGACACTGCCCGGCCGGTCCGCGGCGAGACATACATCAGATCGGCAGTTGTCCCGGTGGCGGCGCAGCGGCTCAGGTCGAGGCCGAAACCGAGCGCCGCCAGCAGGTCACGCTCCCAGCCGACATAGTGTCGAGCCCAATCGTCACCCGAATCGAGCGCCGCGATCAGCCCCGCGAACGAGGCATAGACATCGCCATGCGGCTCGCCTTCCGGCACCGCGGCGGCAGCCAGCGCCGCCGCGGCCGCAAGGCTGCTGAGTCGGTCGGGATCATCGATCAGCGGCGCCGCATAGGCCCGCACTAGCTCGCACTCAAAGCTGCCGAGATGCTCCGGGAGACGGCCGCGCCAATGTGCCGCGAGCAGGTTGCCGGGTTGGAACAGAGCCCGTCGGCGCGGCGACTGACCGCCGCGCACGAGCCCGGCATGGCGGCCGTGTTCGGCCGTCAGCAATTCGACGATCAGCCCGCCTTCGCCGTGCCGCCGAGCCGCCAGCACAAAGCCAACGTCACGCCATTCCATGCGGGAACGCTATCACGCGTTGTAATCGAGGCCGATCGCGGCGAAGCGCGCGGGGTCATCGAGCCAGTTCTCGCGCACCTTGACGAAGAGGAACAAATGGACGCGCCGGTCGAGCATTGTTTCGAGCTCTGCCCGCGCGCGCGCCCCGATCGCCTTGATCCGCCGCCCGCCCTCGCCCAGCACGAGGGCGCGCTGAGTCTCGCGGCGGACAAAGATCACCTGCTCGATGCGGACGCTGCCGTCGCGCCGCTCTTCCCACGATTCGGTCTCGACCGTCGCGGCGTAGGGCAGTTCGTCGTGCAGTTGCAGAAACACCTGCTCGCGGGTGACCTCCGCCGCCAGCCAGCGCTCTTGCGCGTCCGAGAGCTGATCCTCGGGGAACAGCCACGGCCCGGATGGCGCTTGCGCGGCGAGGTGCCGCTTCAAATCCTCGGCGCCGTCACCGCTCAGGGCAGAGATCATGAAGACGCGGTCGAACGGGCCGGCGGCGAACAGCCGGTCGGCGAGGCCGAGAAGCTGTTCGCGGCGGACGAGATCGATCTTGTTCAGCGCCAGGATCGCGTGGCGGCCGTGCTCGCGCAGTCGTTCGATGATCCGGTCGCTGTCGCGATCGCCGCCGCGCTGCGCGGCCCGGGCGGCATCGACCAGGAGCACCGTCGCGTCGGCATCGGCGGCGCCGGCCCAGGCGGCCGCGACCATCGCGCGATCTAGGCGGCGGCGCGGCTCGAAAATGCCGGGGGTATCGACAAAGATCAGCTGCGCCGGGCCTTCGATCGCGATACCGAGCAGGCGGGCGCGCGTCGTCTGCACCTTCGGCGTGACAATCGCCAGCTTGCGGCCGACGAGCCGGTTCAGCAGTGTCGATTTGCCGGCATTGGGCGCGCCGATCAGCGCGATATAGCCGCAGCGGGTGCCCTCGGCGGTTGCGGACATCTCAATCAAGTGGTCGGCACCAGCCGTTCCAGCAATGCCGCCGCGGCGGCGGTCTCGGCGGCACGCTTCGAGCTCGCCGTGGCGCTGGCCTCGTCACTGCCCTCGATCTGAACACCCACGGTGAAGCGGCGGCCGTGATCGGGGCCGCTGGTCTCGATCAACCGATAAATCGGCAGACCAAGGCCGCGGCCCTGTGCCCACTCCTGCAGCGTCGTTTTTGGGTCGCGCGGCGGTACCGCCATCTCGCCGATCAGCGGTCCCCAGCATCGTTCGATGAAGTCGCGCGCCGCTTCGAAGCCGCCATCGACGTAAATCGCCGCGATCACCGCCTCGCAGACATCGGCGAGGATGCCGGAATTGCGCGCCGCACCGGCCGCTGCCTCGGAGCGCGACAGGATCAGGAACCGGTCGAGGCCGAGCATTTCCGCAACGCGCGCCACCGCGTCCCGCCGCACCAGCGCGGCAAGACGCCGGGTCAGCGCGCCTTCCGGCTCATGTTCGAAGCGGCGCCACAACATCTCGGCGACGACGAGGCCGAGCACCCGGTCCCCGAGAAATTCCAGCCGCTCGTAGCCGTGCCCGCGCGGCGTCCTGCGTCGGCCGCGGCGACGCGGGTTGGCTTCGATCGCGCTCGGATGGGTCAGCGCCTCGGTCAGCAGCTCGGGGTGCTTGAAACGGTAGCCGATCGCCACAGCGGCGGCATCGCCCGGGCTGGCTGCCGGTGTGGCGCTATCGTTCACCGCGCGCGCATGGGCCGGCGGCCGGCGCTAACGCACGGGGTGGAACAGCCGGCTGTAGCGGACGGCAAAGAGCCACTTCCAGACTTCCCACAGCCGGGCAGAGCCGTCGGTCGAGAAGAAAATGAATTGCGCCCGCCCGACCAGGTTTTCGGCCGGGATATACCCGACCACCGACAACACGCGGCTGTCCTGCGAATTGTCGCGGTTGTCACCCATGCCGAAATAATGGCCGGGCGGCACGTCGTAGACCGGTGTGTTGTCGAGCGGGCCGTCGTCGCCGATCTTCATGATGCAGTGCTCGACCGGCGGCTTGCCGGGCCCGCGCGGCAGGCTTTCGAGATAGCCCTGCAGCGGGATCGGGCCTTCTTCCTCGCGGTCGACGCATTCCGGCGCCGGACGCCGCGGCATGACCTGATCGTTGATGTAGAGCTGTCCGTGGCGGACCTGGATGTGATCTCCGGGGAGGCCGACGATGCGCTTGATATAGTCGGTCGTGGTGTCGGTCGGCAGCTTGAACACGGCGACGTCGCCGCGCTGCGGCGAGCGGAACATGATCCGCCCGGAGAACAGCGGCAGCCCGAACGGCAGCGAATAGCGGCTGTAGCCGTAGGAGAATTTCGAGACGAACAGATAGTCGCCGACCAGCAGGGTCGGGATCATCGAGCCGGACGGAATATTGAAGGGCTCGTAGGCGACGGTTCGCACCACCAAGGCGATCAGCACGGCATAGATGATCGTCTTCGCGGTCTCGACAAAACCGCCCGCCTCCTTCTTGGTTCTCACTTTGGCCGCGGAACGCGGTTTCATCGCCTGACCCGGTGACAAATGCCGGGCCGGAAAGAGCCTGTGGGGAGCGGGCGAGTCAAGGCCATGGGTATCAGACCGCAGCCTGTGCCAATGCCGGAACGGCGGCGATGATCACGACGGCCTGCGCCAGAGGCGGCTCGTCGGTCAGGGTCACCGAAATCTGAGCGGCCATGCCAGGCGGCGTGATCGCCTCGAGCCGCGCCAGCGCGCCGCCGGTGAAGCGCATGCCGGGCTGCCCGCTGGGCAGGTTGACCACACCGAGGTCGCGCCAAAACACGCCTTGACGGAAACCGGTGCCGAGCGCCTTCGCCGCCGCTTCCTTGGCGGCGAAGCGGCGGGCGTAGCTGGCAGTCCGGGTGACGCCGCGGCGATCGCAGCGGCGACGCTCGTTCGCGGTGAAGATGCGGTCGAGAAAGCGCTCGCCGAAGCGCGCGATCGCCTGCTCAATGCGGCGGATGTCGACGAGGTCGCTGCCGACGCCGATGATCATGGTTCTATCGGCGTCGCCGGCCCGCTCAGCCGCGGGCCCGTTCGACGGAATTGATGACCGGGGTCGCGCGCAGCGCGGCGATGATCGTCGACAGCTGTTTTACATCGGCGACCTGAATATCGACCATGATCTCGAAGAAATCGATCGAGCGGTTGGTGATTTTCAGATTGCTGATGTTGCCACCCTGTTTGCCGATCGTCGTCGTCAGGCTGCCGAGATTGCCCGGCTCGTTGGCGATCGTGACGTTGATGCGGCCGACATGGATCGACTCGGCTTCATCGCTGCTCCAGGCGACATCAAGCCAGCGTTCCGGCTCGTCGGCGAAGGTTTCGAGCGTGTCGCAGTCGATCGTGTGGATCGTTACGCCCTTGCCGGTGGTGACGATGCCGACGATGCGATCGCCCGGCAGCGGATGGCAGCAGCCGGCGAAGTGCAAGGCCATCCCAGGGATAAGTCCGCGGATCGGCACAGCCGTCTCATTCGTTCGGCTCTTGCGCCGGGCGCGGCTGATCGGGACGACCTTGTTCTTCGCCTCCGGTTCCTGCGGAAAAGCGGCGCGCACGACCTCTCGGCCGGTGACGATGCCTTCGCCGATCGCGACGTAGAGGTCGTCGACGGTGTCGGAGTTGAATTTTCCGAGCACCGCAGCAAGTGGCTTCTCGGCAAAGTCATGCCCTTCCTGGCGGAACGCTTTCTGCAGGATCGAACGGCCGAGATCGAGGTACTGAGTGCGTTGCTGGGTGCGGACAAAGCGGCGGATTCGGGCGCGCGCCTTCGCGGTGACGACAAACCGCTCCCAGGTCGGCGACGGCGTCTGCGCCTTCGAGGTGACGATCTCTACTTGGTCGCCGTTCGACAGTTCGGTGCGCAGTGGCAACAGGCGGCCGTTGATCTTGGCGCCGACACAGGTGTCGCCGATCTGCGAGTGCACCGCATAGGCGAAATCGACCGGGGTCGCGCCGCGTGGCAGGGCGATCAGATCGCCCTTTGGCGTGAACACGAACACCTGGTCCTGGAACATCGCCAGCTTGGTGTGTTCGAGGAATTCCTCCGGCCCCGAGGCGTGGTCGAGGATCTCGAGCAACTCGCGCAGCCAGCGATATTGCCGCCCCTCGGTATTGGCACCGGCGCCCTGCTTGTAGATCCAGTGCGCCGCGACGCCGAGTTCGGCGACTTCGTGCATATCGCGGGTGCGGATCTGAACTTCGATGCGCTGCCGTTCCGGCCCGATCACGCCGGTATGCAGCGAGCGATAATTGTTCGGCTTCGGGGTCGAAATGTAGTCCTTAAACCGGCCGGGCACGACGTGATAAGCCGAATGCAGGACACCGAGTGCGTGGTAGCACTCGCCGACATTGTCGACCATCACCCGGAACGCCATCACATCGGCAAGCTGCTCGAACGAAACGTCCTTGCGCTGCATCTTGCGCCAGATCGAATAGGGCGATTTCTCGCGGCCTTGCACGACAGCCCCGACGAGCCCGCCTTCAACCAGCTTCCGGTTCAGCTCGTCGATGATGCGCGGCACCATGTCGCCGCCGAGATCGCGCAAAAAGCCGAGCCGGGCGGTGACGCTGGCGCGGGCATCGGGATAGAGCTCGGCGAAGGCCAGGTCTTCAAGCTGGTCCTTCATCCGGTGCATGCCGATCCGCTCGGCGAGCGGTGCATAGATCTCCATCGTTTCGCGCGCGATGCGGCGGCGCGAGTCGGGGTTTTTGATAAAGCGCAGGGTGCGCATGTTGTGCAGCCGGTCGGCGAGCTTGACCAGCAGCACCCGGATGTCTTCTGACATCGCCAGCACTAGCTTGCGGAAGTTTTCTGCCTGCTTGCTCTGATCCGACTGCAATTCGATGCGCGACAGCTTCGTCACGCCATCGACGAGCCGGGCGATCTCGGACCCGAACAGACGCTCGATGTCGTCGATGGTCGCGACCGTATCCTCGACCGTGTCGTGCAGCAGCCCGGTGATAATCGAGGCGCTATCGAGCCGCATCTGCGCGAGCAGACCGGCGACCTCGATCGGATGCGAGAAATAGGGGTCGCCCGAGGCACGCATCTGCGTGCCATGCGCCTTTATCGAGAACACATAGGCGCGGTTCAGCGCGTCCTCGTCCGCCTTCGGATCGTAGGATTTGACCAGTTCGACCAATTCGAACTGTCGCATCATGCCCCGGCTGCCCCCGTCCTGTTGCCGGCTGTCACCGGGCTCGGCGGCAACTCCATTGGTCGAAGACGGCATGATAGGCCGGCCGCGGCGCTCCGATGCGGCCGGCGCGGGTTTTGTCAGTGTGCCGATCGGATCACCCGACAAACGGACCTGCCGCGGTTCGATTGCAGATTGCGGGGCGTCGGAACCCGATCAGGGTTCCTCTTCGAAGTTCTCGGACTCGGCGGCGGGCGGCTCGTCGGTCGCGTCGAGGTCCTCCTCGACCGACAGCATGTCTTCCTCGAGCTCCTCGTCGATCGCCTCTCCGTCGGTCTCATCCTCCCCGATCAGGGTGCCGGCGGGCTCGGCAAGCCCGAACAGCGAGGGCTCCAGTTCCGGCGCCTCTTCGGGCTCATCGATCTCGACGTGCTTCTGCATGCCGCGCACGAGCGAGTCCCGCAGATGATCGAGCGCGACCGTGCTGTCGGCGATCTCGCGCAGCGCGACGACCGGGTTCTTGTCGTCGTCGCGATCGACCGAGAGCGGCGCCCCGGCGGTAATTTCCCGCGCGCGCTGGCCGGCGAGCAGCACCAGCTCGAACCGGTTCGGCACCTTCAACACGCAGTCTTCGACGGTCACGCGCGCCATTCGCAAACCCTTCGGCAATCGGATTGATTAGGAAATATATGGTTCGCGGTACAATGCGGCAACAGCAAGGCCGGCCTTTTCCGCCGGTTGCGGCGGCAAATCGCATCGAAAGCCGGCGACTATCCCGGAACCGACAGGGGCCGGCCAAGCTTGACCGTGCTCCGGCGGGCCGCCTATATCACCGCTGCCGGCCGGATGGCAGAGTGGCTATGCAACGGACTGCAAATCCGTGTACAGCGGTTCGATTCCGCT
>DATARH010000199.1:0-2016 GCA_036264235.1 Allostellaceae bacterium
TTCAGCGTGAGCTAACGGCGGAATCAGGCAGCTTGCGCCGTCGGAACTACCCTACCGCACGGGACAAGACTTCCGTTCGCGACCCAAAGCGGACGCGGCTGGTGGCGCAGGCGGCAGCCGATGCCCCTTCGCCGACCCAAACTAGGGATGTACCGACTGTTCGGGCTTCGGATATCGGGGCCGCTCCGTCGCTCTGGCTCGTGGCCAGATTCTTTCGATGATCGCGGTCGTTTCGGCGGCGCGTGCCAGCGGAGCGGGCAACTCCATACCTGACTGAAGCGCCGCGTAATAAGAGCGGATCAGGGGAAGAAAACTGCCGTGCGGCTCGCGGTGCCCTGCGATGATAGCGACCGCGTTCGATGCGGTCTGCCACAGCACGCTCGAGCCGAAACGGACGAGTTCGCCCCCGACGGCAACAGCTCCGCCTGAGGGTGGCAGCCGGGACACGTACAGCAGCATGTTGCGGAGATCGGCAACGAGGGTCGCCCGCGTTCCCCGTACCACGACTGCGAATGCCTTCGGCCGTGCAGCCAGCGACAGAGTCAGGTTTACCGTCAGATCGTGCCCGGCGAGCAGCAGCCTTAACTCGTCATTCTGCTGTTCCCCGATTGCGCCGGTTTTTACGAGTCGCCAGTGTTCCGGGACCAGCGGGCAGCCGGCAAGCGCACGCGCTGTGGTCAGTAGGTGTGGCAATAGGTCTTCCAGCATGCCGCCTGGCAGCGCATCCATCCATGGTGCCGGGTGTTCGCTCTCGCCCAGGCCGTAGCAGTAATGTCCGTCGATCTGCAGCACGCGCCCGAGCCGGCCTGCCGCGATTATTGCACGCGCGCGGACAAGCAACGGCTCGTGGGCGGTATTCTCGTTTACGCTGATCGACAGCCGCCGCGCCGCAGCCTCGGTAAGGAGGCGCTCGCAACCCGCAAGTGTCAGGGCCGGCGGCTTCTCGACCAGGACATGGCAGTCGTGTTGCAGCGCCTCGGCGGCCAGCTCTTCGTGGGATGTCGGTGGAGTAACGATATGGACTGATTGCGGTCTTCGTTTATAGAAACCGCTAGGCTGGGCAACGACCTCCATCGGCAAGCCGAACTCGGCCGCCAGCCTCGCCGCCACTTCCTCATGCAGGTCGCGAATACTGACGACCTGCAAGCTCTTTATCTGGCCCAGCGCCCGCAGATGCTGCCGCGCCGCCGCTCCGGCACCAACGATGCCGACCCGGTAGACAGGACGGCTCAATCGCGGCCCCCGCTGCGTGTTTGAGAGTGTCGACCAAGACCCCTAGATGGCTGCGGGTCAAGGGACTGGGATGGATAATCCATAGAGGCCAGATTTTGGCTGCCTTATGTTCCAAAAAAACGACCGCAAACGGCGCGACGTTGCCATCGACCGTGGCGTCGGCTGTCCACCCGCAGCGGACTTCAGCGTCCAGTGTGGTCTGCCGGATTTTGACTAACCGGCGGGCCGTTGGCGTAGAGCTTCAGCGCGGCGTACACGAAGCTGTTGACCGGGGTCGCGATGCCATGCTTCCGGCCGAGCTCGACGACCTTGCCGGCAAACCACGGCAATTCGAGGCGGTTGCCGCGCAGCAGGTCGTTGCCCATCGAAGTCATGTGGTGATCCGGCATCGAGCGGATCAGCGCGATGCCCCGATCGACCGCGTCGGGCGCGAGATTGACCCCGTGGGCGCGGCCGACCGCGACGGTCTCGCGCAAGCTGGCCTCGACGAGCGACCACAGATCCGGATCGGCACGGTAGGCGCCGAGCGGCACGCGGGTCAGCGCGTTGACGTTGGCGAGCGGCACCAGCATGGCGAACTTGTCCCAGATCGGCACCAGCACATCGGGGCTCAGCACACCGTCGAAACCGGCCTCCGCGCAAAGCGCGGCGAGACGCTCGCCGCGGGTACTGATCGAGCCGTCGAGCTCGCCGAACGTCATGCGCTGATAAGTGCCGGTCTGACGCACGATCCCCGGTGCGACAATCGAGCCGGTGACGAAGGCGGTGCCGCCCATCACCGCG
>DATARH010000224.1:0-29076 GCA_036264235.1 Allostellaceae bacterium
GCCTCTTACGCGGCGGCGGCCGCTACATCGATGACATGGTGTTGCCGCGCCTGGCGTACGGCCATGTGCTGCGCTCGCCGCACGCGCATGCCCGTATCCGCTCGATCGATACGACCCGGGCGAAGGCCGCGCCCGGCGTGCTGGCGGTCCTGACCGGCGCCGATTGGCAGCAATCGGGCTGGGGCGACCTGCCGGTTCCCGGCGGGTTGAAGCGCGCCGACGGCGCTGCGGCCTTCAGGCCGCGCTTCCCGGCGCTGGTTTCCGACCGCGTGCGTTGGGTCGGCGATTACGTCGCCTTTATCGCCGCCGAGACCAAGGCGCAGGCACAGGACGCGGCCGAACTGATCGAGGTCGAGTACGAGCCGATGCCGGCGATCATCGACACCGCCGGTGCCCTCGACGCCGCCGCGCCTCGCGTCTGGCAGGACGCGCCCGACAATGTCTCTTTCGTTCACCGCGAGGGCGACCGGCGCGCCACCGACGCTGCCTTTGCTGAAGCCGCTCAAATCGTCCATCGCCGCTTCGTCATCAACCGTGTCACGGCGGCGACGATGGAACCGCGCGCGGCGATCGGCGACTACAACCCGGCCGAGGACCGCTACACCTGCTACACCTGCCTGCAGCGCACCCACAGCTACCGGGCAGAATTGGCAGAAATCATGCGCGTGCCGGAAAGCCGGGTGCGCGTCGTCGCCGGCGACATCGGCGGCAGCTTCGGCATGAAATCGGCGATCTACAACGAGGTCGCGCTGGTCATGCTGGCCTCGAAGAAACTGGCACGCCCGGTGAAATGGACCGGCACACGTTCGGAGGCATTCCTCGGCGATGCGCAGGCGCGCGACCATGTCACCGAGGCCGAATTGGCGCTCGACCGCGACGGCCGGTTTCTCGGGCTGCGCGTGCATACGATCGCGGCGGTCGGTGCCTATCCGCAGGCCAATTCGAATGTGTTTGTCGCCAATCTCGGCACCTTGGCCGGGGTGTACCGCACGCCGGCTTGCTTCACCGAGGTCACGGCGGTCTACACCAACACCAACCCGGTGCGCCCCTATCGAGGCAATGGCCGCCCCGAATTCGCCTATGTCATCGAACGGCTGGTCGATGAGGCCGCGGCAGAGCTCGGCATCGACCGGATCGAATTGCGCCGCCGCAACACGATCCCGCCAGAGGCAATGCCGTTCAAGACCGGTCTCACCTTCACCTATGATTGCGGCGAATTCGATCGCAACCTCGACCTCGCGCTTCGGGCGGCGGATTACACCGGTTTCGAGCGCCGCCGCGCCGAGTCGCGGGCGCGCGGCAAGCTCCGCGGTATCGGCCTCTCGAACACGATCGAGCGCGCCGCCGCGCCGTCGTTCGAGGGCGCTGAAATCCGCTTCGACCGCACCGGCACCGTGACGCTCTACTCCGGCTCGATCAACCAGGGCCAGGGGCATGAGACCGTGTACAAGCAGCTGCTATGCGACCGGCTCGGGCTCAATCCGAACGAGGTGCATTACGTGCAGGGCGATACCGAGAAGGTGGCGATCGCTGAGGGCAGCGGCGGCTCGCGCTCGGCGACGCTAGGCGGCTCCGCCGTGTACCTCGCCGCCGAGAAAATCGTCGCCAAGGCCAAGACGATCGCCGCGCATCTGCTGGAAGCCGCGGAGGCCGACATCGAGTTCAACGAGGGCATCTTCAAAATCACCGGCACCGACCGGACTATATCCATCAGCAAGATCGCTGTCGCATCGATGACCCCCGAGAACCTGCCCGACGGTATGGAACCGGGGCTGATCGCCAGCGCCGTCTACACCGCGAAGCGGATGAACTTCCCGAACGGCGTGCATATCTGTGAGTTGGAAATCGACCCGGACACCGGCGAAGTGGTGGTCGCCCGCTACACCGTCGTTGACGATGTCGGAACGGTGATGAACCCGTTGTTGCTCGAGGGCCAGATCCGCGGCGGCGTCGTGCAGGGCATCGGTCAGATGCTGCTCGAGGATATCCATTTCGAGCCGAGTTCGGGTCAATTGCTGACCGGCTCGTTCATGGATTATGCGATGCCGCGCGCCGGCGATCTGTCACCGATCGATTGCGACAGCAACCCGGTGCCGACCAAGACCAATCCGCTGGGGGTCAAGGGCGCCGGCGAGGCCGGCAATGTCGGGGCGCTGCCGGCGGTCGGCAATGCGATCGTCGATGCGCTGGCGCAGATCGGGGTGCGCGAGATCGGCATGCCCGCAACTCCGGAGCGGCTCTGGCGGGCCATTCGCGACGCAAGCGCTACGCGACAATAAGAGGAGGAAGCGTATGGGACAGGTGGACGGAAAGATCGCGTTGGTCACCGGCGGCGCTTCCGGCATCGGCGCCGCTTGCGCCGAAACCATGGCGCGCGAGGGCGCCAGCGTTGTTATCAGCGACATCGACGACAGCGGCGGCAATGCCCTGCGTGGCCGGATCGAAGCGGGTGGCGCCACCGCCATCTACCTCCGGCACGACGTGACCGACGAAAGCGCCTGGCAGTCCGTGGTCGGCGAGATCGATCGGCGTTTCGGTCGGCTCGATCTGCTTGTCGCCAATGCCGGAATCGGCATCATGACGACGTCGATCGCCGATATGAGCCTCGCCGACTGGCGCCGTCAGACCGCGATCAATCTCGATGGCGTGTTCCTGTCGGTGAAGTATTGCCTGCCGCTGATGCGCCGCTCGGCAAAGGACAGTCCGACCGGCGGCTCGATCGTGATGACGTCGTCGATCGCCGGCTTGCGCGGCTCGGCGACCCTGGCCGGGTATTGCGCGACCAAGGGCGGCGTCCGCTTGTTCGCCAAGGCGATCGCGATGGAGTGCGCTTCGCGCGGTGACGGTATCCGCGTCAATTCTGTGCATCCGGGGATTATCGACACGCCGATCTGGGGCAAGATCCGCCGCGACCGGCGGCCGCAACGCGCCGCTCGACATCGAGGAATACGGCCGGCGCGGCGCACCGCTCGGCCGGGTCGGCAAGCCGCAGGACATCGCCAACGGTGTCCTGTTCCTGTGCTCTGATTCGTCGAGCTACATCACCGGCACCGAACTGGTGATCGATGGCGGCATCACCGGCGGCCAGATCACCCGCAGCGGACCGCTGGCGGTCGGTTCGGCGGGGGAATCATGAGGGCATGAGAAAGCCGTCCCGGCGCAGGCCGGGACGGCTCAGAGGGGTGCGGTACGCGAGGACCGGGCTCAGGCCTCGGCCATCAGCTTTTCCTTCTGGCGTTGGAACTGCTGACCGAGCTTTTCCAGTTCCTCGGTTTCAAACTCGCGCCGCGCGCACGAAAAGCCGGTGCTTTCCTCTTCTTTGACGTGATGGTTGACCAGTTCCTTGAGCACCGTCATCTGTGCCGTCCACTGCTCGCTCGCCTTGTTGCGGGGCTTTGACAGCATCTGCAGCTGCTGTTCGACGATCTTGTGTTCGTTCATGCCTTCAAAGACGAACTGCCGAGACTTCTCATCGTCGGATTTTTCCATCTTTTTATAGAGGACGTTCTGCTCGGCATGCGAATGGGCCAGCAGCATCGTCTTCATCTCATTGAACAGAGTGCCGCGCTCCTTGCTGTCTTCGGTATTGATGATCTTCTCGATCATCGTCGCGACTTCCTGGTGATCGTTGTGCAGATCCTGAAGAATTCCTTCGGCCATTCCGAGCATTTCCTTCAACATGGGTTAGTTTTCCTTGCGAACGAGGCGCTATCGGGCCAACGCCGACGCTCGCCGCCTTGTTTCAGGTACGCTCGATTTTTTTGACGAGAAGGTCAGCCGCGCCAGAATGGCGAGGCGCTCAGCAGTCGCTCCAAATGCTTTGCCGTTTTCGGCTCGCGTTTGATCAGATGGCGATGGTGCCACTCCAGGACGCGATGGCCGGCGTCGGCGAGCTTGCCGGCCGATTTTGCCTCGCTGACTAACGCGGCGACGATCTGGTGGCCGACATGGACGTCGTTGGCATGACCGAGATCGTCCTGAAGCCGCCGCAACGGCTCGGTAAAGGCGCGGACCGCGCCGTCGTCGTAGACACCGCCCAGCAATTCGGCGGTGTAGCGAAGCTTCTTCACCGCGATGCGCAACCGGTGCCGCTGGACGGGCGACTGGCGCTCGAACCCTTCGGCCGCCTCGGCCACGGCCCGCAGGCGCCGGTCGAGCATTTCCGACGCGACCTCGCCAATCGGCAGCTGCAAACGGTGGAACTTCGCGTTGTCCTGTCGCCAGCCGCAGCCGTCGAACCAGCGCAGCAGCTCCAGCATCAGTGCAGTGAACTGCGGCGATCCGATGCGTTCTCGCACCGCGGCGTGAGCCAGGCGCCGCCGGCGCCGTACCGGGGCGTCCAGCCGCTTTGCCTCAGGCACGCCGGGACGCGCCGATGCGATCAGCCCATCAGCGAAGACGTCAAGATTGCGCGCCTCGCTCAGCGTATCGGCGAGACGGCCCAACTCGTTCTGCGCCCAGTTCCGCTGGTCTTTCGGCAAAATCCGCCGGAACGCCGACAGCGCGGCGCGCAGTCGCCGCGCCCCGACCCGCATCTGGTGGGCGCCTTCCGGCCGGCCGGCCAGCGCCGCCGCCTGGTAACGCAGGATGTGGCTCAGCGTCGCGCGGCCGATCCGTTGCAGCGCCGCTTCCGCCGTCATCGTCGGTTCGAGCAGGACCGGCTCGCCGCGGATCAGCTGGCCCATGCCGCGACCGCCGACCAAGCGGTAGCCGCGCTCGGCCTTGCTCCGCGGGTCGAGCCGCACCGGCGCTACCGCCAACAACTGCAAGGCGGCATCGTACAGCGAGGTGACCGAGCCGCTCTTCAACTCGAGCTCGATCTCGCGGATCGGTTCCTTTGACGCGCGCGCGCGGATCGCGCCGCGGTCGATCGCCGCCTCGATGCGCGTGCCGGGCGACGGTTCGAGCTCGGCCGTCAACCGGGTGATCTCGGTGCGAAACAGCGGCGCCAACCGGCCGGCGATTTCCGGGGTCAGAAACTGCCCGCTGGCGCCGGCCTTCGGGTCGGGGCGCTCGCCGGCGACGGGGTCCTCCCACTCGCCGCGGGCGAGCGGCGAGTCGCCGGCCGCTCCGGCGGATTTGACGGTCTGGATGAAAAGCCCATCGCGCTTGCGCACGCGCAGCACGCAACCGCGGCGCGCGAGAGCGCGGTCCTTGGTATCGTAATAGGTGCTGACGAGCTTGCGCTTGGCGGTCCTGTCGCCGCCGACCATACCCTTCAACGCACGACGCAAGGCGGGCAGATCGGCGGCCCGCGCAGCCAATTTAATCTCGACCTCGGTCGAAATAGCAGCCTCCCGGAGCGAAGGCGCCAAGGGGTCTACAGTCAGCCCCGATTCATAACCTAAGGCAAGCGGTTTCCCCGCTCCGCGCCTGCGGGCCGCGGTTGGCTGGTGCTTGACTCGGCCCGGCTTAGCTGGCGGGATCGCGGCAACAATGTGAGGCAATGGAGGATCGGATGGCGCGGGCGAACCGAATTCGGGACATCTGGGCCGAAGGCCGGGCCGTCATCAACAGCTGGTGCGGCATTCCGGCGAGCTTCTCGGCCGAGGTGATGGCCCATGCCGGCTGGGACTCGCTGGTCGTCGATATGCAGCACGGCATGATCGACTACCAAGTGATGGTGACGATGCTGCAGGGCATCTCGACGACGAACACGGTGCCGCTGGTGCGGGTCCCGTGGAACGACCCGGCGCACATCCAGAAGGCACTCGACGCCGGTGCCTACGGCATCGTCTGCCCGATGATCAACAATCGCGCCGAGGCCGAGAAATTCGTGTCGTCGATGCGCTATGCGCCGGTCGGCAGCCGCAGCTCGGGGCCGATCCGGGCCGCGCTCTATGGCGGCCCCGACTACCACGCCAAGGCGAATGACATCGTGCTTGCCTTCGGCATGATCGAAACGCGCGAGGCGATGGAAAACCTCGACGATATCTTGGCGACTCCGGGGCTCGATGCGGCCTATGTCGGCCCCAGCGACCTGTCGATCTCGCACGGCTATCCGCCCGGCGGCGACAAGCCCGATGAATGGATGATGGTTGCGCTGAAGAAAGTCGTCGATGCCTGCCGGCGACACGGCAAGCAGCCCGGACTGCATTGCGGCGCCGCGGCCTACGCCAAGAAGGGGATAGAGATGGGCTTCACCTTTGTGACGGTCGGTGGCGACACCCGCTTCGTCACGATGGGTGCGGCTGCCGCGGTCGCCGAGATGCGCGACGCGCCAAAGCCCGGCGCGAGCTCCAGCCCGTACTGAACTTATTACCCTCACCGCAACCCTCTCCTCCACAGGTGAGGCGAGGGGATCGGACGGCGCGCGGAGGACGGGGAAGAGGTTCGCTAGCGATACAAACGCAGATCAAGGCCAGGCCGGGCGCATCGCACACATCAGGCGCGGGATCTTAAGAACGCCCACTTTGCTGAGCAATGGCCCCCATCCCTGATCAAGCAGGTCGTTGCCAGGCCTGATCCCCTCGCCCATCATGAACGCCCCTGACCAGCCTGGAGGCATCGCGTCCATGATTGGCCTCTCGCCGAACCTGCCGCCCGACAAGCAGCGCGAGATGCTGCGCCAGATGCTGACGATCCGCCGCTTCGAGGAGCGCGCCTCCGCCGATTACCTGGCCGGCAAGATCTACGGCGTTGTGCACTGCTACATCGGAGAGGAGGCGGTCGCCGTCGGCGTTTGCAGTGCGCTCGACCGCACCGACCGGATCATCTCGACGCATCGCGGCCACGGCCATTGCATCGCCAAGGGCGCCGACCTCAATCGGATGATGGCCGAGCTCTACGGCCGGCAGACCGGCTACTGCAAGGGTAAGGGCGGATCGATGCACATCGCCGATTTCGGCATCGGCATGCTCGGCGCCAACGGCATCGTGGCCGGCGGGATTTCGATCATCACCGGCGCCGGACTTGCGGCGCAGATGGAAGGCAAAGGAGGCGTCGCTGTCTCCTTCTTCGGCGATGGCGCGTCGAATGCCGGACCGTTTCACGAATGCCTCAACATCGCGGCGACGTGGAAATTGCCGATGATTTACGTGTGCGAGAACAACATGTACGCGGCCCAAACCGCCGCAGCGGCGACCCATGCGCTGGGCGATGTCGCGGCGCGCGCAGCCGGTTACGGCATCCCGGGCGTCGTGGTCGACGGCAATGACATCTTCGCCGTCCACCAAGCCGCGAACGCCGCGGCGGATCGGGCGCGCTCGGGCGGCGGCCCGACGCTGATCGAGTGCAAGACCTATCGCTGGCGGGCGCACACGGAACGAAAGGGGCAGCCCGACCCCCGCGACCGCACGGAGATCGAAGCCTGGCAGCGCAAGGACCCGATCGCGCTGCTCGAGCGGCGGCTTCGTGATCAAGGCGAGCTGGACGATGCCGGGCTGCAGGCGATCGAGAGCGAGGTCATGGGTTCGCTGGGGGCCGCCATTGCCTTCGCCGAGGCCAGCCCCTTCCCGCTGCCCGAGCAGGCGACCGACGACGTGTTCGCGGCCTGAAGGAAGGACGGGACCAATGCGCGAGCTGACCTATAACGAAGCTGCCCTCGAAGCCATTGCCGAGGAGATGCGGCGGGATCCCAAGATCTTCTACATGTCGACCGATGCGCTGCCGCCGTTGCTCGATGAGTTCGGCGACCAGCGGGTCCGGGCGACCCCGATCACCGAAGCGGCCTTCACCGGCATGGCGATCGGTGCAGCCGGCTGCGGCTTCCGCCCGATCGCCGATTGGCGGCAGGTGACGTTCTGCTTTGTCGCGATGGACCAGATCGTCAATCAGGCGGCCAAGATCCACTACATGTTCGGCGGTCAGGTGAATTTCCCGATCCTGTTTCGGGCCTCGGTCGGCGGCGGCGGTCTGGTCGCGGCGCAGCACTCGCAGTCGCCGTATTCGATGTTCATGAATGTTGCCGGGCTGAAGATGTTTCTGCCATCGACGCCGCACGACATGAAAGGCCTGTTGAAAACGGCGATTCGCGACAACAACCCGGTGATCTCGTTCGAGTCGAGCCGCCTGATTGGACGTAAGGGACCGGTTCCGGAAGAGGACTACACAATCCCGTTCGGCCAGGCCGATGTCAAACGCGAGGGCAGTGACATAACGGTGGTGGCGCTGGCGTGGCTGGTGCACGAAGCCCTCGCCGCGGCGGAGGAACTCGCCAGGGAAGGCGTCTCAGTCGAGGTGATCGATCCGCGCAGCCTGGTGCCTTTGGATACGGAAACGATCCGCAAATCGGTGCAGAAGACCGGCCGGCTGGTGATCGCCGACGAGGCCGGCCCGACCGCCGGCTTCTCGGCGGAAGTCGCGGCCGTGGCCACCGAAGATGGCGCGACCTTTACCCGGCTGAAAGCGCCGGTGAAGCGGGTCTGTGCGCTGCAGGTGCCGATCCCCTACAGCCCGGTCCTCGAAAACGCCGTGTTCCCCGACCGCAACCGCATCATCGCCGGAATCAGGGAAGTCCTCGAAGCAAGAGGCCCGGCCGCAGCGGCGTAAGGCGGAGTCCGTGTCGATGGCCGCTTCGATCGTCATCGCTGACAGCATCACCCGGGTCGGGCCCGAGGCCGCAGGCGCGGTCGTCGTCAACGCGTCGCATGGCGGCGTCTATGCCGCCTACCTCGCGGCGAAGCTCGGCGCCGCCGCGGCGATTTTCAACGATGCCGGTGTCGGTCGCGACGGCGCCGGGATCGGCGGACTTGATTACCTGCAGCAGCTCGGCATCCCGGCCGCCACCGTCGGGCACGACACGGCGCGGATCGGCGACGGCTCCGACATGATCGCGCACGGCGTCATTACGCACGCGAACGGGTTGGCCCGGTCGCTTGGCGTTCATGCAACGCAGTCCTGCGGCGACGCCGCCGCGACGCTGCAGCACGCGGCACAGACGCATCGCGCGCCAACGGAAGCGCTGGAAGCGGCGTTCCTGCTGGTAAGCGAGCCGCCGCAGGTCTGGGCGCTTGACTCGGCATCGCTTGTCCTGGCCGAGCACAAGGATGCGATTGTCGTCACCGGCTCGCATGGCGGACTGCTCGGCGGGAAACCGGAGACCGCGCTCAAATACGATGTGCGCGGCGCCCTCTACAACGACGCCGGGATCGGCAAGGACGCGGCCGGCACCTCGCGGCTGCCGGCACTCGATGCGCGCAGGATCGCCGCTGCGACAGTATCGGCGGCGAGCGCGCGCATCGGCGATGCGCGCTCGACCTATGAGGACGGCATCGTCAGCCGGGTCAATCCACGCGCCGCCGCGCTCGGATTGCGCGAAGGCATGACCGCCCGCGAATTCGTCACCGGCCTGCGCCGCACCCTCGCCGGATAAGGAGGAAACATGCCCCCCACCTTGCAGAACCGGCCCTCGGGCCCGATGACCGGCGGCCGCGCGCTGGCCGAGATGCTGCATCTGTCGGGCGCCGGACCGATGTTCGGCATGGGCGGGTTCCAGCTGCTGCCGTTCTATGACGCGGTCGGCCTTGTCGGCCTGACCCATCACCTGATCAATGACGAGCGCTGCGGTGCCTTTGCCGCCGATGCCTATGCGCGTGTCACCAACCGTCCCGGCATCTGCGACGGGACGCTCGGCCCCGGCGCGACCAACCTCGTCACCGGTCTGGTCGAGTCGCTGAATGGCGGTATCCCGATCGTCGCGATCGCCGGCGACACCAACCGTGCCCATTCCTGGAAGAACATGACGCAGGAATGCCGACAGGTGGAAATCCTGAAACCGGCGGTGAAGGAACTGATCCGGGTCGAGATGACGAGCCGCATCCCCGAATTGGTGCGGCGCGCCTTCGCCGTCGCTACCTCCGGACGGCCGGGACCGGTGTTGCTCGACGTACCCGAGGACGTGGCGCACGGCACGCACGATTTCGCGCCCGAGGATTTTGTCACCGACGAAGCGACGCTGAAGGCGCCGGCGCGGCGCATCCGGCCTGACCGCACCGAGATCGAGCGCGCTGCCAAGTTGATCGCCAAGGCGAAACGCCCGCTGCTGTTGACCGGCGGCGGCATTCACCTGTCGGAGGCCTGGGGCGCGCTCACTCGCTTTGCCGAGGCGCAGTCGATCCCGGTCGCGCACACGATGAGCGGCAAGGGCGGCATCGCCTGTTCGAACCCGCTCAATGTCGGCCTGTTCGGCCGCTACTCGCGGATCGCCAACGATCTGATCGAGGCGTCGGATTGCCTGATCGTCATCGGCTGCAAGCTCGGCGAGGTCGCGACCAAGCGCTTCGCGCTGCCGCCGCGGCAGATCCCGGTGATCCATCTCGACATCGTCGCCGAGGAGATCGGCCGCTGCATCCCGGCCGAGATCGCGCTGTGGGGCGATGCTCGAGCCGGGCTCGAAGATTTTGCAGAGGCGCTGTCGGACAGCGGCAAGGCCGCACGTGCGGCGCGCGCCGATTATCTCGCCGAGATCGCGCCGCGAATGAAGAAATGGGAGGATGAGGCCGCACCGAGGCTCAGTTCGCGCGACCGGCCGGTGCATATGGCGCGGCTCTGCCGCGAGCTGAACAAGACCTTGCCGGCCGAGGCGATCCTTGTCGCCGATGGCGGTTTCGCCGGCCATTGGACCGGGCTCCTCTATGACACCAAGAAGTCCGGCCGGCATTTCATCCCGGATCGCGGCTTTGCTTCGATCGGCTACGGGCTGCCGGGTGGCATGGGCGCGTGTCTCGCCGCGCCCGACCGGCCGGTCGTCGCGATCAGCGGCGATGGCGGGTTCAACATGATGCTCGGCGAATTGGAAACCGCGCGCCGCACCGGCTGCGGCTTGACGGTGATCGTCGTCAACAATGCCGCCTCCGGCTATGTCAAGGCGCTGCAGCACGCGATGATGGGCGGCCGCTACCAATCGGCGGATTTGAACGAAATGGATTACGCCGCGATCGCCCGCACGATGGGCTGCGGCGGGATTCGCGTCGAGGACCCGGAGGCCTTGTCGCCCGCCTTGCGGCAGGGCATGGAGGAACGCGACCGCCCGACCGTGATCGATGTCGTCGTCACCCGCGACCCGGCGCAGATGCTGCCGGCGGTCGACAACCGCACGGTCGAGATCAAGCAGGGCGACCGCGTCGCATAAGACCGGGCGATCAGCCCGACCCGATCTCGAGCACGATGCTGCCGGACGGCATCACCACGGCCGTCCCGGCGGGGCCGATGACGAGGGTCGAGCCGGCGTCCTCGACCAGCGCCGGCCCAACAAAGCGGGCGCCGGCCGGCAAGCAGTCGCGGTCGTACACCGTAGCCTCGGCGAAGCGGCCCGCCCCTACGAACCACGCCAGGCGGGTTCCCTTCACCGCGTCCGTCGCCGAGCCGCCGGCATCGATATCGGCGACCGAGCCGCCCGGCACCGACACTCGGACGGAGACTCGGGCGTTGATGAATTCGAGCGGCACCTCGGGTGGGGCGCGGCCGAATTTCTCGCGATATGCGGCGGCGAAGGCCGCCTGTAATTCGGCGCGACTTGCCTCGCCCCGATATGGCCCGGGCGGCAAGGGCGTCACCAGATCGAAGCCTTGGCCCACGCAGCGGCCGTCGCCAAGCCGGTCGATGCGGGTGCCGTCCAGCGGCAATCCGGTCGCGGCGACGACCGCCCTCGCCTCGTCCTCCAATTTGCGGAACGCAGCTTCGAATTCGGCCAGGGCGCCGGTGTCGAGCCGGAAGCCGACCGTCGCAACGCGGTCTACTCGGGCCGGGGCGACCAAGAGACCCCAGGCCGATGCGATGCCCGGTGAAGGCGGGCAGATCAGCCGGGTGATGCCGAGCTTCCGGGCGACACCGTAACCGTGCACCGGCCCGCCGCCACCGGTGCAGACCAACGCGTAGCGGCGCGGGTCGCGGCCGCGCTCGGCGATGTGGACTCGCGCGGCACCAGCCATGTGCTCATTGGCGATTTCGTGGATGCCGGCGGCGAGCGCCTCCGACGACAGGTGAAGCGTCTCCGCGAGACCGGCGATCGCTCGCTCGGCCGACGCGCGGTCGATCGCGATCGTACCGCCGGCAAAGAAGTCGGGGTTGAGATAACCAAGCAGCAGATTGGCGTCGGTGACAGTCGGGGCGGTGCCGCCGCGGCCGTAACAGGCCGGGCCCGGCTCGGAGCCGGCGCTGTCGGGCCCGACCTTAAGGAGGCCGATCTCATCGGTCCGCGCAATGCTGCCGCCGCCGGCGCCAATCTCGATCAGTTCGACCGTCGAGAGGCGGATCGGCAGCCCGCTGCCCTCGATGAACCGCTTCTGCCGCGCCGCCTCGAAGCCGTAGGCGATCAGCGGCTCGCCGTTTTCGACAAGGCTCAGCTTCGCGGTGGTGCCGCCCATGTCAAAGGCGAGCAGATCGGCGACGCCATCGCGGGAACCGAAAAACGCGGCGGCGAGCGCGCCGGCGGCGGGGCCGCTTTCGAGCATCTGCACCGGGTTGCGGTTGACCTCCTCCGCATGGGTCAAGCCGCCGCCCGACAGCATCAACAGAAGCGGCGCGGCAATGCCGAAGCCGGCCAGTTCGCGTTCGAGCGCGGCGATATAGCCGGCAGCGATCGGTTTGATGTAGGCGCTCGCCACCGTCGTCGAGGCGCGTTCGTATTCGCGGATTTCGCGCACGACCTCATGCGACGCGGTGACGTAGAGCTCCGGCGCGTGCGCTGCAATCGCCCGCGCCGCTGCGATCTCATGCGCCGGGTTGGCATAGGAGTGGAGGAACACCAGCGCGACCGAAGTGACGCCGGCGGCGCACAGCGCATCGGCCTGCTGTACCAATTGCGCTATGTCGAGCGGCATCGCGATGCTGCCATCGGCGCGCATCCGTTCCGTCACTTCGAAGCGCAGGTTGCGCGGCACCAGCGGCGGCGGGTTCTCGATGCCGATATCGTAGAGGTCGTATTTGCGCTCGCGGCCGATCTCGAGCACGTCGCGGAAGCCGACGGTGGTCAAGAGGCCGGTCGGCGCGCCCTTGCGCTCGATCAGCGCGTTGGTGAACAGCGTCGTCGCGTGCACGACGCGGCCGATGCGCGTCGGGTCGAGCGCCGCCTCGGCGAGGATCGTGCGGATGCCGGTGACGACGCCCTGCTGGGGGTCGGCATGCGTCGTCAGCACCTTGGTGCCCCAGCGGCGCCCGCTGGCGTGGTCGTGCACGACCAGATCGGTGAAGGTGCCGCCGATATCGATGCCGAGCGCGTATTCGCTCACGACCGTACCGGATCGGTTCTCTGTCCGCTCAACGGGTTTAGCCACCGCAGACCAGGAAACCCGGCGAAATCACGGTCGGCCGAGCACAGGACCAGTCCGTGCTCGATGGCGAGCGCGGCGAGGTGAGCATCGGGAACAAGCTTGCTTCCTGTGCCTGGCAACAGCAGCAATTCACCGAGTATTTCGGCGTGTCGCGCAGTCGGATACGGCACCCAAGCAATGTCGCAGCCGAGCCAGGCCGCTACCTGCGCCCATGCATCCGCCATCGTCAAATGCGGACTGCGGACACGCGGGTTCGTCACGAGCCGAAGAAAAGCCAGGAGACTCGGCCAGGGCAGCCCGACCCGGCCCGTGCCATTCAATTGCCGGTCGAGCCAGTCGCGCGACGCTTGGTGGTACGGAGACGAGGCGGTGTGCGCATAAACCAGCAGGTTCGCATCCACCAAGATCACTTGAATTCCTCGCCCTCGGCGAGGGCAAGCGCCTCGGCAATGTTGTCGATCGGAATCAGCAAGCGTCCGGGGACGCTCTTCGTACGGAACGGCTTGCGGTGTTTCGGTCTCGCGGTCATTTCCTGCAGCCCCCGTCGCAGGACGTCGTTTACCAACGCCTTGAGACTTGTCTCGCGAGACTTCAGCAAGCGCTCGAGCTCAGCGGCCACGTCATCGTCAAGGGTCAGCGTCGTTCTCATAACATCAAGACATATCGATGTTGATGCTTTGATGTCAACAACAACCGGAACCGGCTGGCGCCCCAGCCTCCGACCGCCCGATCAGCTTACCTTCACCAGTTTCTGTAGGCTGCGCAAACCCGGCGGGATTTGTTCACCTTTGGCGCGGACCCGTCGGCCCCAATTGGTGAAGCTGACCTCGCCGACATAGATGTCGCCGCGCGAATCGACAGCGATCCCGTGCGGCGAGATGAACTGGCCCGGATTGAGCCCGGCATGGGCATGGCCGAGCCGCGCCAACAACTCGCCGTCATGGGTGTAGATGCTGACCCTGGGGCCGCAATTCGGCAGCTCGATATTGACCGCCATATCGGGGCCGATCTCGCCGATATACATGCGTCCCTGCTTCCCCGGTTCGAGATAGAGACCGGAGGGCCGGTGCATGTTGTTCCACTGGCCGGCGTATTTGCCATTGCCGTCGAACACCTGAACCCGGTGGTTTTCGCGGTCGGCGACATAGACGAACCCGTTTGGGTCGCAGCACACATTATGCGCGATGTTGAACTGGCCCGGATCGGTGCCAGGTTCGCCCCAGGAAAATTGCAGCCGTCCGTCGGGCGTGTATTTGTGGACGCGCGAATTGCCGTAGCCGTCCGACACATAGATGCTGTCGCCATCGGGCGACATCGCGGTGTGGGTGCAGCGATGAAACGGCTCGCCCGACATATAGGGTGCCGGCTTCCCGGGCACGCCGATGGTCAGCAGCACCTTGCCGTCGAGCGTGCATTGCCGGACCGTGTGGTCTCCATCGTCGGTCAGCCAGATCGTCTCGTCCGGGGCCATAAAGACGCCATGCGGCCGCACAAAGATACCCTCGCCCCAGGTCCGCAGCAGATTGCCGTCGCGGTCAAACACGCACATCGGGTGCTTGCCGCGGTTGAAGGCGTAGACATTGTTGTGCCGGTCGACCCCGACCGCGGCGACATCGGCGTTGAATTCCATGCCGGGCGGCAGCTTGGCCCAGCCGTCCTGCACCTCGTAGCGGTAGCCGCCCGTGCCCAATACGACCGCCATGGCTTTCCTCCTTCAGTGCGGCCGCGGCTCCGCAGCCTACACGCTAGCACGGGCTGGAACCGCGAGTTTCAAGAAACTAGGATACGGCCATGGCCCGGCTTAGCGTCAACCTCAACAAGATCGCGCTGTTGCGCAACTCGCGGCATACCGGCGTGCCCGACCTGCTGAGATTCGGCCGGATCGCGCACGATTCCGGCGCCGACGGGCTGACCATGCACCCACGCCCGGACGAGCGTCACATCCGCCGCTCCGACGTGCCGGCGATCGCGCAGCTGATGCAGCCTTGGCGCCCGGCCTGCGAGCTCAACATCGAAGGTTATCCCGACGAGCGGTTGTTCGAGATCGTGCGCGAGGCGCGGCCGGAGCAATGCACGATCGTGCCGGACGCGCCCGGCGCGTTCACCTCGGAGGAGGGCTGGAAGCTCGGCAACCAGGACACCCCGGCGGTGAATAAGGCGGTCGCCGAACTGAAAGCGCTCGGCTGCCGCGTGATCCTATTTGTCGATCCCGATCCGTCGGTCATCGACCGGGTGCCGGCTACCGGCGCCGACGGGATCGAGATCTACACCGGCACTTATGCGGCGGCGTTCCGTTCCGGCAATTCCGACGCCGAATTGCAGGCCTGCGCCGCCACGGCGGCGCGCGCCGTCGGTTTGGGGCTGGTGGTCAATGCCGGGCACGACCTCAACCTGAAGAACCTGCCCAATCTGGTGAAGGCGATTCCGTTCCTCGCCGAGGCGTCGATTGGCCATGAATTGACTGCCGACGCGCTCGAGATGGGCTGGGCCGTCGCGGTCGCCGCCTACAAGGCGGCTCTCGCCGGACCCTAACCCTGGCGGCCGACCGACCGGGTGGGGCTAAGCCCCTTCGGAAAGGCCAGGGTCAACATAAGCGTCACCGTCGCCAGCACGACCGCTGCGATAAAAGCGTAGTGAGCCGATTGGGCGACTGCATCCGCCAATCGCACCGTCTCGTCGCTGCCGAGCCCTTGGCGCAGCACCGGCAGCAGCAATTTGTTGGCCGCATCATCCGATCCAGGCAGGCGCCGGTGCACCCCGAAATTGACGATCGCGCCGAACAGCGCCGCGCCCGACGACATGCCGAGCATCCGCATGAACATCTGCGAGCCGGTTGCGACGCCGCGCTCGTGCCGCCCGACACTCGCCTGGATCGCGACAATAAAAGTCGTGTTGCAGAACCCCATCGCGATGCCGAGGACAAAGGAGCCACCGACCACCAGAACCATCGAGGCGTCCGGCGCCAGCCCGGTCAGCATTAGGCTGCCGGCGAGCAGAGAAAGCCCACCGATCGTCGCGGTCAGCCGGTAGGTGGTGCGGATCATCAGCCGCCCGGCAATGATTGCGGCGAACATCCAGCTCACCGAGGCGGCGCCGACGGCGAATCCCGCAAGACCCGGACTGCCGCCCATCACACCCTGTACGTAAAGCGGTAGCAGCGCGCTGACCGCCATATAGGTGGCCGACGCGCCGAACCCGGCAAGGTTGCTGAGCGCCAGCACCCGCCGCAACCACAGATCGAGCGGCATCATCGGTTCCGGGGTGCGATGCTCGTGCACTCCGAGCCATCCGAGCGCCGCGGCACCGATCGCGATCAGCGCGACGAGCTGCCAGTCGGAAAGCCGCACCGCCTGAACCAGCGCCAGCATCAGCGCCCCAACGCCGACGACCAGCAGCACACCACCAAGCCAGTCGATGCGATGCTCACGGCGCTGCACCCTTTCATCGAAGAACAGCGCGAACATCGCGATGCTGATCAGGCCGACCGGCAGGTTGACCCAGAACACGACCGACCAATGCACATGCTCGACGAGAAACGCGCCCAGCGCCGGGCCGACAACCGCGGCGATGCCGAACACGCTTGACGACAGACCCTGGACCTTGGCGCGCTCGGCCGGGGTATAGATGTCGCCGAGGATCGTCAGCGCGATCGGCTGGATCGCGCCGGAGCCGCAGCCTTGCAGCGCCCGCAGCAGGATCAGCATCTCGGTCGAGCGGGCAAAGCCGCACAGCGTTGTGCCGACCAGGAAGATGCTCGTGCCGATAAAGAATATCCGCTTGCGGCCATAGAGGTCGGCAAGCCGGCCGTAGAGCGGGATCGTCACCGCCATTGTCAGCAGCGGCATCGCAAAGACCCAGCTGAACAGACGGAAGCCCCCGAGATCGCCGACGATCGTCGGCATCGCGGTGGCAACGATCGTGCTTTCGACCGCCGGCATGAAGGTCGCCATCAGCGAGGCGGCGAGGATCAGCCGCCGCCGCGGTACGACGGCCGGCCCCGCTAACGCCGCGACGCCCTGGTCCAAACCCCTGCCTCCATTTTGGGCACGGGCGGGAGATTAGGGGGATCGGCTCAGACGGACAATGCGCCGCCCGCGCAGGTCAGGGCGGCGCAACGAAGTAGGGACCGGTAACGGCGGGCGCCAGGAACGACACTGCTGTGCTAGCGGTCGATGCCGCCCATGCACAGGTATTTGATCTCGAGGTAATCCTCGATGCCGTATTTCGAACCCTCGCGGCCGATGCCGCTTTCCTTCATGCCGCCGAACGGCGCGATTTCGGTCGAGATGATACCCTCGTTGATGCCGACGATGCCGTATTCGAGCGCCTCGGCAACCCGCCAGATGCGGCCGATATCGCGGCTGTAAAAATAGGCGGCCAGCCCGAATTCGGTGTCGTTCGCCATCTTCACCGCCTCCTGCTCTGTCTTGAAGCGGTAGAGCGGCGCAACCGGCCCGAATGTTTCCTCCTTGGTGATCACCATGTCGGTGGTGACACCCGACAGCACGGTCGGCTCGAAGAAGCTGCCGCCGAGCGCGCTGCGGCGGCCACCGATGACGACCTTGGCACCCTTTTCGAGCGCGTCGGCAATATGCGCCTCGACCTTCTCGACCGCTTTCATGTCGATCAGCGGCCCAATTACGACGCCCTGCTCGAAGCCATTACCGACTTTCATCGCGCCGGCGACCTCGGCGAGGCGCTTGGTGAACGCGTCATAGACGCCGTCCTGCACCAGCAGGCGGTTGGCGCAGACGCAGGTCTGGCCGGCATTGCGGTACTTGGACGCGATCGCGCCCTTCACCGCCTCCTCGATATCGGCATCGTCGAAGACGATGAACGGCGCGTTGCCGCCCAATTCCATCGAGGTTTTCTTCACCGTCGCGGCGCACTGCTCCATCAGCAATTTGCCGATCTCGGTCGAGCCGGTGAAGGTCAGCTTGCGCACGATCGGGTTAGAGGTCATCTCGCCGCCGATTTCCTTGGCGCCGCCGGTGACACAGGAGAACACACCCTTCGGCACCCCGGCGCGTTCGGCCAATTCGCACAGCGCCAACGCCGAATATGGAGTCGCGGAGGCCGGCTTCAGCACCATCGTGCAGCCGGCGGCGAGCGCCGGACCGCATTTGCGGGTGATCATCGCCGCCGGGAAATTCCACGGCGTGATCGCGGCGCAGACACCGATCGGCTCCTTGGTGACGACGATCCGCTTGTCGGCCGCATGCGCCGGGATCGTGTCGCCGTAGATGCGCTTGCCCTCCTCGCCGAACCATTCAATAAACGAGGCGGCATAGGCGATCTCGCCCTTGGACTCGGCGAGGGGCTTGCCCTGCTCGGCGGTCATCAAGGCTGCGAGGTCGTCCTGGTTTTCCATCATCAGATCGGCCCATTTGCGCAGGACCTTGGCCCGCTCTTTTGCGGTCCGGGCCCGCCAGGCCGGCAATGCCTTGCCTGCCGCCTCGATGGCCCGATGGGTCTCCTCGGCCCCCATCTTAGGCACGGTCCCGAGCGTCTCGCCCGAGGCCGGGTTTTTGACCGGGATCGTCGCGTTGCCGATCGCCTCGACCCACTCGCCGTCGATATAGGCCTTTTGCCGGAACAGCTTCTGGTCCTGGAGCTTGAGCATTCGCGCTCTCCTGTCGCCGCGTGACCCGGAAAGAATCATAGGTACGGGCGGCGGCTTGCTTTCGCAATGCCCCCGCGAAAGGCGCTTGACAGCATCGGTAAGCTAATGCTAACGTAAGTGATGGCTTACGAATCGGCACTCGCCGCACTATCCGACCCGACCCGCCGGCTCGTCTTCGAGCGGGTGCTGACCGCGCCGCAGGCGGTCGGGGCAATTGCCGAGGGTCTGCCGGTCAGCCGGCCAGCGGTCTCTCAACACCTTAAGGTGCTGAAAGACGCCGGGCTGATCAGCGAGCGTCGCGAGGGAACGCGGCGCCTCTACGTCGCAAACCCTCAGGCGCTCGGCGAATTGCGGGCGGCGATCGAGGCCATGTGGCGCGAGGCACTTGGCGGCATGGCCGCGCAGATCGAGAAGGAGCAGGAGAAATGACGGTTGCCCAATTCACCGTGCCGCCGATCATCAAATCGGTGGTTGTGCGCACCACGCCGGCACGCACCTTCGAACTATTCGCCGGCGAACTGGCCCGCTGGTGGCCGCTCGCGCAATTCCATACCGGTCCCGACCCGATCGACTGCGCGATCGAGCCGCACGTCGGCGGCCGGGTGTTTGAGCGCGCCGCCGACGGGCGCGAGACGATGTGGGGCATGGTGCTCGCTTACGACCCGCCGGCACGTCTCGCCTTCTCGTGGATCGTCGGCCTCTCCGCCGACACGGCGCAGCAGGTCGATGTGCGCTTCATCCCCGAGAATGGCGGCACCAGGGTCGAACTGACGCATTCCGGCTGGGAGAAGCTCGGCGATGAGGCCGCGAACCTGCGCGAACGCTACGCCCAGGGCTGGGGCACCCTGGTCGAGCGCTTCTTCGCCGAATATGCAAATTCCAACACCTGATCACGAAAGGAGATCACATGTCAGGAATGATCGTTCACGGGATCCCCGGCAGCCCGTATGTCCGTGCCGTGCTGCTGACCCTCGAGGAAAAGGGCGCTGATTATCACCTCGCCGCGATGCAGTTCGGCACGCTGAAGCAGGAGCCGCATCTCTCGCGGCACCCGTTCGGCCGGATCCCGGCCTTCGAGCATGACGGCTGGCCGCTCTACGAGACGCGGGCGATCATGCGCTATGTCGACGCGGTCGCTTCCGGCCCTCGGCTGCAGTCCGAATGGCCGCGCGAGGCCGCGCGCATGGAGCAGCTGATGAACATCACCGATTGGTATCTGATGCCGCAGGTGACGCGGACCATCACCTTCAATCGCGTGGCCGCGCCACGTCTCGGCCTGCCAGTCAACGAGGAGGTCGTCGTAAGGGCGATGCCGGACGCGCAACACTGCGTCGGCGAAATCGCGCGACTGCTGGGCGGCAGCACCTGGATGGCGAGCGACACGCTGAGCCTCGCCGACCTCCTGCTCGCACCGCAGCTGTCGATGCTGTCGCAAGCGCCCGAGGGGGCGACGATCCTGCGCGAGCATGCGAATTTGAGCGGTTGGCTCGAACGCATGGAAGCACGTTCGAGCATGCGGGCAACGCAGTGGGACCGGCTGCTCGAATGCACCCGCGCAGCCGCCGCCTGATCGTACTAGGCGATCAGGCTCACGGGCGGTGGGGCAGCGTGTTCGCGCCCCACCGCTGCCCAAAGGATTTAGTCGCTGCAGAAGCCCAGCTTCAGCTGCAGCCGCACGCCGCCGAGTACGTTGCCCGACGCGTCGCAGATCGCGACGGCATGACCGTCGTCTTGTTCGAGAATTTCGCGGGCGCGCTTGAGCGCCTCGTGTTCGGTGCTGAACCGCTCCGAGAGGACCGTGTCGTCGGTATCGCCGATTGCATGCACCAGAGCCGCGCCATACACCACTCGATAGGTCATCACTTCACCCCTGATTTCGCCCGACTGAAACCCGCTCGCTGACACCGCCGCTCACTCCGCTGCTTGACGCTCGGCCGATGCGGTCGCCACCGATTCATTGGCGGCCATTGCGGAGCGTTCGGCCCCAGCCGCCATCTCACGGGTCCAGGCGACGCTGTCGCCTGCCCATCTGTCGGCGGCATGCGCAGTGCGCCGCGCGGCGCTCGCCAGCCAGTCACGCTGGAGCTGTGCGATCTCGACGATGTGACGACCATTAAACACGCCTTGCAAGGTGCGGGCCGAGGTCTCCATCGCCTCGCTTTGCCGCCGGGCGCATTCCGCCCACAGCGCTTCGATGCCCGACAACAACTCGCATTGCAGCCCGGTCCAGGCCTGCGCGTCGCGCAGCCACGTCGTCGCGATCGCGTCGCCGAAGCCGCTTGCATCTTCGGTCCGCCGAAACTCCACCATTTTACACACCCTTGTTGCAGGAAGTAGACCAGCATCAGACGCGCGAACTGCCGCTCGCGCTCGACTTCCGGTTTAAAAGAGCTGATTGTTTTTTAAAGGTGCCGAATGTTCGGAAGGTACGAAGGCTGCGCGCAGTTTACGGCGCGGGTATGACAATTTCGTTTCGCTGGGTGTCCGGATGAGGAAGCGGCTTCATCATTATCTATTTCTTGCCACTTTCGGTGAGTCGCAGACGGTCAAGCGCTGCGAGCGGCAGCGATTTCGGCCTCGGTATAGCGAAAAGCGCGGAATACCCAATTATTGACGCCGGGACGGCCGGTCTCGTCGTAAAAATAGGGGCTGACATATTCCCACACGACGTCGCCGCCATGGGTGACTTCGAAAATGCGGCCGTGCACGCCCTCGCAGATCAGCGTGTTCCCGTTCGGCAAGCGTTGCGCTCCCGAGATGTACGGGCTGAAAAATTCGAAGATCGATTGGTCGGTATACTCCCAGGCGATCTCGCTGGTGCGCGGATTGACCTCGATCACCCGTGAATAGGTGACGGGATGGTCGCGGCGATGCGTACCGTTGTCGAAGATCAGAACATTGCCGTTCGGCAGCGGCCGCGGATCGTGCTGCTGCGCCAGCGGCGGCGGCCCCAATTCCCAGATGATCTTGCCGGTGGCGCGCTCGATCATCACCACGGTCGAGATATTGCGGAAGCTGACGACGAGGTTGCCGTCGGCAGTCTCGGCGACGGTATTGCCGTGCGTCCATTCGGCGCGGTGGTCCTGTGGAGTGATCGGATGCGTCTCGGGACCGAGATGCTCCCAACTGCGCCATTCCCATACGACTTCACCCGACGTTGTCACTTCAAGGAGGTAGTCGGCGTAGATTTTGCCATCGGCTTCGCTTCCCGGCAGACCGCCCGGCACGCGACGCGCGAGGTCCGGTGACAGCGGGCGCAAGCACAACAGCATCACATTGCCATTCTTCAACTTGCGCGCGTCGTGATGATGGTCAGGGTGGTTCACCTCCCAGAGCACCCGGCCGTTCCAATCGATTTCGAGCGCGGCGCCGGCCTTGAAGCGCTGCCACGCTTCGAACCGGTCGAGATCGGTCATCACCTTGCCGCCATAGAACAGGTGACCGTTGTCGAGAAGATAGGCGTAGAGGCCGGGCCGGTACGGCATCGCCCAGCGGTGCACGACCTCGCCCTGCATGTCGATCAGGAATACCGAGCCATCGCCATACATCGGCGCGAACAGCGTATAGCCGGGTTGCGCCAAAGCCGGATCGTGCGCGATCAGCCCGGTGCGGGCGCGGCGGATCTTCTGCTGGTCGACTGTTGTCATGGCGCTCTCCCCATCGGAGCGCCGATCTTACTCCACCGTCACGCTCTTCGCGAGGTTGCGCGGCTGGTCGACATCCGTGCCTTTGAGCACCGCGACATGATAGGCGAGCAGCTGCACCGGGATCGCGTAGAGGATCGGCGCGACAAATTGCGCGGAGTGCGGTACCGGAATCCCGAAAGCTATGCGCTTTCCGAGCCGCGCGATGCCGGCTGTATCCGATATCATCACGACCCGGCCACCGCGCGCCATCACCTCCTCGATGTTCGACACCGTCTTCTCGAACAGGTCGCCGGGCGGCGCCAGGATGATGACCGGCACGTCCTCGTCGATCAGTGCGATCGGCCCATGCTTCATCTCGCCGGCGGCGTAGCCCTCGGCATGGATGTAGGAGATCTCCTTCAGTTTTAGTGCGCCCTCGAGCGCCAACGGAAACGCGGTACCGCGGCCGAGATAAAGCACGTCGCGAGCACCGGCGATGTCGCCGGCGATCTGCTGCAATCGGTCGTCGTGCTCCAGCACTTCGGCGGCGCGCGACGGCACCTCCGACAACTGCCCGGCAAGAGCGGCTTCCTTATCGGCATCGATGATGCCGCGCGAGCGGGCGAGCGACACGGCAAAAGCGGCGAGGACGGCAAGTTGCGTTGTGAAGGCCTTGGTCGAGGCCACCCCGATCTCCGGACCGGCGAGGGTCGGCAAGACGATGTCGGCCTCGCGCGCGATCGTGCTTTCCGGCTGGTTGACGATCGCGATGATCTTTTGTCCGGCCTCGCGGCAATAGCGCAGCGCCGCCAGCGTGTCGAAGGTCTCGCCCGATTGCGAAATGAAGATCGCGGCGCCGCCCGGAACCATCGCCGGAGCGCGGTAGCGGAATTCTGAGGCGATATCGACCTCGACCGGGATGCGCGCAAGCCCCTCGAGCCAGTATTTCGCGATCAGTCCCGCATGCCATGAGGTGCCGCACGCGATGATCGTGATGCGGGAAAGGTCGCCCAATGGCCACGGCAGATCCGGCAGATGCACGGCGCGCGTGCCCGGGTCTATCAGCGCTCGCAGCGTGTCGCCGATCACCGCCGGCTGCTCGAAAATCTCCTTTTGCATGAAATGACGGAAATTGCCCTTGCCGATCAGCGCGCCGGACAGCGCGGTCTCGCGCACCTGACGCACGACTTCCTTGTGGCCGCGATCGAATATCTTGACCCCGCTCGAGGTCACCACCGCCCAATCGCCCTCTTCGAGATAGGCGATGCGGCGGGTCAACGGTGCCAGCGCCATCGCGTCGGAGCCAACAAACATCTCGCCGTCACCGTAGCCAATCGCCAGCGGGCTGCCACGCCGGGCGCAGATCAAAAGGTCGTGCTCGCCGGCGAACAGGAAGACGAGTGCGAACGCGCCCTCAATGCGATCGAGCGTGCGCGCCACCGCCTCGGCGGGTTTCATGCCTTGCTTCAAGTAATGTGTCGTCAGGATCGCGACCGCCTCGGTGTCGGTATCGGTCTGGAATTTGTAGCCGAGGCCGGACAGCTCGGTTCGCAGTGTCTGAAAATTCTCAATGATGCCATTGTGGACGACCGCGACCCGGTCCGTAGCGATCGGATGGGCGTTGCGCTCGATCGGTTGGCCGTGCGTTGCCCAGCGCGTATGCGCGATGCCGATCGTGCCGCGCACCGGCTCCTTTTCGAGCCGCGTGACGAGGTTCGCCAGCTTGCCCTCGGCCCGCCGGCGCTCGATCGAGCCGTTGCTGAGAGTCGCGATCCCGGCCGAATCGTAGCCGCGATATTCGAGCCGGCGCAGCCCGCCGATCAGTTGGTCGGCGACCGGCCGTTTGGCGATGATGCCGATGATGCCGCACATCAGCGCTTCCTCTCGCGCAACCTTTGTCTCAACTCGACGGCTCGGCCGGGCTTGTCGACCTGGCGTGACCTGGCAATCGTCAGCGCATCGGCCGGCACGTCAGAGGTGATAACGCTGCCGGTGGCGACATAGGCGCCATCACCGACCGAGACCGGCGCGACCAGCGAGGTATGCGTTCCGACAAACACATTTTCGCCGATCGTCGTGCGGTGCTTGTTGTAGCCGTCGTAATTGCAGGTAATCGTGCCGGCGCCGATATTGGTGCGGGCACCGACCTCGGTATCGCCGAGATAGGTTAGGTGACTTGCCTTGACCCCGGCATGCAGGCGGCTGGCCTTGATCTCGACGAAATTCCCGACATGCACGTCCTCGTCGAGCACCGCGCCGGGGCGCAGCCGGGCAAACGGGCCGACCCTCGCACCTTCGCCGATCGTCGCCTCGGTCATGTAGGAGAAGGCGCAGATGCGGGCGTTGTCGGCGACGGTCACGCCGGGACCGAAGAATACATGCGGCTCGACGACGACATCGCGGCCGAGCTTCGTATCGGCCGAGAAGAAGACGGTCTCCGGTGCGATCAGGGTTGCGCCTTCTGCCATCGCCTGCTCGCGCAGACGCTGTTGCAGCAACGCCTCGGCGGCCGCCAGCTCAGCCCGGGTGTTGACGCCGATCAGCTCGTCGGCCGGCAGTTCGGCGGCGCGGCACACGAGCCCCTCGGCGCGCGCCAGGGCCACGATATCGGTCAGGTAGAATTCGCGCTTGGCGTTGTCGTTGCCGATGCGGCCGATGAGGTCGGCGAGGTGACCGGCGTCGATCGCCATGATGCCGCCGTTGCACAGTCCGATCGCACGCTCCTCGTTATCGGCGTCCTTTGCCTCGACGATGCGTTCGAGCATGCCGCCGGCGCTCAGCACCAGCCGGCCGTAGGGCCCGGGGTCGCCCGGCCGCATGCCGGCGGCGGCGACCGCGGCCTCCGGAACGCGCCGCCGCACTGCCAGCAGCTCCTCGAGCCGTTCCCTGCGCAGCAGCGGCGTGTCGCCATAGAGCACGAGAACATCGCGAATCGAACCGAGCGGCAGCGCCTCCAAGGCGGCGCGCACCGCGTCGCCGGTGCCGCGGGGCGGATCCTGGATCACTGCCTTGGCCGGAGCAACAGCCCTCGCCACCGCCTCCATTCCGCGGCCGAGCACGACCACGGTTTCGGTAGGTGCCAAAGGCCGCAGCGCCTCGATCAGGTGCCGAATCATCGGCCGGCCCGCCAACTCGTGCAGCACCTTCGGCCGGGCGGAGCGCATCCGCGTGCCTTCGCCGGCGGCAAGGATGATAGCGGCGAAAGGGTTCTTATTCATCGGCGGCTCGCAGCGGACCAACGCGGTCGTCACGGGGAGGGTTGCATGGCGTCCCAAGGGTGCCAACACACAGTTTGTTGCCCAGTATAACCGGAGCGGCGACTATTCGCCTGATGAGCGATTTCCTACTGGTATTCGATCTCGACGGGACCCTGGTCGACAGCGTCCCCGATCTGACCAATTCGCTGAGCCTGGTGCTGCACGAACACGGCTATCCGCCGCTGACGCGGCAGGAGGTGGCGCCGATGGTCGGCGACGGTGTGCCCGCCCTGGTCGCCCGCGCTTTTGCCGCCCGCGGCGGTCCGGTCGAAGAAGCGACGGAGGCACTGCCCCGATATATCGCGATCTATGAGGCCAATGCGACGAACGAGACCCGGCCCTACCCCGGGGTAGTGGAGACGCTGCGGCAGTTGCGGCGGCGCGGCTACCGCACTGCGGTCTGCACCAACAAACTGCAGCAGGCGACGATTACGGTCCTTAATGGGCTTAGCCTCGCCGATCTGTTCGATGGGATCGCCGGCGGCGACCGCTACCCGGTGCGGAAGCCCGATCCCGGCCATCTGACCGGGCTTGTGCGCGAGCTTGGCGGCGCGGTCGAGCGGTCGGCGATGATCGGCGACAGCGAGAACGACGCGGCGGCGGCGCATGCCGCGTCGGTGCCGCTGGTGCTGATGCGCTACGGCTATGCACGTGCCGCGCCGGAGACGCTCGGCGCCGCGATCGTTCTCGATCGCTTCGACGAACTGCCGCAGGCGCTCGAGCGGCTCGGCCTCACTCCATGAGCTTCAGCTCGGCGCCGTTTGCCGTAACCTCGGCGAGATAGGCCGATATCTCCCCGGCTTCGGTCTGCATGTCCATGCGGATCGCCTGCACCAGCTCGCCGGGCACGATCCGGGCGTACCACAGCGTGCCGGATCGGGCGCCCTCGCTGTCCTCGGGATTGGCCGGGAAGCCGGCGATTTCGACCCGCTTCATATGACATACGGTGGTCATACCGGCGAAATTCTGCCCGCCCTTTGGCGACAATTTTTGCTGTCCGCCATCGCTGAACTTGAGGTCGTAGCGCTCGTGGCCGTCGAACACCGGCACCGTCAGGTCGCACTTGCCGCCCCTCCCGAGCTGCCGCTCGACCAGGAGGTAGGCGGTCAGGTTATCGACCGTGCCGCGCATCTGCGCTGGCGCGACCGGCTTTACCGCGTCCTTTGTCGATGGCGGGGTCGAACCGCCGCTGACCGCGCCGTCTGTGGCGTAGCTGACCTTGTCGTGCCGTTCGACGCCATTGCGCTCGGTGTCGCTGCGGAAGCTTTCCGGCTGCGCCGCATCGGTCGTCAGCCGGCCCTTTGCCTGGGCTGTGCTGTTCATGCTGACAAACCAGCCGGCAAAGCCCCGCGTCTCGATATTGGATTTGATCGCGTAGGTGCCGCCGCTGAGGTCGATCTCGGTGTGGGTCGTCGCGACGTGGAGACCGGCCGGCCCATAGACCTCGACCCGATATTTCAGGTGTTGCGGCTGGCCAGCCGTCGGTGGCGCTGCGGCGAGGACAAGCGGCAGCAAGCCGGCGAGCGCGAGCGGGCGAAAGACGGTCATCGATTGCGACAACGCCGGAACGGCCGATCCGTGCCATCGAAGCGACCGGGCGCGGCTTGACAGGCCTTCGGCGGCTCTCGTAAATGCGGGCCGCGACAAGCCCCGGGCTCGGGCGCGTAGCTCAGCGGGAGAGCACTGTCTTCACACGGCAGGGGTCACTGGTTCAATCCCAGTCGCGCCCACCACTCCGCTATGACGGCTTTTTCTCGCCAGGATCGCCAATGGATCTGTCCGGGCGCTCCTTTGATCGATTGTGGCGGGGGTGGACCGCCGATGCCGGCGCCGTCGAATGATCGTGATAGGGGGGATGGTGGTGATGACGCCGCCGCGCGATCTCGACCTCGACACTCCGGATGCGTGCGGCCACCACGGCCCGCCGCGAATCGGTAACCGGCAGGGCGTCGAATTGATCGATCAGCTCGGCGACAAATTTGCGGAGCGGCCGCGGCGGCCGCGCATCGACACTCAGGCCGCGGGCGTGTAACCCCGCTTCCTCGGCCTGTCTGATTTGTACCAGCTCCGCCTCGTCGCTCTCGATCTGGCGCAGGTAGCCGATCGCGACCTTGCCGCTGACGCCCGCTCGCAGCGTTTCGCGGTAAAGATTTATGCGTCGCCGCAGCAGCGTGGCGCGATCGTCGTCCATCGCGCAATTCTACCGAGAGGGATCGGCGATTAGAAGGTCGGCGGGCGATCTGAGTTGTTTTGTTTTGCCGCCGCAGCGCGGATGGACGATAGCAGGACGACCCGATCCGCAGCGCGCAAACCCTACCCCCTTAGGGTTATTTGTTACGCCTTTTTTAACCTTCGACGGCCAAAACTACGCCCCAGACTGGCCCTCGCCCTTCGGGAGCGCAAATGCACGAACCTCATTCCGCGCCGGAGCACGTATCCGCGAAATCGGTCGGCGAACTCGACGGTCTGGTTCAGAACGCCACCCGATGCTATCGGCTGGCTCGCCGATTGGCCAACCCGGTCTTTACCCGGCAACTCGTCGAATTGGGGCAAGACTACGCGTCGCGGGCGATTGCGAAGGGCGCCGATCCGGCAAACTTACCGGCGCCGGACGAGTGGCGCAGGGTTAGAGATTGAACCGGTGCGGCGCCGGACGCAGCACTATCGACCGGCAAGAACGGCCGCCCGACACGCTACAGAGCGGCCGGGTCGGCTTCGATACGAAGTCACATAATGAAGGCTCAACCGCCTGGCCCGCATATGCCGGGCGAGGCGCCTGTCTCCGGAATTAGAGGCTGCTGCCTACCGTACCGAAGATACTGGACAGGTTGGTTCCGACCGTGGTCATCGTCGCAACGGCGGCGACCGCGATCAGAGCAGCGATCAGACCGTATTCGATGGCGGTCGCACCGCTGCGGTTCCGCAGCACCTTCTGCAGATCCGAATAGCTCTGAAGCAAGTGAACAATGTACATCGTCTTCTCCTGTGGCGTGGGTGGCGCGTTGTGCTTTACGCGCGGCGGATTAATACGAGGTAAAGAGCTCGGATCAAAATTCCGCACAGCTCTGCTAGTAGTGAGCAAGAAATGACGAATGTGAAGTACGTCACATTAGTCGAACGTAAAGCTACGAAAGTATTTCGTAATTCCGAGGCATTTTGTTCGTAAGCAGTCGTCACACGGGCGCTCTGATCACCCCGCCGCGTCGCTCTCCGGTTTCAGCTCTCTGGGCAACACCATCTGGGTCTGAATCATCATCGCGGCGAGCTTGCCATCGGCACGGTAGATCGAGGTCTGCAGCACGATCGTGCGCCGCCCGACATGCAGCGGCACCGCGATCCCCGTCAGCCGTTCCCGGCCG
>DATARH010000272.1:0-46290 GCA_036264235.1 Allostellaceae bacterium
CAGAAACCAAATGTGTTCCGCATGAAGCTGCTCGGCGCCGAGGTGAAGTCGGTGACGTCGGGTGCAGGCACGCTCAAGGACGCGATGAATGAGGCGCTGCGGGACTGGGTCGCGAATGTCGCCGACACGTATTACCTGATCGGCACCGTGGCCTGGCCGCACCCGTATCCGATGATGGTGCGCGACTTCCAGTCGGTGATCGGCGAGGAGGCCAAGGCTCAGCTGCGCGAAGCCGAGGGAAGGTTGCCTGACGCTGCGGTCGCCTGCATCGGCGGCGGCTCGAACGCGATGGGCCTGTTCCACCCGTTCCTCGACGATCGCTCGGTGGAGATGATCGGGGTTGAGGCCGGCGGCCACGGCATCGATACGGGGCTGCATGCGGCATCGTTGAACGGCGGCCTGGCGGGCGTGCTGCACGGCAACCGCACCTATCTGCTGCAGGACGAGGACGGCCAGATAAAGGATGCACATTCGATCTCGGCCGGGCTCGACTATCCCGGGATCGGGCCGGAGCATGCCTGGCTGCACGATCTCGGCCGAGTGCAATACGTCTCGATCACCGACCGCGAGGCGCTCGCCGCGTTCCAGCTGTGCGGTCGGCAAGAGGGGATCATCCCGGCGCTGGAGCCGGCGCACGCGCTGGCGCATGTCGCCAAGATCGCACCCGATCTGCCGCGTGACCACCTGTTGGTGATGAACATGTGCGGCCGCGGCGACAAGGATATCTTCGCCGTCGCCGAACACCTCGGGGTCAAGCTTTGAGCCGGATCGAGAAGCGGTTCGCGGCCCTCAAAGCCGAGGGGCGCGCCGGGCTGGTCGCATACCTCGTCGCGGGCGACCCGGACGCCGAAACCTCGTTCCGGCTTTTGTCCGGCGTCGCCGGAGCCGGCGCCGATTTGATCGAGATCGGCATGCCGTTCTCCGACCCAATGGCCGATGGGCCCTCAATCCAGGCAGGCGGGCAGCGGGCGCTGAAATCCGGCATGACGCTGCGCAAGACCCTGGCGATGGTGCGGCAGCTGCGCACCCGCGACCCGGACACCCCTTACGTGCTGATGGGCTACTACAATCCGATCTACCGCTATGGCGCCGAGACCTTTGCGCGCGACGCGGTCGCCGCGGGGATCGATGGTCTGATCATCGTCGACCTGCCGCCCGAGGAGGACGCCGAATTGGCCGTGCCCGCCCGCGGCGCCGGGCTGGACCTCGTGCGGCTGGCGACCCCGACCAGCGATGACCGGCGACTGCCGGCGATCGTCACCGATGCCAGCGGCTTCATCTATTACGTTGCGATCGCCGGCATCACCGGCACTCGCTCAGCCGATGCGGCGAGTGTGCACGCGGCGGTGTCGCGGCTGTGCCGCTTCACCGACCTGCCGATCGCCGTAGGCTTCGGCATCAAGAACCCGCAACAGGCGGCCGAGGTCGCCAAGGCCGCCGACGCGGCGGCGGTCGGCACCGCACTCGTCGACCGGCTGGCGCAAAACCTCGACGCCGAGGGCAAGGCCAAGCCCGGTCTTGTCGAGGCCGTGCTCGCCGACATCCGCGCGCTCGCGGATGGGGTGCGCGGCGCCCGCCGCTGAACTCCGAAGCGCGGCGATGCTCGATCACGTGACGATCGGCGTCACCGATCTGGTACAATCGAAGGCGTTCTATGACCGCGCCCTCGAGCCGCTCGGCATCGTGCGGCTTTACGCCGATGGCCCGGATTTCGCGGGCTACGGCATCGGCCGGAAGGCGTTCTTCTGGATCGGGCGCCGCGAACAGGTCGCGACCGGCGCCCACATCGCCTTCACCGCCGCCGACCGCGGCGCAGTTGGGGCATTCCACGCGGCTGCGTTGGCAGCCGGCGGCCGCGATAACGGCCCGCCGGGCCTGCGCCCGCAATATCACCCGAACTACTATGGCGCCTTTGTGCTCGACCCCGACGGTCATAACATCGAAGCCGTTTGCCATCGGCCAGCCGCATGAATTGGCTGACCAATTACGTGCTGCCGAAGATCCGGGCGCTGACACGCAAGGATGTGCCGGAGAACCTCTGGCGAAAATGCCCGAGCTGCGAGCAGATGCTGTTTCATCGCGAGCTCGCCGCCAATCTCGAAGTGTGCCGCAATTGCGGCCACCATTTCCGCATCGATAGCGCGACGCGCTTCCACATACTGTTCGACGAGGGCGCGTTCGAGCGGATGCCGCTGCCGAAGACGCCGGTCGACCCGCTGCGGTTTCGCGACCGCAAGCGCTATACCGAGCGCCTGCGCGAGGCGCATGCTGCGCGCGGCGCCGGCAGCGAGGCGATCACGGTTGCATCGGGCCGGATCGGCGGCGGCGCGGCGGTGGTTGCCGCGTTCGACTTTGCATTCATGGGCGGCTCGATGGGGATTGCGGTCGGCGAGGCGTTCGTCGCCGCGGCGCGGCTCGCGGTCGAACATCGGGCAGCGCTGATCGTGGTACCGTCATCAGGCGGCGCGCGGATGCAGGAGGGTATCCTGTCGCTAATGCAGATGCCGCGCACGATCATCGCCGCCGATCTCGTCAAGGAAGCGGGCTTGCCCTATCTGGTGTTGCTGACCGATCCGACGACCGGCGGGGTTTCCGCGTCGCTGGCGATGGTTGGCGACGTGACACTGGCCGAGCCGGGCGCGGTGATCGGTTTCGCCGGCGCGCGTGTCATCGAAGAGACGATCCGAGAGAAACTGCCGGAGGGCTTCCAGCGCGCCGAATACCTTTACGAGCACGGCATGATCGACATCGTCGTGCCGCGCAGCGAGCTGCACCCAACCATCGCACGGCTGATGTCGCTGCTGTGTCGCAAAGACAATAGTGACGAGACCGCGGCACTGCCGGCGCCGCTGCTGCCGAACGGGCCGGCATGAGCGACACCGGCGCCGGCAGCGACCGGGTGCTGGCGCGGCTCGCATCCCTGCACCCGAAGAAGATCGATCTGTCACTTGACCGTATCGAACGGCTGCTGGCGGCACTCGGCAACCCACAGTACAGGTTGCCGCCGGTCGTGCATGTTGCGGGCACCAACGGCAAGGGCTCGACCGTCGCGACGCTGCGCGCCTGTCTCGAAGCCGCCGGCTATGTCGTGCATGTCTATACTTCGCCGCACCTCGTCCGCTTCAACGAACGGATTCGCGTCGCCGGCACGCTGATCGACGAGGACGCGTTGCTGGCGGTGCTGGTGGAATGCGAGCGCGTCAACGCCGGCCAGCCGATCACCTTTTTTGAGATCACGACCGCGGCGGCGATGCTCGCCTTCGCGCGAACGCCGGCCGATGTCGCGCTGCTCGAAGTCGGGCTCGGCGGCCGGCTCGACACAACCAATGTCGTGCGTCACCCGGCGGTGACCGCGATCACTCCGGTATCGCTCGATCACCAGGCGTTTCTCGGGCCGACGATCGCCGCGATCGCCGGCGAGAAGGCCGGAATCCTGAAGTCCGGCGTGCCGGCCGTGATCGGGCCGCAGCCCGAAGAGGCGGAAGCGGTGATCGAGGCACGCGCCGGCGAGGTTAATGCGCCGCTTTGTAGATGGCAGCGGGAATGGCGTTGCGACGCCGGCGAAGAGAGCATGCGTTATGCCGGACCGTGCTGGCGGCTGGATTTGCCGTTGCCGTCATTGTCTGGCGCGCACCAGATCGCCAACGCCGGGACGGCGATAGCCTGTCTCGAACAACTGTCGGACTTCACCATTCCCGAGGCTGCCATTGCCGAAGGGTTGCGCCGCATCGACTGGCCGGCCCGGCTGCAGCGACTAACCCGCGGACCATTGGTGACGATGCTGCCGGGCGGCTCCGAGCTGTGGCTCGACGGCGGCCACAACCCGGCCGCCGGCGAAGTGTTGGCGGATGCGGTGAAAGACTGGCGCGACCGCCCGCTCGACCTTGTTGTCGGCATGCTCAACACCAAGGACGCCGGCGGCTTTCTCGCGCCGCTGACGCCGTTTGTGCGGAGGCTTCTTGCGGTGACAATTCCCGGCGAGGAGAACCCGCTGCCGGCAGATGAAATCGTCACCGCCGCCCAGTCGGTCGGCATCGCGGCACAGGCCACCGCGTCGGTCGAGACGGCGTTTGCCACGATTGCTCGTTCCGGTGAGAAGGTGCGGGTGCTGATCTGCGGCTCCCTCCATCTGGCCGGGGTGGTCTTGGCGGAGAACGGTTGAACGGGGAGCAGGATGCGCAGGGTTCTGCTGATCGCGAGTGCATTGTCGTTGCTGCCGGTTGCCGCTCGCGCCGACGGGTTCGATTGGCGCGACTGGTATCGAACAATCGAGAGCCTCACCGAATCGCTGATTGCACCGGCGCCACCCCGCCATGGCGAGGCACGAGTTCCTGCCGCCGCGATCGACCCGAAAATGGCACTGGGGGCGGATGCGCATCATCCTGCCGCCGGGCACGGGCGGCGGCGACCGAAAGATCGATCCGCGCTGATGATCGGCTAGAGGTTACGCGGCCGGCGGCTGCAACACCGAGTCGACCCACTCGTAGAGTTTGCTCTTTGGCAAGGCACCGATCTTCTGCGCCGCGACTTGGCCGCCCTTGAACAGGATCATCGTCGGGATGCCGCGCACGCCGTATTTGCGCGGCGTCTGCGGATTTTCATCGATGTTGACCTTGGCGACGGTCAGTTTGCCGGCCTTGTCGGCGGCGAGCTGGTCGAGAAACGGCGCGATCATCTTGCACGGCCCGCACCATTCCGCCCAAAAATCGACGAGAACGGGCTCGCTCGACTTCAGAACCTTGGTGTCGAATTCGGCGTCGCTGACCGGAGTCGGCTTCATCGCCAGGGTGTCCTTTCGCTGCGCGTGGCTGACATTAGGGGAGGCGAAAAAGCGCCGTCAAGGTGCGCTCCCGGCGGCCTGCTGCGCCAAACGCGCGGGGCTGATCGGCATCAGGCGCGGTCCTTCGGTCCATAACAGGGCGCAGTCGATCCGGCGCCCGGGATATATGCGCGACAGGGCGGCGCGATAAGTCGCGAGCTGCCGTAGATAGAGGGTCGGCACGCCTTCCTCGGTCTCGGGCGGCGGGCGCAGCGTCTTGTAGTCGACGATCAGCACGCGATCGTCCGCGACGACGATCCGGTCGATCTGGCCCGAGAGCGCCTGTCCGTCGATCAGACCGACCACCGGCACCTCGGATTGCGCATTAGGTCCCCACAATTCGGCGAAGCCCGGCTCGTCGAGCACCGCCAGCGCCTCGGCGCGGATTTCATCCTGCTCGGCGGCGGCGAGGCCGTGCAGCGGCAGCGCCAAATAGCGACGGGCCGCCGCCTCGCGTTCGGTCGGCGCAAGGTCCGGCAGCGCCTGCAACAGGCGGTGCACGATCAGACCGCGGCGGAAGCGGTCGCGGCCGGGACCGCCGAGCGGCGACAGCGGCGCCGGCTCCTCGCCGGCAGGGCGCGACGGCAGCAGCGGCTTTGGCGGATCGGGCTCGGCCGGCGGCGGCGCCGTCGCCCAGACCGGCAGGGCCGGCGCGACGCGCTCGGCGGCGAGGGGCTGTTTGTATTCGGGTGCAACATGCTGCGCGCCTTCGATGCGCAGCCCCTCGCCGTGCCAGCCGTCGCGGTCGCCAATCAGCTGCCGGCTGTCGAATTCGAAACTCGTCGCGAGCTCGCGCCAACCGGTCTGGCACAGTGTGTGCCAGTAGCGCGCGGCCTTTGCCATCGTGCGGGTGTTCCAGCCGCAGACATAGAGCCGGTCCTGCGCCCAGGTCAGCGCGACGTAGAGCAGCCTGCGGTATTCCTGCAGGTCGCGCTGTCGGCAGGCATTGCGCTGGGCGTCATAGAACGGGCCCCGCAAATTGCCGCGTGGGCACCACAGCGGCAGCGGCTCGCCATCGCTCCATAGCGGCGATTTCGGCCAGTCCGGGGTCTGCAGCGTGTCCGGCAGAAACACCACCGGCGCTTCCAGCCCCTTGGCGCCGTGCACAGTCATGATCAGCAGCTCGTCGCGCTGACGCTCGCCGAAATCGCGCTTGACCTCGACCTCGCCGGTAATCAGCCAGTGCAGGAAACCCTGCAAGGACGGCACGTGCTCACGCTCATAGGCGAGGGCGAGCGCCAGGAATTCCTCGATCGGGTCGGCCGCCTCGGGGCCGAGCCGCTCGAGCATCGCGCCCCGTCCGGCCCGTGGGTCGCCAAGGATCTGCGCGTAGAGCTCAAAGGGCGGCACGAAGTCGGCGCGGTTCAGCAGCGCCGACAGCCGCTCGTAAACCTGGCGCATCCCGAGATCCTCGTCGGCGCAACGCCGCAGCCGGCGCCACAGCGTCTCCCGGTCGCGGCCGTAAGCCAGCAGGAACAGCTCCTCCTCGGAAATGTCGAAGAGCGGCCCCTTCAGCACGGTCGCCAAGGTCAGATCGTCTTCCGGCAGCAGCAGGAATTGGCCGAGCGCAACCAAATCCTTGACCGCGAGCTGCTCGGTCAGGATCAACCGGTCGGCGCCGGCGACCGGTATCTGCTTCGCCTTAAGCGCGCGCAGCAGATCGAACATGAAATCGTTGCGGCGGCGCACCAGCACGAGAATGTCGCCCGGGGTCATCGCCCGGCCACGCGCTTTGAGGCGCTCGCCGGATTTCAGCCAGGTATCGATCTTCGCCGCGATCGCCTTGGCGAGGCGGGTCTTCGCTTCGGGGGCGCCGGCAGCGACCGCGGCGAGCGGCTCCGGCGCGGGATCGGCGGCGGCCGGTACCGGCGGCCACAATTCGACAAGCCCGGCGTGGCCCTCGCGCGCAGCGACGTGGTGGATCGCGCTGCCGTCGAGCGCGACGCCGTCGGCCGCATCGGCATTCGAAAACACCGCATCAACAGCGCGCAGCAGCGGTTCGGTGGCGCGGAACGAGATTTCCAGCGGCACCACGCGCCAATCCATTCGCGCGGCATCCACACGCCGTTGGAAATGGGCGCGCATGCGGACGAACTCCTGCGGGTCGGCCCGCTGGAAGCTGAAGATCGACTGCTTGGCATCGCCGACCGCGAAGACCGTGCGGCTGCGCTCCCTTGCGCCGTCGCCGGCGAAGAACTCGCCTGCCAGCGCGGCGACGATCGCCCATTGCTCGGGGTTGGTGTCCTGCGCCTCGTCGATCAGGATGTGGTCGAGCCCGCCATCGAGCTTGAACAGCACCCAAGGCGCGACGCCCGGCCGGCGCAAAAGGTCGAGCGCCTTGGCGACGAGATCGTCATAATCGAGCTGGCCGTGCAGCCGCTTGTGCCGCTCGTAATCCTCGAGCACGGCTGCGCCCAGCCGCACCAGCGCGCATGTTGCCTCGCGCAACGCCGCCCCGGCGCGAGCCTCGACAAAGGCTTTGACGCGGTCGGCTTCGGCCGCAAGCACGGCCGGGACAGTCGCGGCGTTTGCCGCCGCACCGACGGTGATCAGGTTTTTGCGGATTTCATTTTTGTCAGTCAGATAGACGCCGACATATTCCTCGATCAGCGCGAAACGGCCCTCGGGGTGCGCGCACCAGCGGGCCAGCGTGGTGCCACGGTCGCAGTCACTCTTGCTGCCATTGCACAGTGCCTCGGCGGCTGCGGTGAGAGCCACCTCATCGCAGGCGCCGTGGAGACAGAATTCGGTCGAGAGGCCGTCGACGGTCGCATTCGTCGAGATGCCGAGAGATCGGGAGAGCCGGGCGTGTAGCGCGCCCTCGCCATCTTTCAGCGCGGCGCGCAGCTTGCCGCGCTCGGCGACGAGAGTCGCGATCAGTTCGGCGAAGCGCTCCTCCTGCGCATAATGCGCGACGATCGCCAGGGCCTCGGCGCAGCCGGGGGCGGTGCCGGCGCGGGCCGCGGCGATCACGCGAGCGGCCGCGTCCTGCAACGCCTCGGCGGCGCTGCGCTCCTCGATTACGGCAAACTCGGGCGGCACCCCGGCTTCGAGCGGGAAGCGGCGCAGCAGCGATTGGCAGAAGGCGTGGATCGTCGCGATCTTGGCACCGCCCGGCGTGTCAAGCACGCGGGCGAACAACCGCCGCGCCTGTGCCATATCGTGCGCGTCGGGCATGCGGGCAGTCAGCTGCTGCAAACCCTGCGCGAGCCGGCCGTCCGGCAAGGTGGCCCATTCGGCGAGGCTGGCGTTGACTCGGTTTGCCATCTCGGCGGCGGCGGCGCGGGTAAACGTCAGGCACAGGATGCGCGCCGGGTCGGTGCCTTCTAGCATCAGCCGCAACAGCCGGTCGGTCAGCACCCGCGTCTTGCCGGTGCCGGCCGAGGCGGCGACCCAGACTGAGGCGTCGGGCGCCAATGCTTCGCGCTGGCGCCGCGCGGCGTCTTCGGCCCGGCTCACGGCTCGCCCCCGGCGGCCTCGATCTCGTCCTCGCGCAGCGCGCCGAGGCGTTCGAGGTGCTCGTAATCGGAATAGCGCGGCCGCCATTGCAGGACCGGGACGACCAGATACGGCTCACCCGGGTTATCGAACCGTGCGACCAGCGCCGTCACCTCGGCCACGGTGCGGTCGATCAGCGCCACCGGGTCGCCGTCGCCGATCGGTTTGCGCTGGCCCGCCGGCTCGCCGCCGCTGAGGCGCCAATATTCCAGCCTCCGGGGCTCACCGGCGATCGCCGCGAACCCGCCGTCGCGGGCGATCGCGCCTTCGAGCGGCAGCTGCAGCGCCAGCCCGTTGTCGATCTCGCGCTTCTGCGGCAGCTGCCCGGTTTTGTAGTCGATGATCACGAGGCCGCCATCGGTCAGCCGGTCGATGCGGTCGGCGACCGCACTGACCGTAAAGGGCCCGGCCGGCGCGGCCACCACGAGGGTACCTCTCTGCTCGCTGACGCTGAGCGCGATGTCGCCGTGCCGCGCCGCCTCCTCGGCGACGAACCAGCGCGCCACCCGCTCGAAACGCGGCCACCAGAACGCCCAGATCGAAGGCCGCGACAGCCAATCGGCGAAGCTGTTTTCGGCGATCTCCAGCAATTCGCGCTCGGCATCGACCGGCAGGCCGTGGGGATGCCGGCCGACAAATTGGGCGAGCGCTTCATGCACGGCATTGCCGAGATCGGCGCGGCTGGGGTCGGCGTCGAGGTCGTCGAGCGGCCTCAGCCGCAGGATGTGGCGAGCGTAGATCGCGTAAGGATCACGCCGCCACATCTCGACCTGGGTAACGGAGAGTTGTCGGGGTCGGGCGGTTACCGGCGGGCAAGGCCGTGCCACCGGACGCGGCCGGTGCGGGCCGGGCAGGTTGCGGGCCAGGACGGCACCGGCAATATCCGGCTCGGGACCCAGCGCGTTTTCGAGTCCGGCCGCGCGCAGCACCGCGTCGAGACGCAGCAGCCAGCGCGACGGCACGGTCGGCACGCCCTCGCGGCGCGCCGCGCGGGTCAGCGCCACCTGCGGCGCGCCGAGCGCCTGCGCGAAATCATGAGCGGCGATGCCGATCGCGCGCTCCGGCAACGCGATACCAAACTCCTCGCGCATCTGCCGCGACATCCACGGATCGAAGGCGGCAGGGCCGGGCCAGGTGCCCTCGTTGAGCCCGCCGAGCACGACGCGATCGGCCTGTTGCAGCCGCGCCTCGACGAGGCCCCAAATCGCCAGGCGCGGATGGCGGCCGAAAGCCGGCCGCACGACCGCGCCGGCGGCGAGCGCCTCGAACAGCGCCGGGTAGTCGCGGCCGGCGAGCGGCGGAAAGTCGCGCGCCGCCGCGATCAGCTCGTGGCAGAACAGCGCCGCCGCCTCACCCGCCAGCTCGCGCCACAGTAGCGCCGCCCCCTCCTTCTCGTCGGTCGCGGCGAGGCGCTCGGCTGCCGCGATCTGCACCGTCGCCAGTTCGGCGACGGAGGCGTCTTTGCTCGCCAGCAGGTCCGGCAGAGCACCGAGGCAGAGGCGCAGGCGCTCGACGAACAGGTGCAATTCGGCATCGGCGCCGAGCGCATCCTGCAATCCCTTGAAGCCGGGCGCCGGGCGCGGCCCGCGGATTTTCTCTTCGAGACGACGGGCGCGGTCGCGGAATGCGTCGCGCGGCAGGCCGCCGGCGGCCAGCGGGTGTTTCAGCGCGGCAAGCAGCGGCACCGGCGCGAGGTCGCTGTCGGCAAGATCGAGGACGAGGCGCAGAAACGCGCCGGGCGGAGTGCGGTTGAGCGGCAGGCCGGCGGAATCGTCGATCTCAATGCCCCAGCGGGTCAGCTCGGCGGCGACCCGGCGGGCCAATTCGCGGTCGGGGGTGACGAGCGCCGCGGTCGCGCCCGGCGTTTCGAGTTGGCGGCGCAGCAACAGCGCGGCGGTCACCGCCTCGTCCTGCGGGCTGGCGCAATCGTAGCGGCTCAAGCCGGCGAGCGCGTCCGGCTCGGGCGGCGGCAGAGCGCGCCAGCGGTCGGTGGTGGCCGCCGGGCGCAGCGCCTCGGCGGCGAGATGCAGGCGCGCCCGGCGCGCGGTCGGAGCCGCGCGATATCCCGGCGGCCAGTCGCGCACGTCCTCAGGAGCGATCTCGAGACCGGCCAGCAGCCTTGCCAGGAGATGCTGCGGGTGTGCCGGGTCGGCGCCGATCTCGGCCCATTCACCGGGCTCGGCGCGGCGATCGAGGCCGGGCAGGATAACCGCACCCTGATCGAGCCAGGCAACGCAGCCGAGCAATTCGTCGAGCGCCGGAAAGCCGCCGACCAGGCCGGCCGCGATCACCGGATGCGCCGGCGGCGCCTGCCGCCAGAGCTGCGCCTGGCGCCGCAGCAGCCGGTTGCGACGCTCGGCCGGATCGAGCGCGCCTTCCTCGACGAGAATGCCAGGCCAAGCACCCGGCAGGATATCGAGAAAATCGAGCACCTTCTGCCAATGCTCGGCGAGTTCGGCCGGCGCGAGATCGCGCAGCCGGGTGAATTCGGCGCCGTCGGTCGCCGCCGCGTCGAGCAGCCGCGCCAGCGCGCCGGCCAAACCCGCCGCCTGCCCCGCCAACAACCTGTCGCCGCCGGGCCGGCCGCTCCATTTCAGGATCAATTGGGTCAGCAGCAACGTGCGGCGCAATTCCGGCAGCGGCGGCGGTACGACCAAGCCATCGCCAGCATCCTCGATCCCGACGCTTAGCTCGTCATCATCGAGATCGCCGATCGCCCGCATGCGCGGCAACAGCAGCGGCGCGCCGGGATCGGCGCCCTCCCCGGTCAACCGCAGGAAGGCCTCGCGCAGCGACCGCGCCGCGCGGCGGGTCGGCAGCAGCACCGTAATCCGGGTCAGGGCCAGCCGGTCATCGCCGGTGCGGTCGACAAGGCCGCGCGCCAGCGTTGCCAGAAACGGCCGGTCGGCGGCGATCGAGAAGATATTGGGCGGCACCGGTTAGCGCACCCCTCGCGCGCACCAGCCCGTGAAGCAAAAACCGATCAGGACCAAGGTATTGAAATTTCTCAATTCACCCGTCGAAAACAGGAGAAAACAGGACCTGTTCACTGCATTATCAGGTGAGCAGTCCGGCGCCGCGGGTGGCGCCAACCGATTATAATGTTCACGAAATGTTCAAACGTCAAGAGGCGCGGATCGCTATCGTTCGATTCGGTGCGATTTGAGGCGCTGCACCGTCGCGGCGAGAGCGTCGGGAGTGCCGACGTGATAGCACTCGCCGTCATGCACGATCGCGTGCAGCCGGCCGGCGGCCGCGGCGCGGTCGTAGACCCGGTTCAACGAAAAGGCCCGCTCTTCGATGCCGTCGAAGGCACGGCAGTGCAGCAGCTGAATCCCGGTGAACAGATAGGGCGCGATCTCGCGCTCGCCGCGGCGGCGCGGATTGCCGAGCGCATCGAGGAAGAAATCGCCGGGTCCGTCGTAGCCGACCGCATCGACGGTGCGCTGAAACAGCAGCACCGCGTCGAGCCGCTCCGGATCGAAGGCTCCGGCGAGGCGGTACAGGGCCGGCACCACGCCGTCGAGCCAAAACACGTCGCTGTTGACGACGAAGAACGTCTCGCCGAGCAACGGCAGCGCTTGAGCGACGCCGCCGCCGGTGTCGAGCAGCTCCGGCTCGTGCGAGATCGCGACGCGCGGCTGCTCGCGCGCCCGCAGATGCGCCGCGACAATCTCCGCCATGTGATGAGTATTGACGACGATGTGCTCGACCCCAGCCTCACCGACATGGTCGATCGCGCAGTCCAGGAGCGTGCGCCCGTTCAGCTCGAGCAGCGGTTTCGGCACGGCCTTATTGACCGCGCGCATGCGGGTGCCGAGCCCGGCCGCCAGCACCATCGCCGCCTTCGGCAGATTGGCCGGAAGGCTCATGCGGCGCTCATCGCAGCCGCACCGATTGGGGCGCCGGGCAGCCGGCGCAGCGGCGGCGGCAGGTGCCGGGCGAGCCATTCGCGCAGCGGCGCCAGCGCCGGCTCGGCGAGGTCGCCTTCGAGCAGCCGCCACACGCGCGGGAGATGAGCCAAATAGGCGGGTTTGCCGTCGCGCTGCCACAACCGGACAAACAAGCCGACGATCTTGGTGTTGCGCTGCGCCGCCAGGATCGCGGCGGCGCGGCGGAAGGGGGCGCGGTCGATCTGCGGGAAGGCGGCGAGATAGCGCTCCGTCATCGCGGTCCGCAGCGCTGGCGGGACGTCGCGGCGCGCGTCTTCGAGCAGCGAGACGAGGTCGTAGGCGGGCGAGCCGATCACCGCGTCCTGAATATCGAGGATGCCGCAACTCTTGACCCCGGCCCGACCCGGGAGCCGCATCAGATTGTCGACGTGGTAGTCGCGCAGGACAAGTGTCGGCTTGTCTGGCTTGGCGAGGGACAGGACATCGCGCCAAAGCGCAAGGTATTCGGTCCGCACCGCGTCCGGCAGCTTGCGGCCGAGCGCCGCCGGAGCGTACCAGTCGGCAAGCAGACCGGCTTCGGTCAGCAACCGGGCTTCATCGTATCGCGGCAGGTTGGGCAACCCGGCCGACGCGACGGTGTGCTGCAGCGCAACCAGGGTGTCGATCGCGAGCGCGTAGAGCGCCGATTCGTCGGCGCCGGCGGCCAGCGCACGGGTGAAGGTGTCGTCGCCGAAATCCTCGATCAGCAGCAGCCCCGCGTCGTGATCGGCGGCATAGATCTCGGGCGCGCTGAGGCCGAGGTCGCGCAGGATATCCGCGACCGTGATATAGGCCGGCAGCTTCTCCTGCTCGGGCGGCGGCGCGTCCATCAACACGGCGCGGCGAGCGCCGTCGGCGAGCCGGTAATAGCGCCGGAATGAGGCGTCGCCGGCGAGCGGCACCGGGGCGGCGCCGGCCCAGTCATTGGCCGCGAGAAACCCGGCGATCGCGCCGGCGCGATCGCTCATCCTCAGGCGCTCTCCAGCATCCCCTCGCCGGCCTTGGCGACCCGCTCAACCGCGCGCAGCCAGTCTTCCAGTTCGCGCTCGAACGGCTCGACCAGTACATGACCGACCCCGACGGCATCATAGCCGTGCAGCCGGTCGCGCAGCGCGCCGTCGTCGCGCCCGTCCCAGGCGGCCCGGAGCGAGACCGCGAACTCCGGCTCCGGCCGCTCGGCACGCAACCTGGTGACCAGAGGCACGGCCTGCTCCGGCGTCGCGCGGGAGCCGTGCCATCCCTCGTGCCGCAGCGCCCGCTTCAGCGCCGGCTCGGAGGTGCCGCCGATCCAAATCGGGATCGGCTTTTGCGGCCGCGGCTGCATGCGCATGTCCTTGACGATCGCCGGGATGTATTTCGTCTCGAAGGTGACCGGGTCGTCCGACCACACCGCACGCATCAAGGCGATGCCCTCGTCCATGCGCCGGCCGCGTTCGTGGAACGGCACGCCGAGCGCGTCGAACTCGGCCTCCATCCAACCGACCCCGGCGCCGAGGATCAGCCGTCCGTCTGACAGGTTCTGCAGCGTCGCCAACTCCTTGGCGAGTGGTAGTGGATGGCGCATCGGCAGCACCAGCACGCTGGTACCGAGCCCGACTCGCTTGGTGTAGGCGGCGGCCCAGGTCAGCGCCAGCACCGGGTCGTAGAATGACGGCGACGGTGGGTACATCGCGCCGTTCGGCAGGATGATGTGCTCGCTGGTCCAGACATCGGCGAAACCGAGCTCCTCGGCCTGCACCGCGGCGCGGCGGATCGCGTCCGGCCCGGCCTTGCGCCCGATCTGAGGCAGATGAATCCCGAGCCGCATGCTCCCCTCCGCTTCGTCCCCTGCGCAAGGTGGCTTGACCCGTTCCTGCGCGCAAGCGGTTGCACCGCCGTTCCTGTGGGTTCATCTTTTCGGGGAAGCAGTGGAGCGGGGACGGATGAGCACTGTGCCGCGCGACGGGCTGGTGGCGGTCGTCAAGCGCGACTGCCCGACCTGCGAATTGACCGCGCCGGTGCTCGGCGAATTGGCGCGCCGTGCCGGCGTCGCGGTCTATTCGCAGGACGATCCGACCTTCCCCGAAACGGTGCCGGCGCCCCTCGACGATCTCGATCTCGATGTGTCGCACCGGCTCAAGATCGAGATCGTGCCGACGCTGATCCGCTTCGAGGACGGGCGCGAGATCGCCCGCACCTATGGCTGGGACCGCGGCGAGTGGGAGCGGGTGACCGGCGTTGGCGGGCTCGGCGAGGGTCTGCCGGAATCGCGGCCCGGCTGCGGCGCCAAGAACATCGAGCCCGGCACGATCGAGCGGCTGAAGGTACGGTTCAATGAGACGGGGCTTCGTGCGCGCCGCATCGCGCTCGGCGACGACGAGGACGAGCAGGAGGCGATGTTCTCGCGGGGCTGGTCGGACGGGCTGCCGCTGGTGCCGCCGACCGAGGAACGCGTGCTGCGGATGCTCGACGGCACCGCGCGCGACCCGCAGGAGGTCGTCGGCATCGTGCCGCCGGCGCTGGCGCCGGCGACGGTCGAGAAGATCGCGATCAACGCGGTGATGGCCGGCTGCAAACCGGAATACCTGCCGGTCGTGCTGGCGGCGGTCGAGGCGGTGCTTGACGAGAGCTTCGCGATGCACGGCGTCTTGGCGACGACGATGTTTGTCGGGCCGGTGGTAATCGTGAACGGCGCCATCCGGCGTCAGATCGGCATGAACGCGAAAGGCAACGCGCTGGGCCAGGGCAACCGCGCCAATAGCTCGATCGGCCGGGCGCTGCAATTGGTCATCCGCAATATCGGCGAGGGTCGTCCGCAGGAGGTTGATCGCGCGACGCTCGGCAATCCCGGCAAGCTTTCCTACTGCTTTGCCGAGGACGAGGAGGGGTCCTCCTGGGAGCCGTTGTCGGTCGAGCGCGGCGTGAAGCCCGGGGCGTCGGCGGTGACGGTGTTCGCCGGCTTCGGGCTGCAAGGGGTCGTCGACCAGAAATCGCGCGAGCCGGAAAGCCTGGCACGCAGCATGGCCGCCTCGCTGAAGGCGATCCACCACGTCAAATCGGCGCCCGGCTGCGATGCCATCCTCGTCGTCTGCCCCGAGCACGAGCGCACCTTCCGCAGCGCCGGCTGGTCGAAGGCGCGGCTTTACGAGGAATTGTACCGGCTGTGCGAAATCCCGGGCGACCAGGTGATCGCCGGGGCGCAAGGGATCGCCGAGGGCGGCCCCGCCTCGCTGGCCGGCAAGACGGTCAACAAATTCCGGCCGGGCGGATTGATGATCGTCCGTGCCGGCGGCGACGCCGGAATGTTCTCCGGCATTATCGGCGGCTGGTCGGGCGGCGGTGCCCGCGGCAGCCTGCCCGTAACCAGGGAGGTGAAGCCCTAATGACAGTACTTCTCGATCCCACATCGGAGCGAAGTCCGACGGTGACGCCGCGGCTGCCGCGGCCGGAACGGCTCGACGGGCTGACGATCGGCATCCTCGACATCGCCAAGGCGCGCGGCGACGTGTTCCTGAAGCGGTTGGGTGACCGATTGAGCGAGCGCGGCATCACGGTGAAGCATTACGCGAAGCCTACCAACACCAGGCCGGCGCCGCTGCCGCTGCAGCAGCAGATCGCCACCGAGGTCAATGTCGTCATCGAAGGCTTGAGCGATTGAGGCTCGTGCATATCGTGCTGTACGCATGACATGGCGAACCTCGAAGCGCGTGGCATTCCGACAGTCGGCGTCGCAACGACCGAGTTCATCCAGGGTGCGGAGGCGCAGGCGAAGGCGCTCGGCACCGACCCGGCGCTGGTGTTCATTCCGCACCCGGTGCAGGACCGCACCGATGACGAGCTGAAGCAGCTCGCCGACCAACATTTGGACGCGATCGTGAAGCTGTTGGTGAAGTGACGAAAGGTCCGCTATAGGCCGGGATCCATCCTTCAGCAACATGAAAGTTGATTGATGGTCCCGGCTTTCGCCGGGACGACAATTTCTCGCGTGGCGCGTTTCGCTGCCTCCGGTTGTTCACTCGGATGGAGGCGTGAATGAGACGAACCGATGCAGCGATCGGCGGCGGGATCGCGGGGATCGCCGCGATTGGATTGTGGAAGGTGATCGACTGGATCGTCGATCCGCATTTCGTGACCGGCGCGATTACCGGCTGGTACCTGCACAGCGGCTGGGACGCGCTGAAGCGGCTGTTTTGAAGCCATGTTCCGGGGCGACGCGCCGTTCAGCGGCGAGCGTTGACCCGGCGGCGACGGAAATGCTTACTTCGGGAACGGAAATCCAGCAGGGGATCGCTCGTATGCAGGTCAACAACCCGGCGCGCGCCCGGCTCGAATGCGGCGAACTGTCGCTCGGAGTCGGGGTGCGCGCGGCGCGCACCGTCGACATCGCCAAGATGATGAAGAGCTGCGGTTACGACTGGCTGTTCATCGACCTCGAACACGGCACGATGTCACTGGAATTTGCTTCGACGATTGCGGTCGCCGCGCTCGACACCGGTATCGCGCCGATCGTGCGGGTGCCGTTCATGCAGCACCATATGGCGACGCGCGCGCTCGACGGCGGCGCGCTCGGCATCGTGATGCCGCATGTCGATACGCCGGAGCAGGCGCGCGAGATCGCCGATCATTTGAAATATCCGCCGATGGGGCATCGCTCGGTTGCCGGCGGTCAGGCGATTTTCGACTTCAAGCCGATGAAGATCGCCGAGCTGATCGCCGAGTCGAACGCAGCAACGCTGGTGGTGGTGATGCTGGAAACCCCGACCGCGATCGCCAATGCCGACAAGATCGCCGCGGTGCCGGGCATCGATGTCCTGCTGATCGGCACCAACGACCTGGCCGCCGAAATGGGCATCCCCGGCGAGTTCGGTCACGAGCGCATCGCCGCTGCCTACGAGACGGTGATCGCCGCTTGCAAAAAAAATGGCAAATGGTCCGGGATGGGCGGCGTCTACAACCAGCCGCTGCTCGGCAAATATGTCGGCATGGGCATTCAGATGGTGCTGGCCGGCAACGATGTCGGCTTCCTGATGGCGGCGGGCCAAGCTCGCGCCGAGGAAATGCGCCACGTAGGGAGAAGGTAATGGCCGAAGCACAAGCGCTCGCCGGCAAGGTCGCGATCGTCACCGGCGCCGGCAAGAACATCGGCAAGGCAATTGCCGTGGCGCTCGCCGAGCACGGCGCCGCGGTGATCGTCAACGGCCGCGGCGACCGTGCGATCATCGAAGAGACCGCGAAGGAGATCCGCGCCGCCGGCGGCCGGGCGATCCCGGTCCTCGCCGATGTCTCGAAAGCGGACCAGGTCGCGACCATGGTCGAGGCGGCGGTCAAGGAATTCGGCGGCGTCGACATTGCGGTCAACAATGCCGGGCTGCGACGCCAGACACCGTTCCTGCAGATGACTCTGGAGGAGTGGCACGAGATCTTGTCGGTCGCGCTCGATGGTGCCTTTACCCTGGCAAAAGCGACCGCGCCGGAGATGATCAAGCGCGGCGGCGGCAGCATAATCGGGCTGTCCGGCATCTCGCATCACGCCGGCGCCAGCGAGCGGGTGCATGTCAATGCCTCGAAGGCCGGCCTCGAAGGCTTTATTCGCGGCTTGGCGATCGAGCTGGCGCCGCACAACATCACGGCCAATTGCGTGGCCCCGGGGTCGATCGACACCGTGCGCGGCGCCTCCGCAGGCGGCCCGCACGGCCGCACCTTGAGCCGCGAAATACCGGCCGGGCGACAGGGCAAACCGGAAGAGATCGCGGCGATGGTGCGCTTCCTCGCAGGGCCGGAGGGCCGCTATGTCACCGGCCAGACGATCCACGTGAACGGCGGGATGTTTTTCGGGAAGTAGCGCCGGCGGCTTCGGTCAGACGCAGCTCCGCCTCATGGAGCCGCAGGGCCAATTCAGCCTCGGCGGGAAAACGCTGCTGGGCCTCCCGCCAGCGTTCTGCCGCCTCGGGCCAGCGCCGCCCGGCTTCGGCCACACGGGCGGCGGCGGCGAATGGCAGCGGAGTGTCGGGAAATCGCTGACCGGCCTCGGCGACAAGCGCTTCCGCTTCGTCGAAGCGACCGGCCTTGGCCAGCGCCTCGGCGGCGATCGCATAGGCCGGCACATGATCGGGCAGGCGCCCGCGCACCATTTCCCAGCGCCGCACCGCCTCCGGCCAGTCGCGGGTGTCGTGGGCAATCCAGGCGTGCTCGACGTAGGGTTCGGGGCTTGCCGGCAGACGCTGCATCGCTTCGGCAATGATCGCCTGGGCTTCGTCGAACCGGTGCAGCTGCCGCAGCGCCTGCGCAGCGCCGCAATAGCCGTCGACCGCGTCCGGATAGCGCCGCCGCACCACCTCCCAGCGCCGCACCGCCTCCGGCCAATCGCGGCGGTGGTTGGCGCTCCAGCCGTGCGCGACGATGGCGGCCTGTTCCTCCGGGAAGCGGGTGACCGCGTCGGCAAGCAGCGCCTCGGCCTCCGCGAACCGGCCCTGTTCGCGCAGCGCGGCCGCACCGCCGACATAGCCGGCGGGCTGATCGGGCAGATGCGAGCGCAGCACCTCCCAGCGTTCGGCCGCCGCCCGCCAATCGGCACGCTCGGCGGCGGCCACTGCATATTCAAAGCGCAGCCGCCCCTCATCCGGGAAGTGCTCGAGCGCGGCGGCCAACACCAGCTCGGCCTCGGCAGTGCGGCCGAGCGCCCGCAACGCGACGACGCCGAGCGAATAGCCCATTGCCTCCTGTGGAAAGCGGGCCCGAATGCGCCCCCAACGCTGCGCCGCGACGGCCCAGTCGCCGCGCCCGTGCGGCAGGGCCGCCCAGCCGACCCACGGGCCGGAATCATGCGGGAAGCGCTCGATCGCCTGACCGAGCAGCGCCTCGGCATCGTCGAACCGGCCCAGTTCGCGCAGCGCAACCGCGGCGCCGATATAGCCCGCGGTCTGGTCCGGGAAGCTGCGCCGGGCCAGGTTCCAGCGCTCCAGCGCCTGAGGCCAATCTTTCTGCGCCTCCGCCTCGCCAGCAAAAGCGAAGGTTCGCGCGGCCAGTTCAGCCGGGGTGGGCGAGGATGTTTCGGCCATAGACGGAACTAAGGTGTGTACTCATAGAGAAATGGGCGCAACCTGCGGGCGGACACCCGCGACGCCCCCTGAAGCCACCTCGACACAGATCAACGCGCCATCGCGGCGATTTCGACCCTAAAATATCCCACGCGGGCTCGGGCTCCTAAACCGAAGCGGCGACAGAGCGGACTGGTGCAAAACTGTCGCCTTTATCTTCCTGTTTAGACAATGTGCTGCGCTCCATACGCAGCAGCATTGCATCATCCGATCCGGCATATCGGCACTCTGTATGGCGATACCGATCGATCCGAACGAGCCCGGCCATGCCCCCGGCAAGCCGGGAATCCCGCCGACCTGGGCGAGCAGCGCCAAGGACGTGGTCGGCTGCGCGTTGGGGCCGTCGCGGCTGTGGTTCACGATCGGTTTCGGCATCGTCAACGAGGTCTACTACCCGCGGGTCGACATCCCACAAATCCGTGACCTCGGCTTTATCGTCGGCGGGCCCGAGGGGTTCTGGTCCGAGGTTAAGCGCAACGCCAATTACCGGCTGCGGCCGGTCGCGCCAGGGGCGGCGGCCGCCGAAATCCGGCACGAGCACCCGCGCTACGTGCTGCAATTGCGGATCACGCCCGACCCGCAACGCGACGTGCTGCTCATCGAGTGCGCGCTCGACGGCGACCCGGAGTTGCGCCTCTACGTGCTGCTGGCGCCGCATCTCGGCGCCACCGGCTTCGGCAACGCCGCGGTCGCCGAGCAGCACCGTGGACGGCGGCTGCTATGGGCGGAGCAGGGGCCGTTCGGTTTGGCCCTCGCCGCGGTCGACGAGGACCAGCGCGACGCCTTCAGCCGGATCAGCGCCGGGTATGTCGGGTTCAGCGACGGCTGGCAGGATTTTGCGCGCAATGGTGCGATGACCTGGGAATACGAGATCGCCGGGCCCGGCAATGTCGCGCTGATCGGGGAGCTGCAGCGCCGCGCGGTGCTGGCGCTCGGCTTCGGCAGCAGTGCCGAGGCGGCGGCGACGCTGGCGCTGTCGAGCCTGATGCAACCGTTCGCGACGGTGCTGCGGCAGCAGATCGCCGATTGGGAAACGTGGCAGGCGCGCTGCTTCGCCAGCGCCGGAATACAGCTGCGCGGCCCGGTCGACGCGATGAAGTCGATACGCGAACAGGTGCTGCACTCCTCGATCGTGCTGCGTGCCCATCTCGACAAAACCTATCCCGGCGCCATGGTCGCGAGCCTCAGCATCCCATGGGGCGACAGCGGCAACCAGCGCAGCGGCTATCACCTGGTGTGGCCGCGCGACCTCGTCGAATGCGCCGGCGGGCTGCTGGCGATCGGCGGTGAGGACGAGGCGGTCGACACATTGCGGTATCTGATCGCAACGCAGAACGAAGACGGGCATTGGCACCAGAACCAATGGCTCGGCGGTACCCCGTTCTGGGTCGGCATCCAGCTCGACGAAACCGCATTTCCGGTGCTGCTCGCGGCCACCCTCGCCGACCGCGACCGCCTGCGCGGCATCGCGGTCGAGGACATGGTCCGCCGGGCGCTCGGCTTTATTGCCCGCACCGGCCCCTCGACAAAGCAGGACCGCTGGGAGGAGAACGAGGGCATCAACCCGTTCACGCTGGCGGTGACGATCGCGGCGCTGGTCGCGGGCGCCGAATTGCTGCCGGCGCCGGCGCGCGACTGGGCGCTGGCGTTGGCCGATTTCTGGAATTCTCGGATCGAGGATTGGGCGACCGTCGCCGACACGCCGCTGGCGCAGCGCTTCGGTATTTCCGGCTACTATCCGCGCGTGTTGCCGCCGCTGATTCTGTTCGATCACGCAGCGGCCTACGCGCTGGTGCCGATCCGCAACCGCGGCGACCATGCGGCACCGCCGGCCGAAGAACAGGTCGGCACCGAATTTCTGCAGCTGGTCCGCTTCGGCTTGCGCAAAGCCGAGGATCCGCTGGTCCTGGCGTCGCTCAAGATCGCCGATGCGCTGCTGAAAACCGACACGCCGAACGGCCCGGTGTGGCACCGCTATAGCGGCGACGGCTATGGCGAGCATGATGACGGCGCGGCGTTTGACGGTACGGGCCGCGGTCGCGGCTGGCCGCTGTTAACCGGCGAGCGTGGCCATTACGAGCTTTGCGCCGGCAATGACCCGTTGCCGTATCTACAGGCAATGGCCGCAATGGCAAGCCCCGGCGGTATGATCCCGGAACAGGTCTGGGATAGCGATCCGATCCCCGCACGGCGGCTCTTTCCCGGACAGGCGAGCGGCTCAGCGATGCCGCTCGCCTGGGCCCATGCCGAATTCGTCAAGCTCATAGTATCGCGCGAGCTCGGTCACCCGTTCGACCGGCCGGCGGCGGTGTGGCGCCGCTATGGCGGCGAGCGGCCGAAGGCAAGTCACGCGTTCTGGTGGCAGCACGTGGCGATTGCCACCGTGCCAGCCGGTGCCAGCCTCGCCGTCGCCCTCGACGAGCCGGCGACAGTGCATTGGAGTGCGGACGGATGGATATCGTCGGCCGATATCGCGACGAGCGACAGCGGACTCGGCTTTCAGATCGGGGTGATCGACACCAAGGCGCTGCCGTCCGGCGGCCGCATCGAATTCACTTGGCGCGGCGCAGGCGGCGAATGGCACGGCCGCAACGAAGCGGTGACGATTGCTGCGGCCTAAGCGGTGAACGGGTGCTTCTGCATCCAATGCCGGGCGATGTCGATGCGGCGGGCGAACCACACCTTGTCATGGCCGGCGGCGTAATCGATGAAGCGTTCGAGCGCGGCGGTGCGGCCCGGCCGCCCGACGAGCCGGCAATGCAGCCCGATTGACATCATCCGCGGCCGCATCTCGCCCTCGCGGTACAGCACGTCGAATGAATCCTTCAAATAGGTGAAGAACTGATCGCCCGAGTTGAAGCCCTGCGGCGTGCCGAAGCGCATGTCGTTCGAGTCGAACGCATAGGGCACGATCAGCTGCGGCTTGCCGACGCTGGTATCCCAGTAAGGCAGATCGTCGGCGTAACTATCGGCGTTGTAAATGAAGCCGCCCTCCTCGGCGACCAAGCGCTTGGTATTCGGGCTGCAGCGCCCCTGATACCAGCCGAGCGGGCGTGAGCCGGTGGTACGGGTGTGGATTTCTACCGCTTTCGCGATATGGTCGCGTTCGACCGACTCGGCGACGAACTGGTAGTCGATCCAGCGGTAGCCGTGCGAGGCGATCTCCCAATCGGCGGCGAGCATGCCGGCGACCGCCGCCGGGTTTCGCTCGAGCGCCATCGCCACAGCGTAGACCGTGATCGGGATGCTGCGCGCGGTGAAGGTGCGGTGCAGCCGCCAAAATCCGGCGCGGCTGCCGTATTCGAACATAGACTCGATGTTCATGTTGCGCATGCCGGGGACCGGCTGCGCGCCGATCCATTCGGTCAGGAACGCTTCAGCGGCAGGGTCGCCGTGGAAGATCGCGTTCTCGCCGCCCTCCTCGTAATTCATCACGAACTGCACCGCGATACGGGCGCCACCCGGCCATTGCGCATCGGGCGGCGTCGCGCCGTAGCCGACCAGATCGCGCGGATAGGGCGTCGTCATTGCTCGTCCCCCTCTTCGGCAGCATCTCTCAGCGAGTTTCGGCCGAGTGCAGGCGCACGAGCAAGTCCGGGGCCAATTCCGCGATGTTCCGCACGCCGAGCAGCCCGAGATCGCGGTCGGTCTCCTGGCGCAGGATGTCGAGCGACCGTTTCGCGCCGGCGCGTCCGGCCGCCGCGACACCGTAAAGGATCGCGCGGCCGGCCAACACCGCATCGGCACCGAGCGCGACGGCTTTCACGATGTCGGTGCCGCGCCGGATGCCGCCATCGACCAGGATCGCGATGCGATCGCCGACGGCCCGCCTGGCGTCCGGCAGCAGATCGAGCGGCGCCACCGCCCAATCGAGCTGCCGCCCGCCATGGTTCGAGATCGCTACCGCATCGGCGCCGAGCCCGGCGGCGCGCACGACATCCTCGACGCAGAGCAGGCCCTTGACGATCAGCTTGCGCGGCCAGCGCTCGCGGATGCGGGCGAGCGTGTCCCAAGTCAGCGCCTGGTCCATTTCGGAGCGGATCCAACGAGCGCTGTCGAAAAACCGGCGCCGGTCGGCGGGCGCGAATTCGACGACGTTGTCGAATCGCGGCATGCCATGCGTCAGAAGTCCGGCCGCGAGCCAACCCGGGTGCATCAGCGCGTCGAGTTTGGCGGCCCAGCTCAGCGATTTCGGGCCGGCCATCGTGCGCTCGTGCCATTCGCGGTTGCCGTAGACTTGCGCGTCGACGGTGACGACCAGCGCCTCGCACCCGGTGTCGTAGGCACGGCGGATCAGCGTCTCGCGCACCTCATCAGGGCCGAACACATAAAGCTGCCACCAGTAGCGCAGGCCAGCCACATGCCCGACCCGTTCCATCCGGTCGTTCGACATCGTGCTCTGCGCATAAGGCACGCCGAATTCGGCGGCAGCCTCTGCGAGGCGGAGGTCGGCATGCGGCCAGAACAGGGCGTTGAGCCCCGTCGGGGCGACGACCAGCGGGATCGTCATCCGGCGGCCGAACAGAGCGGTCGAGCCATCGCGCTGTGACACATCGACCAGCGAGCGATGCACGAAGCGCCACTCCGCCAACGCGGCTTCGTTGCGCGCCAGCGTCGCTTCGTCCTCGGCGCCGGCTTCGAGGTATTCGAGGGCGAAGCGCGGCAGTCGGCGATGCGCCATCGCCCGCAGATCCTCGATCGTGACGGCGCGTTCGAGATCGTCGCCGCGATAGAACCGGCGGCGCGGATGGCCGCGCAGCACCGCCGGCGACACCGACGCCAGCGTCTTACCGGCCGGCGCCTGGGTCCGGATGCGGCGGCCGGCGAACGCGAGGGCGCCGCCCAGAGCGGCGCCGGCGGCGAACACCGCAAGGCCGCGCCATTTCGCCGGCTCCTCTTGCCGTTTTGGCCGCCGTCGTAACGGGGCGGGCGCGAAAATCGCCGGCCTGACCACGATGTCGCTCATCGCATGCTCCGCTCGTCAAGGCCCGCCGCGGGCAGGGCCTGCGCTTACAGAGACAACGCCGAACTCAGCCGGACGGCGCGGCGCGCGACCGGCTTGCGACCACCTAGATCGCGGCGACGGGTTGAGCGGCGCGACCATCCGCCACACCGCGCCGACAGGCTTGTTGCAACGGTGTCGTCACCGGTGCCCGATGGTCTCCGGCGCCTGCGGCCTATCAGAGATAACCAACAAGGATCGCCACACCGGCCAGTGCCATGGTCCCGCCGGCGGCCTGCAGAGCGCCCCTGCTCACTCCCGAAATTCTCCCGATCCCAAGGCCCAGTCCGATCCCGGCAGCATGCAGCGCTGCCGTCGCCAGGATGAAGCCCACCCCATAGGCAAAGCCCGATGCCGTCTCAGGCATTTCGGCGCCGTGCGCATGGCCGTGGAAAACGGCAAAAAAGCCGACCAACGCCATCGCCGCTACGGTCGGCAGATGCAACCCGACGGCGATTGCGAGCCCAAGAACCACGACTGAAAGCCCGATCCCGATCTCGACAAAAGGCAGACCGATGCCGATGACGCCGAGGACCCCACCGACCACCATCATCGACACAAAGGACGCAGGCACCATCCAGAGGGCGCGGCCGCCCAGCTGTGCAGCAAGAAGACCGACCGCCACCATTGCCAGCACATGATCGATACCGCTGATCGGATGGGCAAAGCCATGCACGAAGCCGCCGGTATCGCCGACGCCGGTGTGCGCCTGGGCCGCCGTCGCGGCGAGCATCGCCAATCCCGCGATCGCCAAAATCCGCCGTGTCATCCTCTCCTCCGCTCCGCATTCTTCTCGGTTACCATGCGGGCGTGATTGAACCAGCGCAAGCGCGTGTAAGGCTCTCGCCGGGTTCAACTCAGGCGGCAGCAAGCTTTCTTTTGCCCGAATAGCGTCCGAAATTGGCGCTATCGTGCTGCCACTATGAGCAGCGATGTGACAAACAAGGAAGATGCCCTCGCTGAGCTACAGCGGCAGCTCGGCGACGACCACCCGGACACGCTGGCGGCGATGCTCGATCTTGCCGAGGCCCTGTGGCCGCAGGGGCAATTGAGCCGGGCGAAGCAGCTGGAGGAGGCGGTGGTCGTCGCACGACGGCGGCTCCTCGGGGCCGACCATCCGGATACGCTGAAGGCACTCGGCAAGCTGGCCAGCACGACGGGCGCGCTTGGCGACCCGGCGCAGGCGCGGGTCTGGCAGGAGAAGATCGCCGAAGGCATGCGCCGCGCGTTGGGCGAGGATCACCGCGACAGCCTGCGCGCGGTCAACAATCTGGCCGGAACCGTGGCGGCGCTGGGCGAGCTCGAAGACGCACGCGGGCTGCTGGAAGAGACCATCGCCGCGATGGGCCGCGCCCTCGGCGAAGAAGACACCGACACCCTGACCGCGTTAGGCAACCTCGCCGCCGTGCTGTGGCAGATGGAGGAGCACGACGAGGCCTATTGGCTGCAATATCACATGACCGAGGCGCTGCGTCGGACCTGCGGCGAAGACGACCCGCGGGTTCGCACCGCGCTCGCGATCCTCGACACGATGCAGCGGCACGGGCGGTTGTAATTACAGCGGGGTCGCGAGCAGGCTCGGCACCGCGAAGGTGTCGAGCAGCACCAGCTTGTCGCGAATGCGCAGCCCGCCGTGCTCCGTCACCAGCCGGTCGCGGTACAAACCGGCGGCAAACAGGGTCGTGCCACCTTCCTGGTCAGTCTGAAACACCGCGAACGGCGCCTCGACATCGATCCCGGCCGCATCGTCACCAGCGATACGCGGCAATCCGATCAGGTGACGGTCGGTATGCAGGTTGTACTTGTTCGCCTCCTGCAAGGCGCGGAGGCGGTCTTCCAGCATCGCGCGCGAGTCGCAGAAAATCAGCGCCACCGGTAACCCAGCATCGGCGTTCTCGCGCGGCAGGACCTGATACCGGCACTCGGCAGAGAACAGGCCGAGCCAATCGTCATAGCGGCCCGCGTCGAGCCGTGCGCCATATTCAGCGAAAAGATCAGTGACCGCGCCGCGATCGACCGTCACCGCACCGCGCCCTCGGGTTCGATGCCGAGCAGTTCAGCGTAATAGGACCAGAAGCCGCGCAGCGGCACATCGGTCACGCGATAGTCGCGGTCGGAAATCTCGCCGGCGCCGCCGAGCTCAATTACCGTATGGGTGTCGATCTCGGGCTTCGACGCCTTGTGGGCGACTTCGAGCGCCTCGCCATCCTCCATCGACACCAGCCCGGCCGGTCCAACCAGATTGGCCTGACGCAGCCGGTGATGCACCATGTCGGCTGGATCGTCGGCATAACCGAACATCGTCTGAAAGATCTCAACCTCGTCGATGCCGCGCGGCCGGATCTGGCGGATCGCCAAGCTGTTGCTGATCTGCACGAACACCGAGGACGGAAATACCGAGGTGACTGCCAGGTTGAGCGGGTCCGCACGCTCGCGGCGGAACGTCACCAAGTCCGGTTCCTGCAAGCTCAGGTAATTGCTCCGCACGCGCGCTCCGGCATAGGCCTGCTGCGCCGCCTCCTCGTCGTCGCTGTCGGCCTCGGCCCAGGTAATGTTGTGACGGTGACGCGCGTCCATCGTGACGCCGCCGACCTGGGTCGAGCGGTCGAGCCCAAAGGTGACGAGAAACTCGTGCAGCAGGCTCGCATGGTAATTGTCGCGCGTGTTCTCGGCATACAGCTTCCAGTTTGCCTTAACCCGCTGCCGGTTGTAGCCGAGCACCGTGACCGGCCGATCGAGCAGGCGCTTCAGCTGCGCCAGCACAGGCGCGCCGAGATAGGTTTCGAGCGGCTCGGCATCCTCGGACAGGGTGCCGAAGATCGCGCCGTTGACATTGTCGACGTGCAGCTTGCGCAAGCCATGCGCGCCCATGTCGAACTCAGGCCCCATCCCGCCCTTGCCGCGAATGCCGCGGCGGAACGGGATCGCGGTCAGCCGCCCGTCAAGCCCATAACACCATTGGTGATAGAGGCAGGTGTGCTCGCGCGCGTTACCGGAAATTTCGCGCCGCACCAGCGCGCCCCGATGGGCGCAGCGGTTGACAAAGGCGTGCATCGCACCGGCTTCGTCGCGGTTGAATACGACTGGCGTGTCGCCAACATAGGTCATGCGGAAATCGCCGGAGTTCGGGATTTCGGCGTCGAGGCCGAGATAGTTCCACACCGGCCCCTGGAAGATGCGCTCCTGCTCGCGCCGGTAGATTTCGGAATCGTGGTAGAGGCGGTAGGGAACCCGGCTGTAATCGAGCGCCGGCCAGATCGCGGCGGTGACCATCATACGCTCGCCCTCAGGGGTGGATCATTGTCTCGGTGCGGCGGATCACGAATGCTTCGTGCCGTTCGAGAAAATCGCCGACGACATCGGTGAACGCTTCCGGCCGCTCGGCGCCGATCGAATGCCCGGCATCATAGACGAAGACGAGCTGACAATTTGGGATCAGCTCTTTGTAGTGGCGCCCCATCTCGGGCGGGATCACCCGGTCCAAGGTGCCGAACAGCACGAGCGTCGCCACCGAAAGCTGACGCAAGCGGGTTTCGAGATCGGGGTCGCGGTCGGGGCTGCGCAGACGCCGGACCAGTGCCTGAGTCTGTGCCTGCACCGCCGGGTCGGGCGCCGGCAACGGCGGCATTCGCTCGGGATGGGCGTAGAGCCGGCGCGCCATCTCCTCCGGTGTCCCGGTGGGCGGCACGGTACCGGGCGGGCGAATCGCCGCGGGCGCCTCCAGCACCAATCCTTGTACCGGCACCGGGTTCTGCACCGCCTGCCATAGCGCCGTCGCACCGCCGAACGAGGTGCCCATCAGGTTGTATTTGGCGAGGCCGAGCCTGGCGCAAGCCGCGGCCATCGTCGCGCCGAGTTCTGCGATATTCTTGGTCCGCGTGTTCTCGGGCGAGGCGCCGAAGCCCGGCATCTCGAACGCGATCAACCGATGCCGCTTGCTCAGCAGGTCGTGGCCGCGATTGAGCCGCAATCCGCCGGCGCCATGCAGATGCACGAGCGGCATCCCCTCGCCTGCCGCCATGTAGCGGATGCGGAACCCGTCAACCTCGACAAAACCTTCGCCAAAGCCCGCGCCGGGGATCTCGGTATGCGCCACGCTGTCGCCCTTCGCGGTCAGATGTTGCGGATGCGCGGCAGGACTTTGGTCCCGAACAATTCGAGCGAGCGCATCATCGCGTTCACGTCGCCGGTGCCGGGGTCGGCCAGCGAGATGTCGATCACACCGGCGCCGACCTCGTCGCGACAGCGGCGGATCTGCTCGATCACCCGGTCGGGCCCGCCGCAGAAGCTGATCGGCAAGACGCCGCCGACATTGGCCGGGCGCTTCTCGCCGGCGATGTTGCGGGTGGTGTCGGCCGCGAGCAGCGCGTCGCGTAGCCCGGGTGCGACCGGAAACGGCGCCTGCTTGTCGCGATTGGCCAACATCTCGTCGGCTTTGTCGTCGTCCTCGGCAAGGATCATGTTGGCGCGATAGATGATCGCGTCCGGCCCCGGCTCCCAGCCGTAATGGCTGCAACGCTCGCGGTAGTAGGCGCCGGCCTTGCCCATCAGTTCAAAGGTGCCATAGGAGAGGCCTAGGCCGATGTGATGGCGGGCGGCGAACTCACCGGCCTCGGCGCTGGTGCCGAGCGCATAGGTGAGCGGCAGCGGCTGCTGCGGGTGCGGCCAAATCGAGACGGTCCGATACTGAAAATAGCGGCCCTGCCAGCCGAAAGGCTGCGGCTCGCTCCAGGCCTTGAGGATCAGCTCCATCCCCTCGTCGGTACGCTCGCGCGCCTCCTTGGGGTTGAGGTCGTAGCTCAGATATTCGTTGGTGGTGCCGCGCAGCAGGCCGAAGACGAAGCGGCCGGGCGCCATTGCGTCGAGCATCGCCAACTCCTCGGCGATGCGGATCGGGTTGCTGACCGGCACCAAGGGGCCGAGCAGCGCGATCTTGATCTTCGCGGTCTGGGCGCCGAGAAACGCCGCCGAGACGACCGGCGACGGGGTCAGGATGCGCGGCGAATAATGGTGCTCGGAAACGCTAACCCAGTCGAAGCCCAATTCCTCGACAAACCGGACCCGCTCGACCATGCCGCGGCAAGATTCGCTGCCGATCGCCGGGTCATAGGCGCCGGACGGCACCGGCCATTGTCGAGGCATGTCCGGCGGCGAGCGATAACGCCCGGTTTCGAAATACGAGACCTTCATGGCACGGCCCGCGGAGCGTTGACGGCGCACAATTCCGCGCCGGCCTCATCTTCTGCCGCCGCGCCGCCGGCGCGCAAGGCCAAATGCCGGGTCGGACGGGGCAGCCGCTCGCGTCGGCCCCCCGTCCCAGGCGTGGTCAGCGATAATTCTGCTGCTGCTGTTGCGCCGCCCGCTTGTTGGCGTTGTGCCGGCCGACGAGACAGCCGACCCCCGCGCCGATCAGGCCGTGATGGCCGACAAAGTGACCGGCGACGCCGCCGACCGCAGCACCTTTGAGACAGCCGGCGGCCTGGGCCGGGCCTGGAATCGTCGCCACCGCAATCATCGCCGCCGCCGCAATCGTCAGAACCGATTTCATCTGCACGTCTCCTCCTCCCCGCACCAGCGCGGGTAACGCGCCAACGACGGCGAGGCCGGCGAAATTCTCTTTTCGCCGGGAGGTAGAGCGCAGGTCTCGAGGTGCAGCGGCTAGCGCGGCTCGGTCCAGCTTTCCGAGAAGGCCAGGGCGCAGGTGCTGAATGGGCGGCCTTCGCGCTGCAGCGGCCACGGCTTGCCGGCGGCCTGCACGCCGTTGCGCGTCAGCCGCGCCCCGAGCGCCGGGATCAGTAGGGTGCAGACGCCATAGCGGCGGCCGCCCTCGCCGGGATTGGTGTGGATCAGCAGCGGCTCGCCGATCTCATACCAAGTCAGGTCGATCTCCTCGTTCGTGGAGACCAGCCGCTCGGTCCAGAAATAGCGCGGATCGCCGGTCTTGGTGAACTCGGCGTCGACGACCGGGATCGTCGGGTCCTCGGTCTCGGGATTCAGCATTCCCTGGACCGTGGATTGCAGCCAGCGCGCCATCGCGATGTTGTCGGAATAGATGCGCCAGCGGTTCTCGGTCAGCTCGCTTTTCAAATAGAGCACATGGCCCGGCCCGGCCGGGCAGGTGATGATGCGCCAATAGCTGGCGTTGGTCGTGATCGTCCCGCCATCGGTGTCGCTGAGGCGGATGAATGGGTTCTCGCCGGTCAAGATGGTCCGGTTCGGGTCGGCGGCCATCGGCATTCCCTCCCTCAAGTCATGCGCGCTGCCGCAATGTTAGGCGATGGCCGAACCTGGCGCCATGTTGCCGATCATTTCGGGCGGTTGAGTTCGCCGCCCCGTGCTGCCAAGCTGCCCTGCGGATAACCCAGGCACGGCGCCAAATTCAGAAGGGGAGAAATCATGGCATTCACGATCGGGCATGTGCACATCAAGACCGGCGACCCAAAAAAGACCGCGCAGTTCTACATGGACAATTTCGGCGCAACGATGAAGCGCGAGGTCGACGGCCGCGGGTTTCAGCTCGACCTGCACGGGCTGCAGCTCAACGTCACAACGATCATCGAGACCCAAAAGCACGAGCAGAAGCTCGGCATCGAGCACATCGCGGTTCAGACCGACGACTACCAGGGTACGCTGTCGCGCCTCAAATCAAACGGCGCCAAGATCATCGAGGAGCTGTTCAACAACGGCCACCATGTCTGCTGGGTGGAAGCCCCGGACGGCGCCCAGATGGAAGTGATCGAGAAGGTGTAGCTTAGTTCGTCACCCCCACGCGAAAGCGGGGGTCCAGGGCGCGCGATGCGCTGCGGCTCCCTGGATTCCCGCTGGCGCGGGAATGACGATGGTGATTGCGGAGAAAATATCGGATGGCCCTGAAAGATCTGATCTCGCTCGGCATGTCGCTGCCGCACCGCTCGCCCGACCCGATCGACATGGATCAGGTGCGCCAGGTTGCGCAACGTGCCGAGGCGCTCGGCTTCAGCGATCTGTGGGTCACGGAAAACACGCTCGACGAGGCCACCTGCTTCGATCCTGTGGTGGTGCTGACCTATGCCGCCGCGATCACCTCGAAAATCCGGCTCGGTGCCTCGGTCGTCGTGCTCCCGATCCATCACCCGCTGATGGTGGCGCATCAATGGGCCTGCCTGGACTATGTCAGCGGCGGCCGCGCGATCCTTGGCGTCGGGCTCGGTCGTGAACACCATTATCGCCAGTTCGAGGTGCCGGAAGAATTGCGGGTGCGGCGCTTCCGCGAAGAGGTCGAGGTGATCCGGGCGTGCTGGACCGAGCCGAAAATCACCTATCAAGGCCATTTCTATCACCTCCAGGACGAGCCGATGCACCCGAAACCGGTGCAGAAACCGCATCCGCCGATCTGGATGGGTGTCGGTCATCCCGACGCGATCCGCCGCACGGCGCGGCTCGCCGATGGCTGGATGGGGTCGGGCGGCTCGCGCAAGGCCGAGTGGGCGCAAACCATTCCGCTGCTGAAGGAGGCGCTGGCGCAGAACGGGCGCGACCTCGGAAATTTCCCGATCTCGAAGCGTGTCTTCATGTCGGTGCATGAGCGCGCCGACACCGCGCGCGCCGAGCTGTTGCGCTGGTTCACCGAGGTGTATCACAACCCGCCCGGTACCGACCTTTGCGGCATCCATGGCACGCCGGAACAGGCGCGCGAGCAGTTGGAAGAACTTGCTTCGAAAGGTGCGACGCACCTGTTGCTGAACCCGGTGTGCCGCTACACCGAGCAGGTCGAAGCACTGGCCGAGGTGACGGGACTGAAATAATGAAGGGTGGCGGCATGGCGGAACTTCCCGTCGATCCGGTCAAGCGCCAGATCGCGGCACATTGGAACCGGCGTGCGCCGGGTTTCGACGAGGGCTTCGGCCACAGTATCGCCACCAACGCCGAACGCGCCGCCTGGGACCGCATCATCGGTCTGGTGCTCGGCGGCCGGGACAATCTCGACGCGCTCGACATCGGCTGCGGCACCGGCTTTCTGAGCCTGGAGATGGCCCGGCGCGGGCATCGCGTTACCGGTGTCGATTTCGCGCCGGCGATGCTGGAGCTGGCACGGCGCAAGGCGGGTGAAACCGGCGCCGCGATCCGCTTCGAGCAGGCGGATGCCGAGCGGTTGCCTTTCGTCCCCGGCAGCTTCGATCTCGCGGTCTGCCGGCACCTGTTGTGGACCCTGCCGCACCCGGAAGCGGCGCTCGATGAATGGATCCGGATGTTGCGGCCAGGCGGACGGCTTGCGGTGATCGACAGCCAATTCGATCCCTCGGCGCTGCAATCCGGGCCACAGAACGCGCGCAGCAGCCCGGAATACGCCGAGATCGGCGACCAGCTGCCGTTTCTCGGCGGCCGGCCGCAGGGCGAGATCGAGGCGCTGTTCCGCGCCCACGGGCTGCTCGATGTCGGCGGCGATCCCGTGCCCGATCTGGTGCAGGCGCAGGCGCAGCGGATGGTGGCAGAAGGCATGGAACCGGTGATCCGCCGCCGCTACGTCGTCTGGGGTGACCTGCCGGCCTAACCGTCATTGCGAGCAGCGCAGCGACGAAGCAATCTCGTCCGGGTGAGTACAATCGGCGCGAGATTGCTTCGCTCCGCTCGCAATGACACTAGAGGAGTTTCGGCATGACCAAAGCGCTGGCCGGCATTCGCGTCATCGACATGACGCACAACCAGGCGGGGCCCGCCTGCGCCCAGATCTTCGGCTTTCTCGGCGCCGATGTAATCAAGCTGGAGGAGCCGAAGGGCGGCGATGTCGCCCGCACGGTGCACGCCGACAAGAAGGACAGCGACAGCCTGTTTTTCCTGCTGTTCAACGCCAACAAACGCAGCCTGGCGCTGAACCTCAAGACCGAGGACGGCAAGCGGCTGTTCCGACAGGTGGTCGCCAAATCCGACGTGCTGTTGGAAAATTTCGGACCCGGCGCGCTCGACCGACTCGGTCTGGGCTACGAGGCGCTGAGGGAGATCAACCCGCGCCTCATCTATGCGACGATCAAGGGCTTCGGCACCTACGGGCCGCATGCGCATTTCAAGAGCTATGAACCGGTGGCGCAGGCGATGGGCGGCGCGATGAGCGTCACCGGCTTTCCGGAAAACCCGCCGACGCTGGTGCTGCCGGCGATCGGCGACAGCGGTACCGGCATGCATATGGCGATCGGCATCCTCGCCGCCCTGCAACAGCGGCACGCGACCGGCAAGGGCCAGCATGTCGAGGTGTCGATGCAGGATGCGGTGGTCAACATCATCCGGGTCAGCCTGCGCGACCACCAGCGCGTCGGCCGGCCGATGCCGCGCTCCGGCAACCAGCTTGGCCACACCGTGCCGGGCACGACCTATGCCTGCGCGCCGGGCGGGCCGAACGATTACGTGATCGTGCTGGCGCAGCCGCAGATGTGGCCGGCGCTGTGCCAGACGATCGGCCGGCCGGAGCTGGCCGAGGATCCGCGCTTCAAGAGTGCGGAGGGGCGATGGGAGCACCGCGCCGAACTGAACGCGATCGTCGAAGCGTGGACGCGGCAGCGGTCGAAGCACGAGGTGATGCGGCTCCTCGGCGATGCCGGTGTGCCGTGCGGTGCCTGCCAGGACACCGGCGAGGTGCTGGCCGACCCGCATCTGAAGGCGCGCGAGATGATCGTCGATATCGATTATCCGACACGCGGCACCTACCAGACCGTCGGCTGCCCGATCAAATTGTCGGACTCGCCGGCCGAGATCACCCGGCCGCCGATGTTGGGCGAGCATAGTGACACTGTGCTGGCGGAACTGTGCGGTGTCACTACTGGTGAATTGCAGCGGCTGCGCGAAACCGGCGTGGTGTGACCGGCGCTACAAATACGGGTCGGCTTGTGACACATGTGCGGTGACGTAATCGCGCACCGCATCTTCGATCGAGGTGAACGGGGCATTGTAGCCGGCGGCGCGCAGCCGGTCCATCTTCGCTTCGGTGAAATACTGGTAGCTCGGCCGGATCGCCGGCGGTATGTCGATGAATTCGATGTCGGGCGCGCGGCCGCAGGCGGCGCCGACAGCGCTCATCAAATCGAGAAAGCTGCGCGCGTCGCCGGTCCCGAGATTGAACACCCCGTTCTCGCGCCCCTGCCGCCACAGCCACAGCATCGCGGCGGCGCAATCCTTGACGTAGACAAAGTCGCGGCGCTGCTCGCCATCGGCATAGTCGGGCCGGTGCGACTTGAACAGGCGGATCGTCTCACCGGCCGCAATCTTGTCGTGATTCTTGGCGACGAGGCTCATCATGTCGCCCTTGTGGTATTCGTTGGGGCCGAACACGTTGAAGAATTTGAGCCCGACCCATAAGGGCGGCGCCCGCCCCTGCTCCGACTCACGCATCGCCCACAGATCGAAAGCGTGCTTCGACCAGCCGTACAGGTTCATCGGCCGCAACCGCTTGAAGGCGGCCCGGTCGCCGGCATCGTCGAAACCCTGACTTCCATCACCGTAGGTCGCCGCCGACGACGCATAGATCAGCGGCTTGCCGCGCTGGGTACACCAGCGCCACAGACCGATGGAATAATTAAGGTTGGTGGCGATGATCTCGTCGGCGTCATTCGCCGTCGTCGAGGAATTGGCGCCCAGGTGAAAAATCGCCTCGACCTTGTCGCCAAAGCGCTCGAGCCACGGCCATAGTCCTTCGACGGTGACGATCTCGAAGAAGTCGCGTTTGGCGATGTTGCGCCATTTGTCGCCGGTGCCAAAGCGGTCGACGAGAACGAGGTCGGCATGGCCACTCTCGTTCAACTGCGCAGCCAGCACTGAACCGATAAAGCCGCCGCCGCCGGTTACGACGATCATGACAGCGCCCCGGCTATGCCGCGGAGCTGCCGCGGATCGCGTCGATCAGGCGGGTCGTCGATCGGCCCTCGACGAGATCGACCAGCAGCACCTTGCCGCCATTCGCCTGCACGATGTCGGCGCCGACGACGCCCTCGATCGTGTAGTCGCCACCCTTGACCAGCACATCGGGCTTCAGGCGCCGGATCAGCTCGATCGGGGTCTCCTCGTCGAAGCTGATCACCGCATCGACCGATTCGACCGCCGCGATCACCGCGGTGCGGTCAGCGAGCGAATTGACCGGCCGGTTTGGCCCCTTGAGCCGGCGCACCCCGCGATCGGTGTTGAGCGCGACCAGGAGCCGGTCGCATTGCGCCCGCGACGCCGCCAGCAGCGACACGTGCCCGGCATGGACGATATCGAAGCAGCCATTGGTGAAGCCGACCTTGAGACCGCGGTCCTTCCAGCGCCGCACCAGCGTCTCGGCTTCGTCGGCGCTGTAATATTTGATGTGGTGCCAGTCCTTGTCGGTGACGTCGCGCGACAGGTCGAGCATCAGTTCATCGAGCTCGACCGTGGCGGTACCCAGTTTGCTGACGACGATCCCGGCGGCGCGGTTCGCGAGATGCATCGCCTGCGGCAGCGGATGGCCGCTGGCCGAGGCCAACGCCAGCACTGCGATCACGGTGTCGCCGGCGCCGGACACGTCATAGACCTCCTGGGCCCGCGACGCCTCGAAATGCACCTCACCGGTCGTTTCGACGAGGACCATGCCCTTTTCGGAGCGGGTCGTCAGGATCGCCGCCGCTTCCGCCTCGGCCATCAGCTTGCGCGCCGCGGCGACGATTTCGGCATCGGTGCCAACCGGCAGCCTGGCAGCAACACCGAGCTCCTTCAGATTGGGCGTGATGCAGGTGGCGCCGCGATAGCGTCCGAAATCGTCGGTCTTGGGATCGACGAACACCGGCACGGCAAGCGCTCGGGCGCGCGCGATCGCCGCGTCAATCACCTGCGGGCAAACGACCGATTTGCCGTAATCCGACAGGATCAGCGCGTTGACTTCGGGGAGCGCCTTTTCCACGGCCGCGATCAGCCCGGCCGCCTCGACCGGGTCCAGCGGGTGCAACTGCTCCTCGTCGATGCGGACGAGCTGCTGATGTGCCGCCATATAGCGGGTCTTGCGGATTGTCGGCCGGTTCGGGCTCGCAACATGTGCATCGGTCAGCCCGGGGGTCGCATCGACCAGCGCCCTGACCTCTGCCCCGGCCTCATCGGTGCCCAGCAGGCCCAGTAGCACTGCTTGCCCACCAAGCGAGGCGATGTTGCGCGCGACGTTTCCAGCGCCGCCGAGCATGCTTTGAGTCCGCTTCAAGAGCAGCACCGGCACCGGCGCTTCCGGAGAAATCCGCTCGGTGTCGCAGTACGCAAACTTGTCGAGCATGATATCGCCAAGACACAAGATCTTGGCTTTCGAAAAGTCCATTCCGGTAACACCTTCTCGCTTGTGCGAGGCTAAATATCACGCAGCGCCGCTGCCATCCAGGACAGCGGCCGGCTGCGCAACTACTTTCATCAATCTAACCGGTACTTGTTAACGCGATCCCAATCGAGCTGCAGGCCGAAGCCGGGCCCTCGCGGCACCTCGATGATACCGTCCTTGATCGGCGCCCGGTTCACGATGACATCGGCCCAGAGCGGGTCGCGCTGCGGGTCCGGAAAGCATTCGACGTAGGTGCCATGCGGCACGGCGGCGAGCATATGGACCGCAATCTGCGGCTCCTCGTGATGCGCCATCTCGATGCCGTGCACGGCGCATAAACCGGCGGCGCGGCGCCATTCGGTGATTCCGCCGGCTTCCGACGCGTCGAAATTGACGATGTCGACGGCGCCGGCTGCGATCAGGCGGCGCACCCCATGGCTGGAAATCTCGCTCTGCCCGGCATTGATCGGGATCGAGGTACGGCGGCGCACCTCGGCCATCCCGAACGCATCGTCGTACCAATGGCACGGCTCCTCAAACCAGCGGATGTCGTATTGTTCGATCAGCCGGGCGAACTTGACGGCCTCGGAGGTCGGCCAGCCACGATTCGCGTCGACCGCGATGATGAAATCGGCGCCGCCGCCATCGCGACAGGCGGCAACCCGCTCCGCATCGGCCTCGGCCGAGAGGCCCCCGACCTTGACCTTGCAACCGGCCATGCCCTGCTCGCGCAGCCAGCCCATCTCGCGCGACAGATCCGCGAGCGACTTGCCGTCCTCGTAATAGGCGGCGATCGCGATGATCGGCAGCCGGTCGCGAAATCCCCCGAGGAGCGTTGCGACATTGCTGCCCAGCGACTTGCCGAGCAGGTCCCACAGCGCGGTGTCGACGCAGGCAATCGCCTCCATGACCAGCTTGCGGTCGCGGCTCGGGATGCTCAGCGCGAACATCCTGGCCCACAGCGCCTCGATCCGACGACCGTCCTCGCCGAGGATCAGCGGCGCGAGCTCGTCGCGGACGATTTTGGCGATTTCCCGGCCATGGGCGCGGTTGTCACCATTGTAGACCTCGCTGACGAGCCCGTCCGCGGTGCGGATGCGGGTGACCACCGTGTTGCGGCTGGTCACCCGGTAGCCGCTGCCGCTGAACACCTTTGTCAGCGCGATCTCGATCGGGATCGCTTCGACCTGGTCGATCTTCATCGGCGCCTCCGGGGACCGCTGCAGCAGCGCATTATCGGCGAGGCGGCAATGCCGCGGTACCCTTTTCGGCCGGGCCGGGTATAGTCCCCACAGGACCACCGGTTGAATTCGAGGGACCGCATGCCGCTGAAGCCGTTTGCCGCCTTGCTGGCCGCACTGGCGCTTTTCGGGGGTCTGCCTAGGGCGACGAACGCAGCCGATTTCACCGATGCGGCGGGGCGGCGGATGATCGTACCCGAACAGATTCGCCGTGCATTGCCGGCCGGCCCCTCGGCCGATGTCTTGATCGCCGTGCTCGATCCGAACGCCTTGATCGGGTGGAGCGACCCGCATCCTCGCGACCTGCTGCCGCCGCGCCTGGCGCGGTTGCCGGTCACCGGTCATTTCAGCGGCCCGGTGCCGACGGCCGGGCCGGAGACAATTCTGCGTCTCCACCCCGATGCCGTCATCGATGCGGGCCCGGTGACGCCCGATCGTATCGCCTTCGCAGACAGGATACAGGCGCAGACCGGGATCCCGTACCTCCTCGTTGACGACACCATCGAGCGCATCCCGGCGATGCTGCGCGCGATGGGTCCGCTGTTTGGCCAAGCCGACCGCGGCCAAGACCTGTCGCGATATTCCCGCCACGCCGTTGAAACCCTGCATGGCCGGCTGCTGATCCGCTCGGTCAACCAGCGGCCACGCGTCTATTTCGGGCGCGGACCGGATGGGCTGCTGGCGGTGTTGCCGGATTCTCCCGGTGGCGAGGCGATTGACCAAGCCGGCGCCATCAACGTCGCCGGAGTTCTCGGGCGCGGTACCGAGCTGCCGACCAGCCCGGTGCAGCTGCTGACCTGGAACCCCGATGTGATCATCGCGACCGACCGGCACTTTTACGATTCGTTGCTGCACAGCCCGTCCTGGCGATCGCTGATCGCGGTGCAGGATAAGCGCGTGTTTCTGGCGCCGGACGATCCGTTCGGCTGGATTTCCGACCCACCGGGCGTCAATCGCCTCGTCGGCCTCTACTGGCTGTCGGGCCTTTTATACCCGACCGACGTGCAGGACGATGTGCGGGCGACGGCCCGCGATCTTTACGAGAAACTCTACCGGATTAAATTGACCGACGCGCAGCTCGAGCGCCTGGTCGCACGGGCCGGCGTGCCGAAGAGCGATGCGCTGCGAACCCCGCTCGGCGGGCTCGGCATTCTGGAAAACCCCGGCGCCTTGCCGACGCCGGTGCCGGGAACCATACCGGGCGGCCTACCCGGCGCGACCCCGGGATTGGGGCCGCCGGGAAGGCGCGGCGGTGCCGCGTCGCCGGAATCGCGCTGAGATCAGCCGGTCGGCTGTCGCAGGGATATCGCGCGGGCTATCGCGGCTGCGGCACGATCCGCAGATAGGGCCGTGGCGCCCGCCAGCCACCGGGGTAGCGCTTCTTCGCCTCCTCGTCGGACACCGAGCCGGCGATGATCACGTCGTCGACAGGCTTCCAATTGACCGGCGTTGCGACCTGATGCTTCGAGGTCAGCTGCACCGATTCGAGGATCCGCAGCACCTCGTCGAAATTGCGCCCGGTCGTCATCGGGTAGGTCAGCATCGCCTTGATCTTCTTGTCCGGGCCGATGAGGAAAACCGAGCGGACGGTCGCGTTGTCGCCGGCGGTGCGGCCCTGCGAGCTCGTCCCGGCGCCGGCCGGGAGCATATCGTAAAGCATCGCGACCTTGAGCTCCGGATCGCCGATCATCGGATAAGTGACCCGATGGCCCTGCGTCTCCTCGATGTCCTTCGACCACCGGGTATGGTCGCCGACCGGATCGACGCTGAGCCCGATGATCTTGCAATTCCGCTTCTCAAACTCCGGATTTAGCCCGGCCATATAGCCGAGTTCCGTCGTGCAGACCGGCGTGAAATCCTTCGGGTGCGAGAACAGGATCGCCCAGCCGTCGCCGATCCACTGGTGAAAGTCGATCGTACCCTGGGTCGTCTCCGCCGTGAAGTTGGGCGCGACGTCATTGATGCGCAGCGACATGGTCCACCTCCGTTGTAACCCACCTCGTCGATTGCCCCGCGCCGCCGGCAAAGCGCCGGGCCGACCGGTCCCATGCGTGCTGGCCGATCGGCCTAGAAATGGTTCCGGCGCCGGGCCGCGACAAGCTGCATGGTAGCCTCGATCGAAGCTCCCTGCGTGACGATCCAGGGGATGATGCCCGGGGAATGATGGAGCAATCCCGCCGGGAAAGCATTAGCCTCAAATCGGTTACGGTCGATCGGAGACTTGGTTTGCCATCGCCGCCCTCATTTTCTTCCTCGGACGAGGATCGCTCCGAGGCGGAGCACCTGCGGCTGGCACAGGAAGCCGGCGAGATCGGCACCTGGGAGTGGGATCTTGCCACCGGCCGAATGATCTGGTCGGCGCAAATGTTCCGCAATCTGGGTCTGGAACCCGGCCAGAGCGGCGATCTCTATCCTGTCATGGTGGGGGCGCTGCATCCCGAAGACCGCAGCGACACCGAAGCTGCTCTTGCAAAATTCCGCAGCGAGATCGGCGCCGTGCGGATCGAGCCGCGCATCATCTGGCCAAGCGGCGAAATCCACTGGCTCGTCTTCCTCGGCCGCACTCTCGCCGGTCCTGACGGCACTCCGAACCGAATGCTCGGCATCACGATCGACAGCACACGCCGGCGTCACAGTGAAGACGCGGCGCGGTCGGCGCAACGCGACAGCGAGCGCCGGCTGCACGAAATGAACGAGCGGCTCGAGCAGCTTGCCGAGGAACGCGCCCGCCAACTCGATGCGAGCCGCGCCCAGGTCAAGGTGATCTTCGACAATTTACCGGATTGGCTGACGCTGTTCCGCGCCACCGCCGACGGGCGTTTTGTCTATGAGGATCTCAATCACGCGACCGAGATCGCCTATGGGCTTGAGCGCAACCAGGTCGTCGGGCGCCCGCTGGAAGAGATCCTCGGCGCCGAGCCGGCGCAATTGCCGCTGCGGCTGATGCGCGCCTGCGTCGCGACCGGCGAGAACCAGCATTACAGCGTCCGGCGCACCATGGCCGGCATTACCCGCTCCATCGATGTGATGTTCGCCCGTGTGCCGGAAAAGCACGATGGCGATTGGCTGATCATGGCGACCGCACGCGACCTGACCGAGCGCGAGGCGATCGAGGAGCGGCTGCGCCAGTCGCAAAAGATGGAGGCGGTCGGCCAGCTGACCGGCGGTCTGGCGCATGATTTCAACAACCTGCTGACCGCGGTGATCGGCAACCTCGAACTGCTCGGACCGCGGCTGGCAAGCGATCCGGTGGCGACCCGGTTCCTCGGCGGCGCGCAACGCGCCGCGGAGAACGGCGCGCGCCTCACTCAGCAGCTACTGGCCTTCTCACGACGGCAACACCTGCAGCCGCGCGCGGTCGATCTGAATGGCGTGATCACCGGCATGAGCGACCTGCTGGCGCGCACCATCGGCCCGACGATCCGCATCGAAACCCGACTGGTGCCGCAATTGTGGCCGGCACGGGTCGATCCGACGCAGATCGAGATCGCGGTCCTCAACCTCGCGATCAACGCGCGCGACGCGATGCCGCTCGGCGGGACAGTAACGATTGAAACCAGTTGTCTCGCCGCCGGCGACCCCTCATTGCCGGCCGAAATCGGCACGCGCGACTGCGTCCGCGTGTCGGTGCGGGACACCGGCACCGGCATGACCGAAGAGGTCTTGCGCTCGGCGGTTGAGCCGTTCTTCACCACCAAGGAGCGCGGCAAGGGCAGCGGTCTCGGCCTGAGCCAGGTCTATGGGATGATCCAACAGTCGGATGGCGCACTGCAGATCGACAGCCGCCCGGGCGTCGGCACCGAGGTGCGTCTGTTCCTGCCGCGCGCGGCGGCGGCGGAAGGTACGGATGCCGCCCCGCAGACGCAACCGCAAGAGCGCCCGGCCGGCGGCCGCATCCTGGTCGTCGATGACGATGCGGCGGTGCGCGAGGTCACCGTCAGCATGCTGCGGCAGATCGGCTATGGCGTGGTCGAGACCGACAGCGGACAGGGCGCGCTCGACGCGTTGGCGCGCGGCGAGGTGTACGATCTGATGCTGATCGACATCGCGATGCCCGGGCTCAGCGGCGTCGAGACGGCGCGGCGGGCGCGCGAGCGCTGGCCGGGGTTGCGCGTGCTCTACGTCACCGGCTTCGCCGATCCATCGGGACAAATTGCCCCGGAGACCGGCGACACCCCGCTGATCCAGAAACCGTTCCGCTTTGCCGAGTTGCGCGAGGAGGTGCAGCGCGCGCTGAAGCGCCCGCCGGACGGCGCGCGCGAAAATATCGTGCCGCTGAAAAACCGCAACCGGTGACAAACGAGAAGCGGAAGAGGCAGGAGTCGAACCTACCGAGGACGCCTGGCGCCCTCCAACGGGTTTGAAGCCCGCGCGCCCCACCGGGAGCGGTACTCTTCCGCCGCGGAGAATGCCCCGCCGCGTGGCGGTTGCAAAGGGGGTCAGCCTTTCTGCGGCGACCCGCCCGCTCGCCGCTTCAGCTTCAATTCGATCATCGCCAGCACGTTTGCGGCGCCGTGGCGCCGGCACAGCGTTGCGAGGCTTTTCGGGTCGAGCGGCTCGGGCGCGTAGTTGATCGCATCGCGCAGCGGTTGCGGCAGCTCGTCGAACACCGCCATCAGCTCGCGCAGGAGCTCGTTGCGCTCCGCCATTAGTGCCGCGCCGCCACTTATGGCCCCGCCGGTAGGATCGCGTCGGGCTGCAACCCGGCCGCCGCGGTTGGCTGGACGCGCGGCCGCACCTCGCGGGCGCTGCGCCGTTCGAGGCGGCGGCCGAGCAGCGATAGCGACCAGCAGATCGCGAAATAACCGATCGCGACCGCGACCAGCACATCGGCGGTGCTGCGCCCGGCATTCGATTCGCGGATCGCCATCCCCTGCCCGAGCAATTCGACAAAGCCGATGATGGAGGCCAGCGACGATTCCTTGATCGTGCTGACATAGACCCCGATCGTCGGCGGGATCATCACCTGCAAGGCCTGCGGCAAGACGACGTGCCGCATGATGCGGTAATAGCCGAGGCCGAGCGATTGCGCCGCCTCCCATTGGCCTTTCGGGATCGCCTCGATGCCGGAGCGCACGACCTCGCCCATATAGGCCGAGCAATGCAGCGACAAGGCCGAGATCGCCGCCGGATAGGGCGGGATGTCGATGTCGAGCGCCAGCGGCAGCGCATAGAAAACGAAGAACAGCAGGATCACGAACGGGATCGATCGCACCGCCTCGACATAGAGAAAGGCGAGCGCCCGCACCGGCCGCCAGCGGGCGCCGCGCATCGCGCCGAGCACAATGCCGCCGAGGCTGCCAAACACCAGCGCGCCGAGGCTCAGCTCGAGCGTGATGCCGAGCCCCTTCAGGAGCAGGATCACATAATTCAGGAAGTGGCCGCTGGCGATCATCGGTCCGTCAGATGCCGAGCGGAGCGCGGGCGGAGCGGCCGCTGACCAACCGCCAGATCGCGGCGATGACCTGCACGCACAGGATGTAGAACAGCGCGGCGATCGTGAACAATTCGAAGTAGCGAAACGTCGCCGAGCCGATCGACTGCGTCTGGTAGGTCAGCTCGCCGACGCCGATGATCGAGGCCTGGGCCGAGCCAAGCACCACAGAGACGATCTGATTGCCGAGGCTCGGCAGCACGACCCGGAACACCTGCGGCACCACCACGAGGCGCAACAGCGGCCATCGTGGCAGCCCGAGCGCACCCGCCGCCTCGTATTGCCACGCCGGGATCGCGGCAAAGCCGCCGCGGAAGATCTCGATGGTAAACGCGGTACTGTTGATCGCCAGGCCGATCACGCCGGCGGTAAAGGCGTCGAGCCGAATCCCGTTGGCCGGCAGTGCATAGAACAGCACGTAGAGCACGACGAGCAGCGGCACGTTGCGCACCGCCTCGACATAGCCGGTGCCGATTGCACGGGCGAGACGGCTCCCCGACACCCGCATCAGCGCGCCTAAGAGCCCGAGCGGGAAGCTGATCAGGATCGCCAGCGCGCTGATCTCCAGCGTCTTCAGCGCGCCCAGGCCGAGCACCGGCAGATAGGGTACGAGGACCCGCAGATTGAAGTCGTATAGTCCCGCCACGTTGCGGGCGCCGGCTCAGGTGCCCTTCGGCGGCGGCTTGACAAAACCCGGCGCGGCGACATCGCCGAACCATTTGTGCCAGAAGGTATAGTTGGTGCCGTCGTCGTTGATCTGGTGGACGAAATGATTGAGCCACATCCACCAGACAAAATCGCCCTGCGGCAGCCCGATCGAATCATCCTCGGGTTCGCCGAGCGCAGCGGCGGCGCGGTACTTGCCCTCGCTTTTCTTGATCGTCCAGTTCACCAGACCGTCATTGCTGCAGGTCGCATCGACCTGGCCCGCGTCGATCGCGCTGACGATGTCGGCGAGCCCGGGGAACTCGACGATTGTCGCCTTCGGCACGTATTTGGCGAGCGCCTTTGCCGCGGTCGAGCCGCGCCCGAGCGCGATCTTGATCTCCGGCTTGTCGAAATCCTTCAGCGCCGCGAGGTCCTTGCGGTCGGCCCGGGTCATCAGCGTCAGCACATCGGTGGTGTAGGGATCGGTGAAGCCGACCGTCTTCATCCGCTCCAGGTTTGGGGTGAAGGTCGCGATCGTGATGTCGGCCTTGTGCGACTGCAGCATCGCCACCCGGCCGGCGACGTCGGTGCGGACGAACTCGGCAGTGACGCCGAGCTGCTTCGCCAATTCATTGGCGATATCGATGTCGTAGCCCTGCAGGTTGCCGTTCTCGTCGGCGAATTGGCGTGGTTCGTTGCCGGTGTTGACCGCGATGCGGACGCTGCCGCGGCGCAGCACATCGTTGAGGATGCTGTCGGCCGCCGAAGCCGGCATGCTCGCCGAGGCGAGCATATAGGCCAGCACGATCCAAATCCGTCTCATCCCCAACCCCCTGTCCGTTTCATTGCGCCCTAAGTGTAGAGCAATTTCCGTTCCGACTCATAAACCCTCCTCCCGCACCGCATCGGAGGGAAGGATTACCGGACCTCGACCAGTTCCAGCGCCTCGCGGCTCGGGCCTTCGATCATCACCGCACGGGCGTCGCCGAGGCGGTACGGCCCCTCGATAAAGGTGACGCCCTCGCCCTTGAGCTTGTCGACCCAAGCGTCGAGATCGGCGACGCTCAGCCCGATATGGTCCTGCAGCTGCCCGCGCGGGCTGACCAGCGGCCGATCGCCCTGATTGGCGTACCAGGTCAGGACGACATCGCCGAACTCGACGCCGGCGCGCGGGGTGCGGAACATGCCTTCGCGATTGAGCGCCGGCCAGGTGCGGTCCTCGCCGCGCGGTACGCGGCAGTTCGCCTCGGTTAACTCGGTGCCGGGGAAACCCGGCCGCACCGGCGCGTTCAGGTGCCTCTGGTACCAGAGCAGCGCGCAAAACGGGTGCTCGTGCCACATATGGACGTGGTTGAAGCGCTCGGCCGGGTAGTCGCCGGCGATCTCGACCAGCGCCCGATCCGGCCCTTCGATATAGGCGAAACCGCCGCCGCCCTTCGGCTTGACGCCGTTGGCCCGGGCCTCGGCGATCTGCGCCTTGGTCAGCCCCAGGGTGTTGCCAATGCTGGGCCAGGTGTCGCTGCTGATCAGCACGCTGCCGCCCTCGTCGGTCGTGTAGAGCGGCAGACATTTGACCTCAGGCGAGCGCTCGAAGTCGGCAAGCGTCTTGCGCGCGTCGGCGACATGCCAGCCGAAATGCCAGATCGCGCTTTGCGGCTCGCTGCTCGGCGGCGCATCGACCTTGTCGAACAGGATTAGCACGCCGTTGGGCGATTTCAGCGCCTTGTGACCGCCCCATTCGCCCCTCTCGGTGCTGGGAAACTGCCGGACATACCAAGCAATCGCGGTGTCGGGGTCGACCGAATTCAGGTGCAGATGATGAAAGCCAGGGGTCGGGAGCATGGCGGCGGGTCCTCCAGATTTCTCGGCACTATGCCATGGTCCCGGCCGGTTTCGCACGGCTCGCCCTCTTGTGCGCCGCTGTGCTTCTCTCTAACAATCCGGGTAAGCCGCCCCGGCCGGTTACAAGCGGTCTGGGCGTCAGGGAGGACAGCTTATGCCTGACAAGAGAGGTTTCCGGTCGAAGCGCGGCGTCGTCGCGCCCGCGGCTCGACCGGGAAGGACGGCATAATGGCGACGATCGACACAGTACCGTCCCGCACTTATGTCGCATCGCCGCGGCGGGGTCCGATCACCCGACTGCTGGAGGACGAGCGCTGGCTGGCCTCCGTGCTGCTGATGCCGACGATCGTGCTGCTCGGCCTCTTTATCGCCTATCCCTTCGTCAAGGGGATCTGGTTGTCGGTGACCGACACGCGGGTCGGAATCCCCGGACAGTTCGTCGGCTTCGCCAATTTCACCAAGCTGTGGAGCGACGACATCTTCCGCACGGCGGTTTACAACACCTGCCTTTACACCTT
>DATARH010000315.1:0-2171 GCA_036264235.1 Allostellaceae bacterium
GACTTGCATGTGTTAGGCATGCCGCCAGCGTTCGTTCTGAGCCAGGATCAAACTCTCAAGTTCATCCCAGGCCCATCCTCTCGGACGGACCCAATATAAGGGCCTCCAAACGTTCGCAAATGCACGAACATCAGGCGACCCTCGGCCGCCGTCCGCGCATCCCTTCCCTCTTCTCCACAATCTCAATCAACAAACCCCCGCGGCCGCGCCACAGAGGGGCCGCGCTTATAGGCCCACCCGCCACCCGCGTCAACAACCCCTTCGCGATGTTGACATACGAATTATGAGGGGCCGCGGCGACCGGTATACGTAATGACCGTGGCCCCCCCTGTCTAGAGCGGACACCATAAAAATTAACCCGAAAGGCGTTAGATCAATCCCAGGGCCCGCAGCTGAGCCAGCATGTGATCCGAAGGTGGCTCCCCTCTGTCGGAGCGATCTGGCGGCGCGTCCTCGGGGGCCAGGTAGCGCCAGCCCTGGAACGGCCGCCAAGCCCGGGAAAATGTCGGAACAAGCTCGTCATCGACCTCGATCAGGCAATAGCGTCGACCGTTGTCGTCACGCTCGCTGCGGAATCCGGACACCAGCTGGCGCACCCGGATGTGTCCGCGGATGACCCAGTAAATCGAGCCGCCTGCCAGCACTTCCGCCGCGCGGCGCGGATGGTTTCTCGTATAGACCCAGCTGCCGCCGCGCTCTGCGGCTCGGGCGGCGCGGATATGGCGCAGCTGGTCGACATCGTCGATCCCGACCGCGAGCTTCAAGAGGTGCAGCGGCATTTTGGGCGTCGAGCCGGTCAGCCGGGTTCCCGATGCTCCGGCATCAGAGCGATCAGCTCCGCCCCTTCCTCGACCAGATCGCCGGGTCGGAACCGCACCGCTTCGACGACGCCGTCGGCGGGTGCGGTCACCGTATGTTCCATCTTCATCGCTTCGATGACGATCAGCGGCTGCCCGCGCCGGACACTCGTCCCGGGCTCGACCATCAGCTGGGTCACTCGCCCCGGCATCGGTGCGGTGAGCCGCCCGGCGGTCGGGTCCTCGCCGGCGCGCGCCGCGAGGGGGTCGATCTCGGTGAGCCGCCAGTTTTCGCCATCGAGGAACACAGCAGTCTCGGCCCGATGATCCAGCACGGTGATTTGTTTCCGAACACCGTCGAGCAGCATCGAGAATGCCCCGTCGGCCCGGTGCTCGCCCGCTGCGAGAATTGCGCGGTCGTCGAACTGCAGCAGCCAAGATCCAGCCTCATCCCTCGCGAAAACCAATCGTTCCTCCGTGCCGTCGCGGAAGATCAGCTCCTGGTGACCGCGGCCGTTGAGCCGCCAGGCATCGGCCCGGGCCCAGGGCGAAAACGGGTCGCCCGAACGCGAGGCGGCGGCCTTTGCCGCGTCTTCGCGTGCCAGAAGCCGGGAGAGCGCTGCCGCCGCGAGGACCGTGTCGGGGGCCGGCCGTCGGGACGGAACCAGGGCTGCGCGATGGCGCTCGATGAAGCCGGTGTCGACCGCCCCGGACACGAATTCCGGGTGCGCGGCGACCCGCGCCAGAAACTCCAGGTTTGTCCCGACTCCGAGCACCGCGGTCTCGGCGAGGGCGCGGCATAGCCGGCGGACAGCCGCCGCGCGATCTTCTCCCCAGGAGATGATCTTGGCGATCATCGGGTCGTAGAACGGTGAGACGATGTCGCCCTGCCGCACGCCAGTATCGACCCGGGCGAGTTCCGGCGGCGGAAAGCGCAATCCGTGCAATGTCCCGGTCTGCGGCAGAAACCCGCGCTGCGGATCCTCGGCGTAGAGCCGCGCCTCGATCGCATGCCCGTGCAAGGCGAGGTCCGGCTGGCAGACCGGCAGCGGCTCGCCGGCGGCGACCCGAATTTGCCATTCCACTAGGTCGAGCCCGGTCACCGCCTCGGTCACCGGATGCTCGACCTGGAGGCGGGTGTTCATCTCGATGAAGAAAAAGTCGCCGCCTTCGGCGATGAACTCGACGGTGCCGGCGCCGACATAGCCGACCGCGCGCGCGGCGGCGACGGCGGCTTCGCCCATCGCGGCACGGCGACGCGGATCGATGCCGGGCGCCGGCGCTTCCTCGATCACCTTCTGATGCCGGCGCTGCACCGAGCAATCGCGCTCGAACAAATGCACGGCGTTGCCGAAGCTGTCGGCGAAGATCTGC